>CAIPXZ010000806.1 GCA_903869075.1 uncultured Myxococcales bacterium | reverse complement strand
GCCAGAGCAGGGTGATTGTGTCATTGAAATCTCGGTGATCCACTACGACGACGGCGTCGAGACGGCGCGCTGGTCGACGCTGCTGGACCCTGGCATCCCGCTGCACCCGGACGTCACGCGGCTGACCGGCATCGCGCCGGACGACCTGATGGACCAGCCGGGCTTTGTCGACGTCGCCGACGCGCTGCTCGAGCGCCTGCGCGGACGCGTGCTGGTGGCGTACAACGCGCCGTTTGACCGCAGCTTTTTGATTCACGAGCTGGCGCGCGTTGGCAAGACGCTGCCCGAGGGCGCCAAGTGGATCGACCCGCTTGTGCTGGCGCGGCAGACGCAAAAAGGCCAGGGGGCGATGAAGCTCGGCATCGTCGCCAAGCGTCTGGGCGTGCAGCTGGACGAGGCGCACCGCGCGATGGCGGACACCGCGTGTTTGGGCAAAGTGCTGATGTCCATGGCGCAAAACGCCGGGCTGCCGGCGACGCTGGCCGAGCTGCTGGACGTGCAGGAGCGCTGGGAGGCGGCGCAGGAGGCGGAGCGGTCGGGCTGGCGGTCGCGGCAGCAGCAAGGGCGTGGCAACCGGCCGCTGGCGGATGACGGCTCGCCGCGCAATGCGCTG
Source organism: uncultured Myxococcales bacterium (assembly GCA_903869075.1). Classification (GTDB taxonomy): domain Bacteria; phylum Myxococcota_A; class UBA9042; order UBA9042; family UBA9042; genus CAIYBN01. The sequence continues at coordinate 982 of CAIPXZ010000806.1, read as the reverse complement.
GGCGCGGCGTATCCGCACGGCGATGAGCTGGATCCGGTGCGGTACATGTTCCTCCGGCTGGCGGGGCGCGGCTGATGGAGGGCGGGATGCAAGATTTCGAAGGCGCCCTGCACACGCTGCTGTCGCAAAATCCTGAGGCGATTCGCGCTGCTTACGCGGATTTGCACGCCAAGGACTTCGCCGAGCTGATCGAGCGCGCGGATCTGGCGGAGGCGGAGCGGCTGCTGCTGGCGCTGGACGCCGACGACGCCGCGGACGTGCTTGAGTACATCGACAGCGAGCGGCAGGTCGAGCTCGTCGGTCGGCTGGGCGCCAAGCGCGCGGCGCGGATCGTCGAGGAGATGTCGGCGGATGACGCCGCGGAGCTGTTTGGCGATCTGGAAGACCATGTCGCCGAAGCGGTTTTGGCGCAGATGGACCCGGCGGACGCCGCAGAAGTACGCGCGCTGGCGAAGTGGGAAGACGGCACCGTCGGCGCGCTGATGACCACGGAAGTGCTGAAAGTTCCTGTGGATATGACCGTCGCGGCGGTGATTGAGCGGGTGCGGCAGCGCGCGGAGGAAGTGGAGACGGTGTCGTACGTCTACGTCGTCAGCCCGGGCGACGTGATGGTCGGCGTCGTGTCGATGCGCGAGCTGATCCTGGCGCACCCGGACAAGCCGATCGCCGACGTGATGCGCGAGGAAGTGATCTGCGTGCTGCCGACGACGGCTGAGGACAAAGCCGCGAAATTAATTGAGCATTATGACCTCGTCGCGCTGCCGGTCGTCGATGAGCACCGGCGGCTGCTGGGGCTTGTGACGGTCGACGACGTCATGGACTTCCTGGCGCAGCAGGCGACGAGCGATTTCCAGCGCATGGGCGCGGTGCAGCCGGTCGAAACCTCGTATTTTGAAACGGGATTTTGGGGCTACTTTATCCGCCGCGCGCCGTGGCTTGTGGCGCTGCTGCTGCCCGAGATGCTGACCGGCGGGGCGATGAG
>CAIPXZ010000805.1 GCA_903869075.1 uncultured Myxococcales bacterium | reverse complement strand
GTGGTGCCGCGGCAAAAGGCGATGGGACGCGAATACGGGATCCGCAGCCTCACAGGGGCGGGCACCGTCTCCCGCCTACGCCGCCACCACCACCAGCGCCTCGTGGCCCTGCAGCGCGTACCGCGGCGCTACGGGCAGCCGCGCGCCGGTCCGCGTCGACACCATCACCCGCCCGGCGAGGCTGCCCAGATCCAGCGTCACCGGCGCCGCGGCAAAGTTCAGAAAGACAGCGACGTTGCGCGGCGGATCCTCCGCCAGCTCGCGGCTGAACGCGACGACGTCTGGCGGCAGCGCCAGTTCGTCCAGCCAGCGCAGCGCCCCCGCCTGCAGCGCCGGCTCCGCGCGCCGCAGCGCCAGCAGCAGCCGGTAGCAGGCCAGCAGTGAGTCCGGGTCCGCGTCCTGCGCCGCCACGTTGACCGTGTGGCTGTTGCGGTGCAGCGGCAGCCACGGCGTTACGCCGGGCGGCGTGAAGCCGCCGTTGCCAGCGCCGGTCCATTGCATCGGCGAGCGGCACTCGTCGCGGTTCAGCAAAATGCCGCGGCGGCGAAACCAGGCCACGAGCGGCTGCGGCACGAGTTGGAAGCGCTTCGCCACCGGGTCGAGGCCCTCGTGCAGCGGCACGGCGTGGTTCTCCATGCCGATTTCCTCGCCGTAGTACAGAAACGGCACGCCGCGCACGGTCAGCTGCAGCGCCGCCAACAGCTTGGCCTTCGCCGCCTGACCGCGCACGCGCACGCTCAGGCGCGGGCGATCGTGGTTGCCAAACACCCAGGTCGGCGAGAACGGCTCCGGGAACGCCGCCTCAAAGTCGCGGATCAGCTTGCGCACCGCGCGGCCGTGCAGCGGCGCCGTCAGCGTCTCGAACAGGAAGACAAGGTGCAGGCCATCGGCCGCCTCTCCGCAATAGCTGCGCAGCGTCGTCGCGTCGCCGAACACCTCGCCGACAAGAAAGCGCGGTGGATCGCTGAATTCGTCGACGACCTGGCGCAGCTCGCGGGCAAAAGCCAGCGTGTCCGGGTGGTCGATCGTGTGGACGTGGCGCTGGAAGTAGCCGTGCGGGTTGGACTCGGTCGGCACCGGCCGCCAGGAGAACGGGTTGTCGCTGAACGCCGCGTCCTTGAACAGCGCGTTGAAGATGTCCAGACGCATGCCGTCGACGCCCTCGGCGAACCAGTGGCGCACGACGCCGAGCATCGCCGCCTTGACCGCCGGGTTGCGGTAGTTCAGGTCCGGCTGGAAGCCGAGGAAGCTGGCGAAGTACCACTGGTCGCTGGCGTCGTGGTAGTGCCAGCCGCTGCCGCCGAGCATCGAGCGCCAGTTGTTGGGCGGCGCCTTGCCGGCGGGCTTGCGGCCGTCGCGCCAGATGTACCAGTCGCGCTTGGCGGCGCCGCGGCCCTTTTGCGCGTCCAGGAACCACGGATGCTCGTCGGACGTGTGGTTCAGCACCATGTCAAAGACGATCTTCATGCCGCGCGCATGGACCGCGTGGATGAGCGCGCGGACGTCGGCGAGCGTGCCGTACTCCGGGGCGATGGCCAGGTGGTCGCTGATGTCGTAGCCAAAGTCCGCCTGCGGGCTCTGGAAAAACGGCGACAGCCACAGCGTCTCCACGCCCAGCGCCTGCAGGTAATCGAGCTTGCCGAGGATGCCGCTGAGGTCGCCCACGCCGTCGCCGTTGCCGTCGGCGAACGAGCGCGGGTAGATTTGGTAGACGGTGGTGCGCTTCCACCACGGCACGGACGCTGGCATCGGTCGCCCCTTGCGCCGGCACAGGGCAGCGCCGACGGGGATGGACGCTCAGCTTAGGACGCCGCGGGGGCTTGGCAAGCTGCGGTTACGGCAGGGCCATGCAGCCGTTCATGCAGCCCGGCGTGTTGGCGCACGGCACAGCGCAGGTGTTGTGGCAGCCGGCCATGCCGCACGGGTAGCAGCAGACGAGGCCCGCGGCGCACGGATTGTCGCCAGCAGCGCCGCACAGCGCGCCAACTTCGCCGGTTGCGGCGCTGGCGTCCACCGCGGCATCCACCGCAGCACTGTCAGCCGCCGTCGTCCCGTCGGTCGCGGCGCTGTCGGCGGCGGCGTCGGCTGTATCCGGCGCGGCGTCGGGCAC
>CAIPXZ010000804.1 GCA_903869075.1 uncultured Myxococcales bacterium | reverse complement strand
GGCTCGCGCGCCGCCCCCAGCGTTGCGCCATCATCCGCCGCCAGCAGCACCCGCGCGCCGCGCACGAGGCGAATCCGCGCCGTCAACTCCGCGACAAGCCGCTCGATTTCCGTGCGCTGCCCCAGCGGAAAGCTGACCGCCAGCGTCGTCAGCCCCAGCTCCTCGCCCGCCCGCGGGTCCTGGGCGCGCAGCGCGTCGGCCGCCTGCGCGCACGAGGCGTAGCGATCGTCGGGGTTCTTGGCGGTGGCAATCTCGAGGAATTCAGCGAGTTCCGCCGGGATGTCGGGGGCCAGCTCGCGCGGATTCGGCAGCGGCGTGTGCACGTGTGCCCGCAGCAGCGCGTCGACGGTGTCGCCGGCGAAAGGCCGCTGGCCGGTGCACAGCTCAAACGCCAAAATCCCCACGGAATACAGGTCACTGCGCCCGTCCAGCCGGTGTCCCGACGCTTGTTCCGGCGACATGTAAGCCGGCGTGCCGAGGATTTTGCCCTCGCGCACCGACGGCCCGCCGTCCACCGCCATGGCGATGCCAAAATCCAACAGCTTGACCACGCCGTCGCGGGTCATGAAGATGTTAGACGGCTTGATGTCGCGGTGGATCAGCCCGCGCGCGTGGGAATACGCAAGCGCCTCAAGCACTTGCACGAGGATGCGCCGGACACTCGACCACGAGCGCATCTGCCCGCCGTCCGCCGGCGTCTGCAGCACGTCACCGCTCAGCCGCTCCATGACGATGAACTGCGTGCCATACGCCCGCTCGGTGTCATAGACGCGGACGATGTTCGGGTGGTCCATCTGCGCCACGCGCTGCGCTTCGTGGACAAAATGCGTGGCGAAAGCTTTGTCAAAAACCAGGGCGTGCGACAGCATTTTCAGCGCCACCGGCCGCTGCAGCTGCGGATGCACGGCGGAGAACACGGTCGCCACGCCGCCGGAGCCCAGGCGCCCCGTCACCTCGTACTTGCCGACCTTGCGGATGCTGTCCGAGGCCATCAGCCGCTCGCCGACCAACGCCGTCAGGAACTCCGCCGTCGGCGGGTAGACCGCGCAGAGGTTGCGCAGCGTCTCCGCGTCGACAAAGAACGCCAGCACCGCCGTCTCCGCCGTCACCGTCGCCGTGCGGTTCTCGCCGGTCAGCACCGCCGCTTCGCCAATCACGCCCGGCGCGTCCATGTAGCGCTGGAACACGACCTCGCTGTTCTCATCGCAGACCGTCACGCGCACGCGGCCGGTGTCCAGCACCAGGAAGCCGTCGCCCGGCTCACCCTGGCGCATCAGCGGCGCGTCGATCGGGTACTTGCGCGGCTCCATCACCGCTTGCAGCCGCAGCACGGCGGCTTCGGGCAGGTCGCGAAACGCCGGCATCTGCATCCACGCCGGTGCGCCCGGACGCCGCTGCGGCGGCACCGCCAGCGTCTCCGCGTTGCCGACCCACGACGCATGGCGCGCAACGGCTGTCACGTCGGTTGAGTTGCGTCGGGTCATCGCCACCTCCGTCCGTCGCGGCGGCGGTACAACCCACCGCCGTGAGCCATTGGCTCAGAATCACTCACGTACTTTTGCTTTTCGGCTGGGTCGCCAAGTGCGCCCACCTCCGGCGGTACGCTCGGCGACACAAGCTGGCGATCGATTTCAGCATTTCGTCACTGGCCCCTACTTGTGATCCAGCACTTCCACGCCGTCCCAGCTGGCCGGCGGCGGGTTCTGCGCGTGATGCGCGGACCGCTGCAGGAATAGTCTACACGGCACGTCGTCCGGCAGCACGTCCGCGAGCCCGAGAAAGTGCGCATGCGCGTCGGCAAAGTGGCGGCCGTAGTACAGCCCGAGCGCTGTTTCCCAGCGAGGCGCCGCCAGACGCTTGGCCTCGCGGCGATCCGCCGCTTCCGCGCTAAAGACCTCAAACAGCTCCACCGGATCGACGCGACCGACGACGCGCACGCGATCCACCGGCCGCACGTCGAACAGCTTGCGGTCCTTCAGGCGTCCCAACGTCGCGTCCGACAACAGGATTTGCGCCGCGTACTTCTTCGTCAGGCTCTCCACGCGCGATGCGAGGTTCACGGAATCGCCCAAAACCGTGCACTTGATGCGGTCATGGCCACCGATCGTGCCCAGCGTCAGCTCGCCGGTGTTGATGCCAATCCCCATCTCAATCGCTGGCTTGCCCGCGGCGCGGCGGCCGGCATTGAACGGCTCCAGCGCGCGCTGCATCGCCACCGCGGCGTTCACGGCGGTGTCGGCATCGCCGGCAAACAGCGCCATGATGGCGTCGCCGATGTAGGTATCGACAAAGCCGCCGTTCTCGAGAATGCACGGCTCCATGAACGTCAAGTACGCGTTCAGAAAGCCGATGTTCTCATCGGGCGTCATCGTCTCCATCAGCGACGTAAAGCCGCGGATGTCGCTGAACAGCACGCTCATCTCTTTACACACGCTCTCGCCCAGCTCGATGTCCGAGATCCGCGTGTGCCGCAAAATCTGCAGGAATTCAGTGGGCACAAACCGCGCGAACGAGCGCAGCATGCCCTCGACCTCTTCATACAACCGCGCGTTTTCAATTGAAATTGCCGCCTGGGCCGACAACAGCTGCAGCACGCGGACGCGACCGGCCGTGAAAGCGCCGGCGGTCAGATCGTTTTCGAGGTAGATGATGGCCGCGGTGCGCCCTTGGTTGACCAACGGCACGCACAGCACGGACACCGGCGTCGCGCGGGCAAAATGCGGGTCGGCGGCAAAGCGCGGGTCGTGGCGCGCGTCTTCCAGCAGCACCGTCTCACCGGTCCGCGCCACAAAATGCACGATGTGCGCTGAAATTTCCGGCACATCTGCCAGCGCCAGGCCTTGCTGCGTCTGCGGCGCGCGGTCGGTGCTGGACGCCGCCTCGACCTTGAGCTGACCATCGCGATCCAGCAGCAGAAAGCCGGTGCGGGCGCCGGCATTCTCGATCGCCGCGCTCATGACCTTGCCGAGCACCGAGCCCAAGCGGATGTCGCTCGACACCGCCTGCGCCGCCTTGAGCACTGTCTGCAGGTCCAGCGCGTCGTCGCCCGACAGCAGGTCGTTGCCCAGCGCCGGCGCGCCGCCGTGCGAAAACAGCTGTGGATACGCGGCTTCCAGCTGCGTGACCTTCGCCGTCGCGCCCCAGCGGGCGTAATCGACGACAGCGCGGCCAACGAGCTCGCGCGCCTCCGCCGAGCGCCCCAGCGCGTGATGCAGCCGCGCCGCGCGCTCGCACGCCATCGCCCGCGTGTGGCCTTCATCGGCGTCACCCGCCGCCGCAATCGCCGCCGCAAACAGCCCGCGCGCCCGCTCGGACGCGCCATCCAGCCGCGCCAGCTCCGCCTGCAGGATCAGGTGGCGCGCGGCAAAATTGATCGGCACCCGCCGCGCCCACTTACCCAGCTGCTGGATGTGGCGCTTGAGCGCGCGGCGCATCGTCCGCACGTTGCCGCCCGACGACACCGCCAGACCGTCCGCCAGCGCCAGGCCGTGGAAAAACGTGAACTCCGACGCCAGCAGCTGCCCCGCCAGCCCGTGCAGGTTGGCGCGCGCCAGCTCCGCAAGCCGCAGCGCCTCGAACCAGTTGCCGCCCAGCACCAGCGTCGACAGCCGCCGCACGAGCACGAACATCTCCGCCGGCGGATACTTCAGCTGCGTCAGCGCGCGCTCGAACTCGGCGTCGTGAAAGCCCGCGTCTTCCCAGCTATCCAGCCGGTTGGTCTCGCCGCGCAGGGCCTTGGCCCACTGCGTCGTCGCCTGGAAATACGGCACCATCGTCAGCATTCGCCACTTGCGCGCGCACTGGCCGCGGCCGTCCGCCTGCGCCAGCACCGGGGCCAGCGCCGTGCCCTTGATGATGTCCCCGAGCGTCAGCTGCGTGTCGACGTAGGTCACGTGGTCGATGTCGCCGTTGCGCTCGCACATCGGCCGCGCTTCCAGCAGCAGCTCGCGGTTGTGGCGCACGTCCCGCGACCAGTGGCTGATGAGCGTGGCGTTGAGGAACAGGCACCGCCCGCGGTTGAAGCGCGAGTCCAGCCGATCCGCAACCTGCAGCGACGCAAGGCCAAAAGCGTCGCCGCCGTCGTAATCGCCAAACGCCGTCGCCAGCAGCAAGCCGTAAATCGCCATGCCGTACGGCGACGAATCGACAAGGCCATGGCGCAGCGTCAGGTTCACGAGCGTCAGGTAGGTCAGCCCCGCCATGTTCGCGCTCATGCTGTAGGCCATGCCGGTGATCGACTGCAGGATCTCCGCCGCCAGCCGCACGCGCTCATCTTCGACAAGCGGCAAGTCCACGAGATCCGCCGGCTTGCGGCCGCGCATCCGCCACCGCGACTCGAGCATCGCCACGCCCACGCGCGCCGTCGACGGCCGCTCCGGCAGCGGCACGCCCAGCAGCCGCAGCCCCGCCAGCGCGTCGGCGATCTGCAGGTCCATGCGCGCGTAGCGCTCCTCCAGCGGAATGCGGCTTGCGTGTACGCGCGCCTTGTCCAGCGGCGTCCGCGCCCGGTTCAGGCACAGGCGGAACAACGGCTCCGCCGCCTCCAGCGTCGCCACGAGCGCCGTACACAGCGCCAGCTCCAGGTGCAGCGCAAAGACGGTCGGGTACGCATCGTGCCAGTCGGCGTCGCGCACCAGATCGGCGCCGTGGCGCAAGGACGTGGCGGCGGTCACGTAGGCAATCGTCGCCCGCGCTTTGCGGCCGGCGCGCAGGTTGAGCGCGATGCGCTGCAACCGCTCGGCATCGCTCAAGTCCGGCGCCGCGCTGCGGTTCAAGTGGTCGACGACTTCCAGCAGCCGATCTTCCAGCTGCGCCGCGTCCAAGGTCGCCAGCAGCGCCGCGCCGATGCGGCCGTGCACCGTCGCCGCGGCGTCCGTGCCCAACAGCGCGTACGCGCCTTGCTGCAGCCGATCGTGGCCAAATGACAGCGAGATGTCGGCCGGCACAACCGCCAGCAGCTGGTCCGCCTCGGCGTCGTCGGCCGCGAGCTGGTCCAGACCGGCGGTGCCATCGCGCTCCTGCAGCACGCCTGCCGACAGCGCCGCGCGCACATGGCGCGCCAAGAGCGGCAAGGGCAGCTGCGTCGCCGCCGCCAGCTCGGCGAACGAGAACGTCGCGCCCAGACATGCCGCCGCCTTGACAACCGCCGCCACGTCGGGTGCCAGCCGCTGCAGCACGCCGTCGATGTAATCGACGACATCGTGCGCCGCCGCCGACAGGCGAATCGCCGGCAAATCCCAGGTCCAGCGCCCGGCGTCGACGTCCAGCCGCAGCAAATCCTCGTCGTACAGCGTCTCGACCATCACGCGCACGAGCAGCGGATTGCCGCCGGTGCGCTCCGCCACAGCCTCCGCCAGCTCGGTGGTCGCCGCCGGCGGCAGGCGCATCGTGTCGCCCAGCAGCTGGGCAATCGCCGGCACGCCCAGCGGCTCCAGCCGCAGGTCCAGCGCCGCCACTTGCGCGTCCGCCAGCGCCGCCAGCATCGCCGCCAGCGCCGCGTCGGCCACGCCCTGGCCTTCCGCCTTGCGCGTCGCGCAGACAACCAGCAGGTGATGCGGCTGCGCGTCCGTCAGACACTCGCGCAGCAGCTCGAGCGCCGCCGGATCGGCCCACTGCACGTCGTCGAGGAACAGCACGAGCGGCCGCTCCGCCGTGGCAAATACGCGGATGAAGTCGCGGAAGGCGCCGCGAAAGCGGTTCTGCGCCTCGGAGTCCGGCACCGGCGGCAGCGGCGGCAGCTCGCCGACGATCGGCGCCACTTCGCTCACCTGGTCGACGACGATGCGCGCGTTCGGCCCCAGCTGCGCGAGGATCGCCGCGCGCCACGCCGCAATCTGGCTGTCGCTCTCGGCCAGCGCTTGCCGCGCCAGCTCGCGCACCGCGTCCATCACCGACGCGTACGGTCCGCTCGTGCGCACGGCGTCGAACTTGCCGGTCACAAAGAAGCCGCGGCGTTGCGCCACCAGCCCGCGCAGCTCACCGATGACCTGCGACTTGCCCACGCCCGCCGGACCGCGCACCACGACGAGCGACGGCTTGCCCGCCAGCGTCGCCTGCCACGCCTGGCCCAGCGCCGCGACTTCTGGCTCGCGGCCGTACAGCTTGCCGGGAATCCGCAGCCAAATCGGCACTTCCCGCGCGCCGGGCTCAAAGCTCGGCACCCAGCCCAGCGCGTGGAGCTCATGGCGCGCGTGCTCGAGGTCCAACAGCAGCCCGCGCGCCGTCTGGTAGCGATCCTCCGGCATCTTGGCCAGCAGCTTGGCGACAACTGCGGAAATCGCCGGCGGCACCGCCTCGTTCACCTCGTGCGCCGCCTTGGGCACCCGCGCGATGTGGCAGTGCACGAGCTCAAGCGGATCGGTGGCGGCGAACGGCGTGTGGCCCGTCAGCATCTCGAAAAACGACACGCCGAGCGCGTAGCAGTCCGTGCGGTGGTCCACGCCGCGGTTCATGCGCCCGGTCTGCTCCGGCGAGGCGTACAGCAGCCGGCCGTCAAACCGCCCTTGCGCCGCGACCGCCGAGCGCCGCCGCTGCAGGCGCATGCCAAAACCGAGGTCAAACAGCGTCGCGTGGCCGTCCGGATCGACGAGCAGGCTGTGCGGCGAGAGGTTGCGGTGGACGATGTCGCGGTCGTGCAGCTCGGCGACGGCTTGCGTCATCGCGATGGCGAGGTCCAGAAAGCGCGGCAGCTGCATCGGCCCGCGCGCGGTCTCGAGCGCCAGCGCCTGGCCCGGCACATCCGCCAGCAGCAGCGCCGGCTTGTGGCCAAGCTGCGCCAGCGACAGCGTGCGGGCGACGCCGGACGCCACGAGATCGCGACAGATTTCAAGCTGGTTCAGCAGCCGCGCCAGCGCGCGCGCCGGCGGCGGATCGGCGCGCGGCACCGTCACCAACAGCATCTGGCCATCGCGGTTGGCGCGCACCGTCACCAGGTCGGCGTCGGCGGCGACCAAAGCCAGCACTTGCAGGCCTGGCAGCAGCGGCAGCGTCTCGGGAGGCGCGGAAAACGTCATCAGCTCAGCGCCTCACCCACATATGGCGCGCCCTGGGTCGTTGGATAAGCGACAGGCTCCAGCGAATCCAGCGGCGGCACGCCCGGGATGCCCGCGGCCTGGCGCTTGCGGCGCAGCGAGAGCATGTAGATGTAGGCGATGTCGAAGAAGAAGAGGATCACGCCGAGCAGATGCAGGAAGTTGTCTTCCGGGAAGCGCAGGAACATGAAGATTGTGTTGGTGCCGGTGCCGATGCACTTCAACCACGCGACCCACGGCGACAGCCCGCGGACGTCCGTCAAGCGCGTGATCATGTAGACGTAGGCCACGGAAATCAGCAGGTTGTCGGCGTAGGCAGTGATGGCACCGATTGTGTGGTCATTGTGATCGATGGGATAGACGCCAAACAGCGCCACGAACACAACAGTCCAGAGGATAAACATCGGCTTGTAATAGACGCGCATCTGCGGCGACCAGCCCTGTTTGTCGCCCCACGTGTAGAGGTAGTAAACGATGACGAGATCCAGCAACAGCCACGCCTTGTATGCCCAGAACGCGATCTTGCCCATGTTGGTGCCCCAGATCAGCGAATAGGTGAGCTCCCAGCCGAAGTTGCCAGCGCCGGCGATCATCGGCATCTCGAGGAATTTGTAGCGCCGCGCGCGCACGAGCAACACGATGTAGGCGACGACCCAGAGCCAGCAGCCGCCACAGAAGAGCAGGAGCTGAAACGGCGTGTAATCGTGGCAATTGACCAGACTATCAGGGCCGGTCGTGGCACAGGACTCGAACATGCTGGCTCCAGACACGGGGATCCGCAGGCTGCGACCTTAGCCCATGAGCGGGGTTCTGCAAAGAAATGTCACGGCGCCGCGGTGGATTGGCGCAGACCCCGAGGGCGGTCGCAAGCTCGACCTCGTGCACCCGGGACTGAAGTCCCGGGCTATTGTTCGAGATGTCCGCC
>CAIPXZ010000803.1 GCA_903869075.1 uncultured Myxococcales bacterium | reverse complement strand
CGTGGCTGATGACGAACATTTGGAGATTGGCACGGCCACAAGCAATGCTCACTCCCTCGGGGCACTGACCGCCGCCCAGGGCAGGGTCGACCACCCTCCATCTGGTGTGATCCAGTCAGAGCCTCTTCAACAACGCCGGCGTGGCGCTGCTGCAGCGCGTCCAGGACATGACATATGTCGACCTGAATTGGTTGATGAACATCAATTTTTGGGGCGTCGTCCACGGCACGCACGCATTCCTGCCCGGCATGCTGGCGCGCGACTCCGGCGTCATCGTCAACTTGTCGAGCCTCTATGGCATCCTCGCGTGGCCGGCGAACTCCGCGTACTCTGCAGCGAAATTCGCTGTGCGCGGCTACACCGAGGCGATGCGCCACGACCTGCACAAGACCGGCGTCCGCGCCGTTAGCGTGCACCCTGGAGGTATACAAACGTCGATCGTGCGCAACGCGCGGTTTACATCTGACGACCTCGGCCGCATCGACCGGCGCAAGCTGGAGCGCGACTTCGACAAGATCGCGCTGACGAGCGCCGACCGCGCCGCGACGATCATCCTGGACGGCGTGGAGCGCGGCCGTGACCGCATCCTCGTCGGCAAGGACGCGAAAATTCTGACCCTGCTGACGCGGCTGGTTCCCGAGAAATACTTCTCTGTAATTCGCGCTTTGCAGCGCTTTGCCCGGTAGCAACCGGCGCGGCCGTTGCGGCAAACGCCGGTCTGTGCTTCCCTAGCACCGGCTTCTTCTGGAGGATGGCATGTCGTTCACGACCCAATTCGAGTTCACGCTACCGCGCGGCTACGTCGACAAAGACGGCGTCGTGCACAAGAAAGGCATCATGCGGCTGGCGACCGCCAAGGACGAAATCCTGCCGCTGCAGGACTACCGCGTGCAAAATAACCGCGCGTACTTGGTGATCATTTTGCTGTCGCGGGTGATCGAGCAGCTCGGCTCGCTGAAGTCCATCAACCCGTCGGTCATCGAGTCGCTGTTCTCGGCGGACCTCGCGTACCTGCAGGATTTCTACCGGCGCATCAACGAGGAAGGGACGTCGCTGGTCAAGGCCAAGTGCCCGGAATGCGGTCACAATTTCGAGATCGACACCGGAGGTGATCTGGGGGAATCGTAAGCTACCCCCTGGACCGCCTGTACCAGGAGGTAGCCTACATCGGTTACCACTTTCATTGGTCGCTCGACGAGGTGCTCAGCATGGAGCACAAAGAGCGGCAGATTTGGGTCAAAGAGATTTCCGATATCAACAAGGAAATCAATAAGTCACGCAAGTAGGGGCGAGGTGCGTTCCGCGCCCGGCTGGGAGATCCCATGGTCATGCCTCGTCCGCCAGGCGTTCGCATCGAACGGGTCATCGACCAGCCGCGCGGCCTTGGCGTGGTCGAGACCGGCGTGCCGTGTTTCTTTGGCCTGTGCGAGCGCGGACCGGTCAGCGAGCCGGTGCGCATTGCCGGCGTCGCTGAGTTTCACGAACAATTTGGCGCGCTTGATGTCGGCAGCTACCTCGCCGCCGCCATCGACGGCTTCTTCCTCAACGGCGGCGTCCACTGCTACGTCGTGCGCATCGCCCACCTGTTCGAGCGCGCGCGCGGCGAAATTGCCAGCAAGGCCAGCGCCCGGTTGCGCGACGCCGACAAGCAAAATACGCTTCTGGTTTCAGCCGCTTCCGAAGGGATGTGGGGCAACCACGTGCGCGTGTCGGTGCGCCCGAGCCAGTCGCCGATCCAGACTTTCATCAGCGTTGACGCCCACATCGGCGAGTCCAGCGTTACAGTCAAGAGCACGCATGGCATGGCGCGTGGCACGCTGGTCCGCATCCACGACGACGAAGCGGCGACCTATCGCGTCATCACCAACGTCGATGGTCGCGTGTTGTCGTGGGCGGAGCGCGAGCCGCTGGAGCGCGAATTCCGCTCGGCGGCGCCGACTTTGATCGACCCGGTCGGCTTTGACCTGACGGTCGAGACCCACCAGACGCGCGAGGTGTTCCGCGGCGTGAACCTGTCGCGGCAATCGCCGCAGTTCGTTGAGCGCGTCGTCAACGGCGCGTCGCGGCTGATTACGGTGACGAGCCTCGACCCGCCGACGCCGCTGCCCGGCTGTTTCCCGGCGGAAATCAGCGATGTGCGGCTGGAAGGCGGCACGGACGGGCTGTTCACAATCGTCGCCGAGGACTTCATCGGCGCCGATCTCGGACCGGGCAGCCGCTTTGGCCTCGCGGCGATCGCCGATTCTGACGAGATCGACCTGCTCGTGCTGCCGGACCTGCCGTGGTGCCTGAAGAATTCCGCGGGCTTCAAGTCACCGAAGGATCTGGAGATCGTGCAGCAGGCCGTGGTGGCGCAGTGCGAGCTGCGCCGCGATCGCGTGGCGCTGCTGGATTTTCCGGCGGAGACGACGCCGGTTGGCGCGCAACAGTGGCGACGGCTTTTCGACAGTAGTTTCGCGGCTTTCTACTATCCGTGGGTCGTGCCATCCACCGGCGGCGCGGCGATTCCACCGGCGGGCCACGTCGCCGGCGTCATCGCGCGCTGCGACCGGGCGCAAGGCGTGTTCCGGGCGCCGGCCAATGAGGTGCTCAACGGCGTCGTCGATCTGGCGCTGTTCTTGCAACCCCATGATTTGACTGCACTCAACAACGACGGGATCAACGGCCTGCAGGTCTTTGCCCATCGCGGCATCCGCATTTGGGGCGCGCGGACGGCGTCGACGGACCCGCAAAATCGCTACCTGAACGTGCGGCGGACGGTGACGACGCTGGCGCGGACCATCAACCAGGGGCTGCAGT
>CAIPXZ010000802.1 GCA_903869075.1 uncultured Myxococcales bacterium | reverse complement strand
CCGGTGCAGCCGGCGCAGAAGGAAGAGAAAAAGGCCGAAGCGGTCAAGAACGAGCTGGACAAGCTCAACGAGGAAGACCGCAAGGACAAGGTCCACGACATCGTCAAGGACGAATTGGCCAAGAATACCGCGCAGATCGACGATGCGCTCAAGGCCGTGGACACGCCGTCGACAAAGCTGTTTGCCGAGGATGACGGCTCGGGCGGCCAGCCGATCGCCGGCGTGGCAGCCGATTCCAGCAACCGCGCGGCGGACGCGCTGGGTGGCGGACCGGGGCGGCGCGGCGCGGGCGATGGCTCGGAGACCGGCAAGCAAGTCGCGGGCGGCTTGGGCAAGGACCTGAACGCCGGCGGCAAAGAGCCGACGCTCAACGTCAAGGAAAAGCAGCAGAATTTGGTGCGCGTCGGCGGCAGCGTCGGCGACGCAACGGGCGAGCTGCCCAAGCCGGTCATCAAAGCCTACATCGCCACCAAGATGGGCGCGATCAAGGCGTGCTACCAGAAGGGCTTGCAGACCAACCCGGATTTGTCGGGTAAAATCAAGGTCAAGTTCATCATCCAGCCCAACGGCACGGTCAATCCGGCCAAGATCGACGAATCGACCATCGGCAACGACAGCGTTGAGAGCTGCGTGCTGAACAACGTCAAGGCTTGGAAATTCCCGCAGGCCAAGGGCGGCGGCATTACCAACGTCGTGTATCCATTCGTCTTTGCATCGCATTGATTGCCTGACGTCGCGGGGGTCTCGATGTTCGTGCGCGCTGTGCCACTGGTGCTGATTGCCGCTCTGGCGCAGGCCGGCTGCGACGCCACAGAGAAGCAATTTGTCGCCGCGAGCAACCAGGCTGTCGAAGCGCTGGAGCACGAAGATTATACCCGCGCCGAAAAATTCCTGAACGAAGCTCTGCAGTTGCGACCGACCGACGCCGAGACGCTGTACTACCTCGGCGTGCTGCAGCTCAAGCGCGACAAGCCCAAGGACGCCGCCGACGTGCTGGCGCGCGCCGTCGCTGCCGACCCGACTTTTGTCGACGCGTGGCTGAATTTGGCCAAGGCGCGCTATGACTTGCACGACGCCAAGGGCACGCTGGACGCCGTGGCGGCGCTGCTCAAGCTGGATCCCGGCCACCCGAACGGCCACATGCTGGCGGCGCGCGTGGCGCTGGATCAGGTGAATCCCAACGGCGCGGCGCCGGATCGCGTGACGGCGGACAAGGAACTGCGCGCGGCGATCGCCGGCGATCCGGGCTTTGCTCCGGCGTACGTGCTGCTGGCGCAGGTCTACGGCCAGGTCGAGGCGTTCGAGGCGGCGCGCGACGTGCTGACCGAAGGCCAGCGGTTTGCGCCGCAGAGCGTTGAAATTCAAGAGGCTTTGGGCCTGACCTGGCTGGACTTGGGCCGGCCCGATCGCGCCAAGACCGTGCTGGCAGCCGCCGCCGCGCATCCCAAGGCGCGGCCGGGCTTGCAGCTGAACTACGCCGCGGCGCTGCTGCAGCTGGGCGAGAAAGACGCGGCGATTCAAGCCCTTCGCGCGTTCATTTTGCAGTCGCAAGGCACCAAGACCCAAAACGACCCGGCGGTGCAGACGGCCGTGCGGATGCTGCGGCACCTGAAGGGTTCGTAAATTCCGGAGACAATTCATGCGTAAATTCATTGGCTTGTGCGCGATCGTCGCGCTGGCGGCTTGTGGCAGCAAGGCGACAACGAGCGACGGCGGCGACGTGACCGCTGACGTCGCGACCGGCACCGACGCCGGAGGCACCGACGCGATCGCCGGCACCGACGCCACCGCGGACGCCAAGCCCGACGTCGCCAAGGACGTCCCGGCACCCAGCTGCGCGTCGCGCGCCGGCGCGTACACGATCGACGGCACGTGCACCGGCGGCGCGAGCTCGATCACCTTCGGCTGCATGCTCGCCAAGGACTGCAACCTCACCTGGGTCGGCGACTACCGCGCGTGGAGCGGCACGCTCAAGGGCAACGACTTCACCCTCGCCAGCACCGACGGCAGCGAGAACTTCAGCGGCAGCTTTGACTCCGCCAGCACCGGTTTTTACCACTACGACAACGGCAGCCTGACGTGTGACGCCACCGTCGCCCAGCTGGACCCGACGCAAGCCGACAGCCTGTGCTGCGACGTGCTCGCCAACGACTGCAAGACCGGCGATGCGTGCGTCGTCGTCGCCGAGACGCCCGCCACCACGACAATCCTCACCACCGGCTGCGTGCCGCTCGCCGCCAGCCCGACGGCCGAAGGCCACGCCTGCACCCAGTCCGCCACCGAGACCGGCTGCGCCATCGGCAGCCTCTGCGTCCGCAACACCGGCAGCGCCGGCAGCGACGGCATGTGCCAGCACCTGTGCCAGCAAGTCAGCGATTGCAAAGCCGGTTTGCAGTGCGACATCGTCAGCGACGCGCCGCGCGCCGGTATCTGCGACACCGCCTGCGCGCCTTTCGCCGACGAAGCCGGCGGCGCCACGTGCCCCAGCGGCCAGAACTGCCTGCCGACGCTCGTCGCCGGCGCCAACTACGTCCGCGCCATCAGCACGGTCTGCGGCACCGCCGGCACGGCCACCGCCGGCTTGCCGTGCAGCAGCACAAGCCTCTGCGGCGCCGGGCTTGTCTGCGTCGCCAGCGCCTGCACGCCGATCTGCGACACCAAGCACCCGTGCGCCAAGGGCACCTGCACCGGCTACGGCTTTGACAACGCCAGCACCGCGCCCGCCGGGTTCGGCTACTGCAAGTGAGGCGGCTGGCGCTGCTGCTGCCGCTGCTCGTGGCGCAGCCGGCGCTGGCGTGGGTGCAGTACCGCACGCTGCCGACGGCGGAGAGCGGCGCGGCGCAGGGCTGCGGCATCCGCTGGCTGAGCACGGCAATTCCGCTGGCGCTGGACGCGACGACGCTGGACGGCCTGGCCGACGTGGACGTGCAGGCGATCGCCACAGCTTCCGGCCAGACCTGGCAGGACGTGCAGTGCGGCCTGTGCACCGGCTGCGACAACGGCCTCTCGACGCCGCAGACCTGCGCTGCCAACCCGCTGGGCCAGCAGCTCCAGTGGCTGCCGCGCGGCACGCCGACGGCGATCGGCGCGCAGTGCACAAGCACCAAGGCCGATGGCTCGTGCGACACCGTCACCGGCAACGGCAACTGGGTCAACTTCGTCCACGACAAGGCGACCTGGCAGGCGCAAGGCGTCGGCAGCCTCGTGGTGGCGCTCACGGTCCTGACCTACGACCGCTTTTCCGGCGAGATCCGCGATGCCGACGTGCTGCTGGACGACTGGGGCCACGACTTCTGCGTCGCGCCGTCCTGCAGCGCCGCGGCGTACGATTTGCAGAGCACGCTGACCCACGAATTCGGCCACGCGCTGGGCCTGGACCACAGCACCGACCCGGAGGCGACGATGTACGCCGGCGCCGATCCCGGCGAGACCAAAAAGCGCACGCTGGACGGCGACGACACAGCCGGCATCTGCACAACTTACCGCACCACCTGCGCCGCGTGCGGCGACGCGCCCAAGCCCAGCGGCTGCCAAGCCGGCAGCATCGGCAACGGCTGGCCCCTCCTGCTTTTGCTGGCGGCATGGGGTACAATCCGCCGCGCGCGCAATTGACTTTGCTGCCCTCGACCGATAGAAGCCGCAGCGGTCTTTTGGGACCCCTCTCGCCGGGAAGTGCATGACCGAATTGTCTCAATCCGCTGAAGCCGGCCTCGCTGCCGAGGACGCCGCGCCCGTCGCCGCGCCCGCGCGTCGGCCGCTGTTGCCGATCCTCGCCAACCCGCTCGACGTCGCGCCGTTTGAGCCCGGACCGCACGACCGCTGGATCCGCTGGCTGGCGATCGCCGCGGTTTTTGTGCTGTACGTGCTGAACTGCGGCTCGTTTGGCTTGTGGGATCCGTGGGAAACCCACTACGGCGAAGTCGCCCGCACGATGTACGAGAGCTACGATTGGGTGAACCCGTGGTGGGGCTACCGCACGCAGATCGGCACCGAGCCCATCGGCGGTGAGTGGTTTTACTCCAAGCCCATCTACATTTTTTGGTCGGAGCTGACGTTTCTCAAGTTGATCGGCCTGACGGACTGGGCGCTGCGCTTGCCGCAGGCGCTGCTCGGCGCGTCGATGTGTTCGGCGATCTACCTGACGCTCGAGCGCATCGTCTCGCGGCGCATGGCGCTGATCGCGCTGGCGGTGACGGCGCTGTCGCCGTTTGTCTACATGGTCAGCCGCCAGGCGCAGACGGACAACCCGTTCGTCGCCACGTTGACCATCGGCCTGTGCTTTTTCGCCGTCGCCCTTTTCGGCAAGCGCGAACAGCTGACGCCGCGCGGCTTTCTCTGGGCGACGCTCGGCTTTCTGGCGTTCGTCGTGCTGAACGTGGTGCCGCAGCTCGTCATCGTCTCCACCGACCTGTTTCAGGCCAACGCCGGCCAAGGGCTGAGCGGCATCGCCGCGTGGGGCGACATCATCCAGCAAAATGGCGTGTACCACCTGCTGTTCTATGTGCCTGTTTTGCTTGGAATTATCGCCGCCGTCGTGGTGCCGGTGTGGAAGCAGCGACAGACCGCCGAGGGCTGGGACCTGGCGTTTCGCGACCGCTGGCTGCGCCGCTACCTGCTGCTGAGCGGTTACATGCTGCTGGCGCAGGCGACCTACGCCAAGGGCCTGCTCGGCTTCATGCTGCCCGGCGCGATCCTCTTGATTTACTTCGCCGTTTCGCGGCAGTGGGCGCTGTTTGGCAAGCTGGAGCTGGCGCGCGGCGTGCCGCTGTTTTTCCTGACCGTGCTGCCGTGGTACGTGGCGATGTTCTGCCGCCACGGGATGCCTTACTACCAGCGGTTTTTCATCCACGACCACTTCAACCGCGTCGGCGCGGGCGTGCACCAGATCGACACCGGCACGTTTGAATACTTCGTGGAATGGCTGGGTTATGGCCTGTTCCCGTGGTCGGCGCTGGCGCCGTTGGCGCTGATTGCCGCCGTCTCGTCGATCCGCGCCGAGCGCGACCTGCCAGGTGACGCGACGCCGGCGCAGTCCGTTGCCGCCACCGTTCAGCACTGGAAAGCTTTTCTTTTCGCGTGGTTCCTGATTTCGTTCCTGGTCTTCACCGCCAGCTCGACGCGCTTTCACCACTACATCCTGCCTGGCGTGCCGGCGCTAACGGTGCTCATCGCCTTCTTGCTGGACGAGGCGCTGGACGACAAGCGCCCGCGCGCGCGGGTGGTGATGCTGCTCGGACTGCTGATCTTCGGCGCCGTCGTTGTGAATTTGCTGGGTGATTACCAGAACTTGCGCAACCTGTTCACCTACAAATACGACCGGCCGATGCCTGAGAACATGCCGTTTGACATGAACGGCGTCATCCGCTGGAACCAGGATCCGGTGCCGGCGCAGACCTGGGGCGAGGCGCCGTTTGGCCGCCACGTCGGGCCGATGGTCGCGAATATCCTGACGATTCAGTGGTTCCGCTTTGACACGTTCATCCGCGTCGCGGCGGCGCTGGGCGGCGTGGCGATGGTCCTGCTGCTGTGGCAAAAGCTGCGGCGCGTGGGCCTGTGGCTGCTGACCGGCACGGCGGCGCTCGTGGCGTTCTGGGCGCTGAACTACTACATGCCGTCGCTGGCGCCGCACTGGAGCCAAAAATACCTGTTCGAGGCGTATTACGGCGACTGCCACATTCACCCGAATCCGCCAGCAATTACCGAGGCTTACACGCCGCTGCTGACGCGCGCCGGGCTGGGCGCGATCCCCGAATTCCTCGACAGCCGCACCAAGCGTGTCTGCGACGAGGACATCGTCAGCTGGCTGATCACCTGGCGCGGCGAAACGTTCTATTCCAACAACGAAATCCGCCCGCTCAACAAAGCCACGCAACTGGAGCCGTACCTCAAGGAATTCAACCACGGCAAGAATTTCTACGCGCTGTTGGAGCGCGGTCGCTTGAACGGCTTTGAGTCCAAGGTCAAGGCCGAATCCAAGAAGCTGCGCGAGGCCAAGACCGCAGGCTTTGAGCGCATCAAGGACTGGGATTGCCGGCTGATCAGCAACGATTCTGCGTACTTTGAGCTGGCGAAGTGCATGCTGGAAGAGGGCGATGCGGCCGACGTCAAGGCCGCCGCCAAGCCGGCCAAGCCGCGACCGCCGGCCAAGCCGGAGAAAGACGAAGAGGCGAGCTCGCCCAATCCGAGCTTCTGAACCAGCGCGCCGCAGTCGCGGAGCGTTGTCAGGCCGCCGCGGTCGCGTCATACTCGCCCCGGTTGCCTTTTGGAGTCGCCGCAGTGGCCAAAATCTGCCCCAAATGCCATGCCCACCAAGCGGACGATATCGCGTTTTGCCCGGTGGACGGCACTGCGTTGGTGACGCCGGGCGAGCCGCAGGCGGATCGCCACCAGCCGACGCTGGTCGGCGTGGGCGACGGTCACTTGGCGGAGCTGCACGCCGCGCTGGACCGCCGCGACCACGGCGCCGAGGACGCGACCCAGGCTTTTGACCTCAGCGCGCTGCAGCGGCCGCCCGCCGCGGCGCAGCCCGCGACGCCGCCGCCAGCGCGGACGATCCCGCCGCCGATGACGCGCCCGAACAGCACGAGCCAGCACAAACCGGTGCCGGCACCGCCGCGGCCCGCATCTGCGGCAGTGGCCGCTCCGGCTCCGGCACCCGCGGCGCCGCCGACGCTGACGCTCGCCAAGCTGATCGAGACGTCCGGTGCGCTGCCGACCAACCTCGCGGTGGCGCGCGTGATCGACCTGGCCGAGCTGCTGGCGCGCGGTCGACCGACAACGCCGTTGACCCCGGCGCATGTGGCCTACGCCGACACCACCGGCAGCGGCAAGCCGCGCTGGGCGGAGCGCGGCGCGCTGGATCCCGGCTACCTGGCGCAGTACCAACCGCCGGACCTGGCGCAAGGTGCGTCGCCGGCGACGGACGTGTACATCCTCGGCTGCGTGCTGTTCGAGGCGCTGACGGGCAAGGCGCCGTTTCGTGGCAAGACTGTCGAAGAAATTGGCAAAAAGCAGGCGATGGCGGCGGCGCCCGCGGTGCGGCAGATCAAGCAGGACTGTGATTTGCCGCCGGCGCTGGAGATCGAGCTGCAGCGTGCGCTGAAAAAGCGGCCGGGCGATCGCCACCCGTCGGTGCCGGCTTTTGCCGAGGCGATCCGCAACGCCGTGCGCGAGGACGACCGCTCGACGACGGCGCTGGACGTCTCCGAGACCGCGTACTTGCAACAACTGCTGCAGGGCGCGCCGGCTGCTGCTGCGCCTG
>CAIPXZ010000801.1 GCA_903869075.1 uncultured Myxococcales bacterium | reverse complement strand
TCCTCGCCGTCAGCCGCGGCGCGGGCGAGGTCGCGCCGATTCTTTTCACCTGCGCAGCGTACTTCCTGCCGCAGCTGCCCAAGGGGCTGGACAGCCAGTTCATGCACCTCGGCTACCACGTGTACGTGATGGCGACGCAGAGCGCCGACGTCGAGGCGTCCACGCCCATTCTGTACGCGACCGTCGCCGTGCTGCTGGCGCTGACGTTTACGCTCAACCTCGCGGCGGTCCTCGTGCGCGCCCGGATGCGCGCCGCGTAGGCGCGCGGCGGGTTTGTCCCGGCGGGGCATTTCGTGCTACACACCCAGCGACGCCGGCTGGCGTTTGGGGCTGTGATGCGGCATTTGCATCTGCTGGTTGCGATCGGGATGGCCACTGCGTTGGGCTGCGGCAGCAAGGCCGCGGCGGACGGCGGCGACGCGGCCCCGGACACCGGCCTCGACGACACCGCGACAAGCGCGGACGGCACCGACCCCGGTCCAGTGGACACCAGCGCGCCGGACGTCAAGGCCGAGGTCTCCAAGCCCGCGTGCAACCCGCTGCAAAACACCGGCTGCACCGACCCCGCCAACCCGAAGTGCGGCTACGGCACCGACAACAAGCCGGTCTGCCAGCCGGGCGGCACCGCCAAGCTGGGCGAAGCCTGCAGCAACCCGAACGACTGCGCGCAAGGCTTGTGCCTCAGCTGCCCGACCGGCAAGAGCGTCTGCGCCAACTACTGCATCAGCGACGCCAGCTGCAAGGCGCCGCAGACGTGCAACACAATCACTGGCCAGACCTTCAAGACCTGCGATTGGTGCTCGTACGAGAGTTGCAAGGTCGAGACGCAGAGCTGCAAGAGCGCCACCCAGGCGTGCTACACAAACACCGGCAACGGCGCGGTTTGCTTGGACAAAGGCAGCACCGCCATCGGCGACACCTGCAACGCGCCCAACGACTGCGTGCCGGGCGCCACGTGCGTGGGCGCGAGCCCGGGCGCGCCGGGCGTGTGTCGGGCGATCTGCGCGCCTGCGGCCAAGCTCGGCTGCACGCCGCCGACCGTGCAGTGCGAAAATGTCGACGGCGAAGGCTACGGATTTTGCCCCAAGTAACTGAACGGACTGGCGTTTGAGGAGCACCGCACCGTGAGCGTTCTGGACACCATCGATACTTCCGTGACGCTGGAATGGGCGCAGACGCGCACCGTGGCGACGCTCGTGCATTTGGGCACGCGCACGGCGACGGTCACGGCGCTGCGCACGCCAGAAGTGGGCGACGAGTGCTTCCTGCGGCTGGAAGGCGACGGTCCGGCGGACACGATCGCGATCGACGGCGTCTGCGTGGCGTCCCGCGATGGTGAATGGGGCGAATTTGAAGCGGATGTGGCGATCGTCCGCGTCGGCACGACGACCTCGGCGACGGCGCTGCGCGACTTCATCGAGCAGCACCAGATCGCCAAGGGCGGCACCGTTGCCGTCGGCAAGAACCGCGACAATCCGGAGATCAAGCGGTTTGTCTACACACTGCCGCCTGCCGCTGGCGTTGACACGCCGCAGACGCGAGGGAGCCAGCCGCGGATCGCCACGCTCGACACGCCGCGCGACGGCACGCCGCTCGCCGCGGACAACGGGCGGCCGACCCAGCCGATGGCGTCGCCGGTGTCCAGCTTTGCGCCGCGCCTGCCGAGCGCGCCGACGCACGAGCTTCTGGGCC
>CAIPXZ010000800.1 GCA_903869075.1 uncultured Myxococcales bacterium | reverse complement strand
CCTGCCAACTGCGGCGACGGCAAGTGCGATGCGGCGACGGAAACCTGCAGCAGCTGCCCGACGGACTGCGGCCCGTGCCCGGTGACCTGCGGCGACGGCAAGTGCGACCCGACGAGCGAGACCTGCACGAACTGCCCCAAGGACTGCGGCCAGTGCGTCCCGGTCTGCGGCGATGGCCTGTGCGCCGCGGCGCAGGGCGAGACCTGCACAAACTGCACGCTGGACTGCGGCAAGTGCCCGGTCAATGACGGCTGCACGCCGACGCCCAGCACCCCCGGCTGCAACGGCTGCGGCTGCGAAAAGTGCGTGTGCGGCTTGGACCCGTTCTGCTGCTCGTTGGCGTGGGACGCCAGCTGCGTGACAAAGTGCCAGAGCGCGGCGTGCGGCGGCTGCGGCACGACCTGCACCCCGCAGTGCACGACGGCGTCTGGCGCGCTCAAGCAGTGCGGCGCGGACAACTGCGGCGGCTCATGCGGCACCTGCCCCGCCGGCACGATCTGCGACAGCACCGGCTTGTGCGCGACAGTGCCCGCGACCTGCGGCGACGGCCTGTGCTCGCCCGGCAAGGAAACCTGCAGCAACTGCCCGGGCGACTGCGGCGCGTGCCCGCCGGTGTGCGGCAACGGCGCGTGCGACGTCGGCGAATCGTGCAGCACCTGCCCCACCGACTGCGGCCTGTGCCCGATCAAGTGCGGCAACGGCACCTGCGACGCCGGCGAGACGTGCGGCACCTGCTCGCAGGACTGCTGCCCGATCCCGACGTGCGGCGACTTCTCCTGCCAGCCCAACGCCGGTGAGACCTGCGCCGGCTGCCCGCAGGACTGCGGCCTGTGCCCGTGCATCCCCAGCTGCACCGGCAAGACCTGCGGCGCGGACGGCTGCGGCGGCTCGTGCGGCACCTGCACCGGCGCGCAGATCTACTGCGGCTCCAACGGCCAGTGCGCCTGCGCGTCGAACTGCAAGGGCAAGACCTGCGGCGATGACGGCTGCGGCGGCACCTGCGGCACCTGCGGCCCCGGCACCACGTGCGAAGCGCAGACCCAGGCGTGCGTGGCCGCGTGCGTGCCCGCGTGCGGCGGCAAGCCGTGCGGCGATGACGGCTGCGGCGGCTCCTGCGGCGCGTGCGGCACCGGCCAGGTGTGCGTGCTCAGCGAGTGCGTGACCCCGTCCACCTGCTTCAGCGACACGGACTGCAACGACAACGACCCGTGCACAATCGACTCCTGCACGGCCAGCGGCTGCAGCCACGCGCCGTCGAGCGCGCCGGCGTGCTGCATCGACAGCGACAAGGACGGCATCTGCGACAAGGTCGACAACTGCCCGAACGTCAGCAACCCGACGCAGGCGGACACGGACAAGGACGGCATCGGCGACGCGTGCGACCCGGACCTGGACGGCGACGGCGTGCTGAACGGCGTGGACAACTGCGTCAGCGTCTACAACCCCGACCAGCTGAACACCGACGGCGACCAGTACGGCGACGCCTGCGACGCCGACAAGGACAACGACGGCTACCTGAACCCGAGCGACAACTGCCCGCTCATCGCCAATCCGGACCAGCTGGACACCGACAAGGACAAGTTCGGCGACGCCTGCGACAACTGCAAGGTCACGCCGAACGACCAGACCGACAGCGACAAAGACGGCGTGGGCGATGCCTGCGACAACTGCCCGCTCGTTGCCAACCCCGACCAGGCGAACCTCGACGGCGACGCGTTTGGCGACGTCTGCGACGACGACATCGACGGCGACGGCTACCCGAACGTCTCGGACTGCAAGCCGTACGACCCGAACGCGCCGCAAGCGCTCGACATCCCGTGCAACGGCATCGACGACAACTGCAATGGCATCACCGACGAAGGCGGCGTCACGGTCTACCAGTTTGACGACAACACAAACGAAGGCTGGTCGTTCGACGCGCCGCAAAACGGCGTCGGCTGGCAGGTCTGGAGCAAAGGCCAGTCCAAGACCAAGCCCGGCGCGCTGTGGTACGGCAACCCGGCCACCGGCAACTACGACGGCGGCGGCATCCCGACAAACGGCACGGCGACGTCGCCGGCGATCGCCCTGCCCACCGGCGTCAAGGTCACGCTCAGCTACTGGTATTTGTTTGACATCGAGGGCGGCACCAGCTGGGACCTCATCGACCTGCAGATCGCCACGCAGTCCGGCGGCTTCAACAACTGGACAAACCTCGTCGCCAAGGGCGCCGACACGCTCATCGCCAAGTGGGGCAACCAGCTCGTCGACCTGTCCAGCTACAACGGCCAGACCGTGCGTTTCCGCTTCAACTTCCAGAGCTTGGACGCGATGGCCAACACCACGACCGGCGTGTTCATCGACCAGTTCGCCATCGGCTCCGGGCAGATGACGAGCGCGGCGTGCCCCAAGGCCAACGTCCTGCCGTGGACGGAGAACTTTGACGCCTACAAGAACGGCTTGAGCGACGGCAACTGGAGCGTGCAACAGCAGAGCGGCTTTGGCACCGCGACCTGGGCGCTCGGCACGCCCGCCAATGGCGGCCACGACGCGGAAGTCGTCGCCAAGGGCGGCCTGCCGACCGGCGGCAACCTGACAACCGTCGGCACCCTGCTCGTCGGCCCGTCGATCAGCGCCGGCACGCAGACCACGGCGACGCTGACGTTCTCGCTTTCCTACAACGCCTCGGGCCTGCCGATTCCGCTCGGCAGCCTCTCCACGGTCTCGGTGCGCTACAGCGCCGACGGCACTTCCTGGACAGAGATCCAGCTGATTCAGGTCGGCTCAAGTCCTTGGAACGCCACGGAAAAGATGACGATTCCGGTACCGGCGGGCGGCGTCTTCCAGCTTGGCTTCCTCGTCAGCTGCAACTCGGTGATCGCCAACACCGCGACGTGGGCCATCGACGACATCACGGTGCAGTAGGAAGGTTGACGGTGCGCAAGCTGCTCTTTTGCGCCGCGCTCGCCGCTTGCGCCCACGATCCGCAATTGCTGAAGTGGGACGCGGACTTTTATTACACGGAAAAGCTCTACATCGACGGCCAGCACGAACTGGCGGTGGCGCGCTACAAGGCGCTGCGGCAGAACGCCAAGGACCCGCGCGACGGCGATGAGGCGGCGCTGATGGCGTGCGAGGTCGAGGCGCGCGACAAGCATTTCCCGCTGGCGGCGACGTGCTACGAGGCGCTGGCGTCGGACGGCAAGGACCGCGGCGTGCGTGTGCGCGCGCTGATGCACGCGAGCGAGCTGCGGTACTACGAGCTGAACCAGCAGGAAGTGGCGCTGCACGCGTGGGCGGTGATTTGCCGGACGGCGCCGGACGAGGCGGCGAGCCAGCGGGCGCTGGACCACCTCTACAAGCACGGCCAGGCGGACGGCGTCGCGCGGGAGTCGATGGAGCGGCTGTTCGAGCAGCTTTTCAATGTCGACCCGCACGGCGAGCTGGCGGACAATTACCTGTTGCGCGGCGCGATGTTGCGCGAAGAGGAAGGCACGCGCGATGGCCAGGAGCGCGCGCTTGTGCTGCTGAACCGGCTGGAGACGGATTTCCCCGAGGCGCAGACGCTGCCGGACGCGTGGATGCTGCACACCAAAATCCTGCATAAGCTCGAGCGGTTTGCCGAGGAGGCCGTGATTCTGGAGCGCGTGATTGAGACCTACGAGACGAGCCACATTTTTGCCAGCTACGCGTTGGAGGCGCACAAGGACGCGGCGTCGCGGCTCATCGAGCTCTACCGCGGGCCGCTGCACAACCTGGAGCGCGCTGAGCTGCACGCGCGGCACTTGCCGGAGATGCTGCACCATCCCGTGAAAATGATGGCGTATTTGTGGACCGTGGAGCAGCTGCAAGAAGAGCAGCAGCACTGGCAGGACGCGCTGGCGACGTGTCAGGAGCTCATTCAGACCGCCGCCGAGACGCAGAACGACATGGCGGAGAACGACCAGCGCATCTGCGATGAGTCCGAGACCGCCGAGATGAAGGCGCGCTGCGTGGCGGACCTGGCGGCGCATCCGCCGATTGTGCCCAAGGAAGTGCCGATGGCGCAGGCCAAAATCGCCGAATTGCAGGCCAAGCTGCACGGCGCGCCGCGGAGCACGCCATGACCCAGCCGAATTTTCGCGACACCGTGGCGCAGGCCATGCCGCCGATGCGCGAGGGTGCCGGACCGCGCGCGCCCAAGCAGCTGGGCGACGTTGTGCTGCGCGTGCGGGGGCTGTGCAAGAGCTTTGGCGACGCGCTCGTGCTCGACCACGTCGACTTTGAGATGCGCGCCGGTGAGGTCGTCGGCGTCATCGGTCCCGGCGGCGTCGGCAAGTCGGTGTTCGTCAAAATCTGCTGCGGGCTGATGGAACCGGACGGCGGCGCGGTGGAAGTGCTCGGCCAGAACCTGCTGGCGATTGACCACAAGGCCAAACAGCAGCTGCGCGAGCGCGTCGGGCTCGTGTTCCAGAACTACGCGCTCTTCGATTTCATGACCGTCGGCGAGAACGTGGCGTTCCCGATGGTGCAGCGCGGCATCGCCAAGCCCGATGAAATCCTTGGCAAAGTGCAGGAGCGCCTCGCCGAGGTCGACCTGCCGAACGTGCGCCACTTGATGCCCAACGAGCTGTCCGGCGGCATGAAGAAGCGCGTCGGCTTGGCGCGCGCCAACATCAACGACCCGGAGCTGATCTTCTTTGACGACCCGACCGCCGGCCTCGACCCTGTGACTTCCTCGAAGATTTTCAACCTGATCCGCCGCACACAGGCGCAGCGCAACTCGACGTGCCTTGTCATCAGCCACGACATCGACCGGATGCGACCGGCGTGCGACCGCTACGTGCTGCTGCTGGACGGCCGCGTGCATTTTCGCGGCACCGAAGCCGACGCCATGCGCAGCCAGGACCCGATTGTCCAGGAGTTTTTCCGCAAGGGCGACGGCAGCAAAACGCCGCGTGAGGACCTGTGATAGCCCTTGCGGCGCGCGCGGTTGACGGCTAGAGTACAGGCGGGCCAGTGCCCCCGCGAGACGCATGAACCCCATTGCCGCCATCGGCGCAGGCTTCCTCGACGCATCCGAGACGCTCGGCGGCATCGTCATGGTCTTCACGCGCATCCTCCGCGCGATGTTGCCGCCGCGCTTTGACCGCGACGAGACGTGGCTCAACCTGTACAAAGTCGGCGTCAAGTCCTACCCCATCGTCATCATGACGGCCTTTTTTACCGGCGCCGCGCCGCCGAGAAAGGAGAACGTAAACGCTCTCACAAAACGGACCGGCGGCTTCGTTGGCCGAACACCCGGGAAAAATAAACTTG
>CAIPXZ010000799.1 GCA_903869075.1 uncultured Myxococcales bacterium | reverse complement strand
CTTCGCCGACCTGCAGCCCGGCACGCAGATCTTCCGCTACGTCGCCCGCGCCGCCACCCGCGGCACTTTCCAGGACGCCGGGGCGCGCGCCGAGGCGATGTACCGCCCCGACGTCTTTGGCACCTCCGGCGCTGGAACCTTGCGTATCGAGTGATGAAACGCCGCTGGTCGCTGCGCCTGCTCGGCCTGGGTGCGCTGGGCCTTGTCGCGCTGCTGGTGGTGGCGCGCGGCCGCTGGCTGCTGCCGCTGGACCCGGCGGAAGCGCTGCGGCAACAGTACGGCGCGACCGAGCTGCTGGACCGCGACGGCCACACGCTGCGCTGGTTGTACGGCCCGGACCATACCCGCGCGCAACCTGTTGAAATGTCCGATCTTTCACCACGGCTCATCGCCGCGACGCTGGCGCTGGAGGATCAACGGTTCTGGCAGCATCCCGGCGTCGATCCGCTGGCGATTGTCCGGGCGGCGGGGCAAAATCTCGCGCGCGGACGCCGGTTTTCCGGCGCTTCGACGCTGACGCAGCAGCTCGTCAAACAAATGCAGCCGCGATCGCGCACCTGGACGGCCAAGGCGGTGGAGGCGCTGGCGGCGCTGCAGCTGGAGGCGCACTACGCCAAGCCGGTGATCCTCGGCTGGTACCTGAACTGGGCGCCGTACGGCGGGCTGGTACGCGGCGCGCAGGCGGCGGCGCGTGGCTATTTCCACAAGGATGCCAAGGTGTTGACGTGGGCGGAAGCGGCCTACCTGGCGGTGCTGCCGCGCTCGCCTGGGCGGCTGGACCCGCTGCAGCACCCGGAGCGCGCGCTGGCGCCGCAGCGGCGGCTGTTGCGGCTGCTGCACGCCCGTGGCGCGCTGGATGACGCGGCGCTGGCGGCGGCGCTGGCGGAGCCGATCCTCGTGCAGCCGGAGGCGGGTCGGCTGCTGGCGCCGCACCTGGCCGACCTGGTGCACGACCAGCTGCGCGTGCTGTGGCACGCCCGGCCGACGCGGCTGCAGACGACGCTGGATGCGGCGCTGCAGGACACTGTGGCGCGGCTGCTGCAAACGCACCTGGCGGCGCTGGCGGACCGGCGGGTGGGCAACGGCGCCGTCGTGGTGCTGGACAACGCGACGCTGGAGGTCCGGGCGATGGTCGGCTCGGCGGGCTACCAGGACGCGGACCGGCTGGGCGCCAATGACGGCGCGCTGGCGCTGCGGCAGCCGGGCTCGACGATGAAGGCTTTTGCCTACGCCGCGGCGTTTGCGGCGCCGGACAAGCACCTGACGCCGGCGACGCTGCTGGCGGATCTGGAAGCGCATTTTGCCACCGAACAAGGCGACTATGCGCCGCGCAACTACGGCGACGTCACCGCCGGGCCGCTGCGGGCGCGCGTGGCGCTGGCGTCGTCGGTGAACATCGCCGCGGTGCGGCTTGTCGAGCGCCTGGGCGTGCCGCCGCTGCTGGATTTGCTGCACGCGTTGGGGCTGGCGGCGCTGGACCGCGCGCCGGACCACTATGGCCTGGGCCTGGTGCTGGGCGACGGCGAGGTGACGCTGCTGGATTTGACGGCGGCCTTCGCCGCGCTGGCGCGGCTGGGCAGCTACCAGCCGCCGCGCTGGCTGGCGGCGGTGCAGCTGGACGCGGAAGCGCCGCTCGCCGTGCCACGGACGCCGCCGCGCCAGGTGCTGCCGGCGCCAGCGGCGTTCCAGGTGCTGGACGTACTGGCCGACCCGGTGGCGCGGCAGCTTGCCTTTGGCCGCGGCGGGCCGCTGGAGCTGCCGTTTCAGGTGGCGGCCAAGACCGGAACTTCCAAGGGTTTTCGCGACAACTGGGCGCTCGGCGCCACGCCGCGCTGGACCGTGGGCGTGTGGGTCGGCAATTTTGACGGCGCGCCGATGCGCGATGTCTCCGGCGTGACCGGCGCGGCGCCGCTGCTGCGGGCGGTGCTGCTGCACCTCGTCGGCGATCAGCCATCGCCCGATTTCACACCGCCGCCCGGGCTTGTGCGCGCGGCGATCTGCCCGCTGTCCGGGGGCGGCCACACGCCGCTGTGCCCGACGGCCGTCGAGGAGTGGTTTGCCGCCGGGACTGCGCCGGAACCGTGCGCCGTGCATCAGGAAATCGCCATCGATCGCCGCACCGGGCTGCGCGCTGGCGCCAGCTGCCCGCCGGCGGCCGTGACGCGGTCGGTGTTTGCCGTGCTGCCGCCGGAATTTGACCACTGGGCGCAGGCGCACTTGCCGCAGCCGCCGCTGGCCTTCTCGCCGCTGTGTCCGGGCGCGCCGCCGCCGCTGACGGCGTTGGGCGTCGATGAGCCGGCCGACGGCGCGGTTTACCAGCGCGACTCGCAACTGCCTGATCAGACGCAGCAAATTTCGCTGGCGGCGCATGGCGTCGCGCCGATCCGCTGGCAGGTCGACGGCCAGCCGCTGGGCCAGACGGCGTCCGGTGAGCGGCTGTTTTGGACGCCGTCGGCGGGTCGCCACGCGATCCACGCCACCGACGCAGCGCAGCAGCACGCCGCGGTCCACATCGAGGTGCTGGCGCCGTGACCCCGACTGACGCTAGCATGGCGGCCCCCGGAGGTGCCCATGTGGTTCGACACGCCCGCGCTGCGTACCCTGATTGACCTTGCCCTGGCCGAAGACGTCGGCACCGGCGATCACGCGACGGAGGCCACGCTGGACCCAGCGCGGCTGGGCCAGGCGACGGTGCGCGCCAAGTCCGACGCCGTGCTGTGCGGTGGTGCGGTTTTTGCGCTGGTAATGCAGCGTTTTGACCCCCGCATCACCGTGCGCTGCCTGTTGCCGGACGGCGCGCATGTGACGCCGGGCACGGTCGTCATCGCCCTGGACGGGCCGCTGGCGTCGATCCTCACGGCCGAGCGGATCGCCCTGAATTTCCTGCAGCGGCTGTCGGGAATCGCAACCGCGACGCGGGCTTACGTGGCAGCGACGGCGCCGCACAAGGCGCGCATCGCCGACACCCGCAAGACGCTGCCGGGCTACCGCGCGCTGGACAAGTATGCGGTGCGCATGGGCGGCGGCCACAACCACCGCACGGCGTTGGATGCGGGAATTTTGATCAAGGAAAATCATACGTTGGCGGCGGGATCGGTGGCCAACGCGGTGCGCGCGGCGCGGCACGTCGGCTCGCATTTGCTGCGGGTGGAAGTGGAGGTGGAGTCGCTGGCGGACCTGGAAGAGGCGCTGGCGGCGGGCGCTGAGGTCGTGCTGCTGGACAACATGGACACCGCCACGCTGCGTCAGGCGGTGCAGCAGACGGCCGGCCGGGCGATCCTCGAGGCCAGCGGCAACATGACGCTTTCGCGGATCCCGGAGGTCGCGGCGACGGGCGTGGACTTCATCTCGGTGGGCGCGCTGACGCACTCCGTGGAGGCGGCGGACTTTTCGCTGCGCCTGCAGCGCTGACGATGCTTGCCGCACAACTACCTGATTTTGCGCCGATTCTGCATTTTGAGTCGTGCGACTCGACGCAGACCGCGCTGGCCGCGCACCTGCTGGCGCAGCGCGGGCTGCCCGGGCATTGGCACCTGGCGATCGCGGACGCGCAGACCGCCGGGCGCGGGCGGACGGGTGCGCGCTGGCTGGCGCCCCCGGGCGCGGCGGTGCTGATGACGCTGGCGGCGCCGCTGCCGGTGCCGTTGGACCGGTGGCCGCGCGCGTCGCTCGTGGCGGGACTGGCGGCGGCGGAAGTGCTGGGCGCGGCGGTGCGGCTCAAGTGGCCCAACGACCTGCTCGTGCATGACGGAAGCTGGCGTAAACTGGGCGGAATTCTCTGCGAGCGGCTGGAGACGCCGCCCGGAAATCCCGGCAAAGGCGGGCCGTGGTGGCTGTGCGGCATCGGCGTGAACGTCAGCGCAGTGCCGGCGGCGCTGGCGGCGCAGGCGGCGGCGCTGGGGACGGGCGAGGATCGGCTGGCGGTGGCGGCGCGGCTGGCGCGGGGAATTCGCCAGCGAATCAGCCATTTTGTCGCCAGTCAGGGCCAGCTGCCGCTGGCGGAGCTGCACACGCGGCTGGCGTTTCGCGGCGCGCCGGTGGTGCTGGAGGACGGCTGGCAGGGTCCGCTGCACGGCCTGGCCGATGACGGCGGGCTGCGCGTGGGCGATCGCGTCGTGCACGCCGGGGCGATCGTCGCGGCGGGCGGCGCGCAGCCGTGGCAGGCGGCGCTGCGGACGGTTTGACCGAGGCCCCGGTGCCGCGCATAGTGGTGGGCAGCGAGGCGGCCATGACCCAACGCAAGCACACGATGAACAAGGCTTTGCTGGTAGCGGCGCTGCTGCTGGCGGCGGTGGGCTGCGACACGCTCGAGTCGCACGTCGTCATCGACAGCACAATCACCTACCAGGACAGCTACGGCGGCTACGACGACGACGACGCGGACGCCCAGCCGTGGTGGCTGGACACGGGGCCAAAGCCGAAGGTCGACGTCATCTACACGGATTTCCAGTTTGCGGAGGTGGACGTGGCGGACATCGCCGACGCCGTCACCGAGCTGCCGCTCGACGCGAAGGGCGCTTTCGCCGACCTACTTTGTCCAGCCGCCAAAGGCAATTGTGCGCTGTGCGGCCTGTGTCCAAGCGCGCCGATCTGCACGCTGCAGGCGCTTGGCAAGCCGCAGCTGCAGACGTATCCCAGCGAATGCGCGGCGATTTGTGCGCTCAACGCCGTGCATTGGCCGCAGGAAGTCGGCGCGCAGCTGTGGCCCGAGGCGTGTCCGATCTGCGCGCTGTGTACGCCGCCGGACCTCAAAAAGACCGATCCGCAGTGCGTGTCGCTGCAAAATGGCGGCAAGGTGACCGTCGACCACGCGTGCGAAGTCGGCTGCGTCGCCAACGCCAAGCTGCAGGCGGACGGCGTGACGCCGGTTTCCGTGGCCGGCGCGTGCAAGCTGCCCTGCAGCGATCTGGTCGCCACGGGCGGCGGCGCCTGTCCCGGCAACGCCCAGCCGATTTGCGCCGCCGAGGACGGTGCGACCTACGCCGGCATCTGCGCCATGGCCCACTGCGACCTCCAAGGCTGCTGGCCCGCCGGCGAGGCCACCGCCACAACCGCGTGCGTCCCCGGCAAGCTGACCAAGGCCTGCGACGGCGCCTGCTACGACCCGGTCCAGGACGCTGCCTGCGCCGCGACGTGCAATCCGGTCTGCGGCGTCAAGCAAGTCTGGCTGCCGAGCGGCGTGCTGCAGACCGTTCGCCTCAGCTACCGCAACGCCTGCATCGCCGGCCTGGACAGCGCCGTGCCCGACCCGCTCTACGTCGGCAAAGGCTGCTGCGACGGCGTGCCGTCCTGGATCGACAATCCGGTGTGTGCCTCGCAGACCGTCGTCGGCAAGCCCGATGTGTTCGCAACGTTCAAGAACCCGGGCGAATTCGACTGCCTGACCAAGGGCGACGCCAGCTGGACTTTCCAGTACGCCGGCGCCTGCGTCTGCAGCTGCAACAATGACGCCGCGCCGGTCTGCGGTGCCGACGGCTTCACCTACCAAAATGCCTGCCAGGCCAAGTGCTTCAACGGCGCCACGTTCACCTACACGCCCGGCCCGTGCCCGTGAGGCTGGCGCTGTGGCTTGCCGCTGTCGTCGCCGGCGCGCTCGTGGCGTGCAGCCAACCGCCTGTGCCGCCCGCGGCTGGCGACGCCGCTGTTGACGCGCTGGATGACCTGGCTGGGACGGACGCCGCGGCAGCGGAAGTGGCGGACGTCGCCGCGCCGGCCGATGCCCTGGATGTTGCGGATGTTATGGATGTTGCGGATGTTATGGACGTCAAGCCAGACGTCGCCAAGCTGCCCGACGTCAAGCCCGACACCGGTCCCGTGCTGCCGCTTTGCCCGGCAGCCAACGGCAGCTGCGCGCTATGCGCCAACTGCGGGCCGTTCCCGATCTGCACGCTCGCGGCGATCGGCAAGCCGGAGCTCAAGACGTATGCCAATGATTGTGAGGCGATCTGCGCGCTGCAGGCCTACAACTTTCCGAGCGAGGTCGGTGGCCAGCTGTGGCCGACGAGTTGCCCGAGCTGCCCGCTGTGCACGCCGGCGGACATGAAGTCGACCACGCCGTGGTGCGTCACGCTCAACACCGGCGGCCAAGTGACGGTCGACCACCAGTGCGAAATCGGCTGCGTGGTTGGCGCCAAGCTGCAGGCGGACGGCGTGACGCCGGTCGCAACGGTCGGCACGTGCAAGTCCAAGTGCACCCTGCCGGTCGCCAGCGGCGGCGCCAACTGCCCAGCCACCGGCCAGCCGGTGTGCGGCGATCAGGACAACGCAACCTACGCAAACGATTGCCAAATGCAGCACTGCGACGTCTGCGATGCCGTCGGCGACGTGACAGCGACGGCGCAGTGCGTGCCCGGCCAGATGACCGGCTGCCCCGGCGCCTGTTTCAACGCCGCGCTGACGCCGCAGTGCCCGGACACCTGCGCGCCGGTGTGCGGCAACAAGGTCGTCAAGCTGAGCGGCGGCCAGAGCGTGAACACCAACCTCAGCTACCGCAACGCCTGCATCGCCGCCGCGGACAACGCAACCGTCGGCAGCTGCGCCGGCATCAGCTTGCCCGGCAAGCCATGCGCCGCGGGGCTCGCCTACTTCAGCCAGGGCTGCTGCCCCGGCGTCAATTACGGCGTCATCAACCCCGTGTGCGGCGTGCAGATCGCGCCCGGCCAGCCCAGCCTGTTCGTCACCTTCCAGAACCAGGGCGAATACAACTGCCTGACGCAGAACGATCCGACGTGGACCTTCCAGTACGCCACCGCCTGCCAGTGACCGCGCCCGTGCGCCCGCGGCAATTTCATGGCAAACTGCGCCGCCCGGACAGGCGATGCTCTGGAGCCGGATCAGCCGGATCGCGCCGGCGAGGAACGCTGCCATGACCCCTGAACTCCTGCTGGCCATCGACATCGGCAATACGAACACCGTGCTCGGCATCTACCGCGGCACGGAGCTGCTCGACCACCTGCGCATCGAGAGCCGCCGCAACTCCACCGCCGACGAGTATTTCGCCTCCGTTTTCCTGATGTTGCAGCAGCGCGGCTTCGCCTTCTCGGCGATCGACCAGGCGATCATCGGCTCGGTCGTGCCGCAGCTGACCGGCGTGTTCGAGGACGTCTGCCGCCGCGGCATCGGCAAGCCGCCGGTCATCGTCGGTCCGGGCACGCGCTCCGGCATGCCGATCCTCGTCGACAACCCCAAGGAAGTCGGCGCCGACCGCATCGTCAACGCCATCGCGGCGTTCGAGCGCTGCAAAAGTGCCTGTATTGTCGTGGATTTCGGCACCGCCACGACGTTTGACGTCGTCGATCCCAAGGGCCGCTACCTGGGCGGCGTCATCGTCCCCGGCATCGGTATCAGCGCCGACGCGCTGTTCACCCGCGCCGCCAAGCTGCCGCGCGTTGAAGTGGTTCGACCGCCGAGCGTGATTGGTCGGACCACCGTGCAGGCCATCCAGTCCGGGCTCGTCTACGGCTACGTGGCGCTGGTCGAGGGCCTGGTGACGCGGCTGCAGGCGGCGCTGGGCGAGCCGTGCCGGGTGATCGCCACCGGCGGGCTGGCGCCGCTCATCGCCAAAGAGACTGAAAGCATTGGGGAAGTTCTGGAGTTTTTGACGCTGGATGGCCTGCGCATGGTCTACGAGCGCAACCGCGACGACGCGCCGGAGCCGTCGGTGGCGCGGCGGGGGCACAAGGCGTGAGCGTTGCGCTGATCGAGCTGTACGCCTCCATCCAGGGCGAATCGACGCACGCCGGCCGACCGTGCACGTTCGTGCGCCTCGCCGGCTGCCCGTTGCGCTGCACCTGGTGCGACAGCACGTACACCTTTGGCAAGGGCCAAAAACGCCCGATCGCCGACGTGGTGCGCGACGTGCTGGCGCTCGGCGTGCCGCTCGTCGAGGTCACCGGCGGCGAGCCGCTGGCGCAAAAATCGGCGCCGCAACTGCTTACGGCGCTGTGCGACGCCGGGCTGGAAGTGCTGCTGGAGACCTCGGGCGCGTACCCGGTCGCGCACCTGGACCCGCGCGTGACGGTGATTGCCGACCTGAAGTGTCCGGATTCGGGTGAGTCCGCGCGCAACCTCTGGCTGGAACTCGCGCAGCTGCGGCGGCAAGATGAGCTGAAGATCGTCGTCGCCAGCCACGGCGATTTCCTGTGGGCGCTCGAGGCGTTGCGCGGCCCGCTGGCGGGCTGCCAGGCGCAGGTGCTGTGGTCGGCGGTGGCGGGCCAGGTCGCGCCGGCGGAGCTGGTGGCGTGGCTGCTGGCGGCGCGCGCGCCCGGGCGGCTGCAGCTGCAGCTGCACAAAGTGATTTGGCCGCAGGCGGATCGCGGCGTGTAGCGCCCACCTGCCGAAAACGCCCGAAAATGCCGCGCCAGCCCCGGGGTCCCACGCCACGGCCGGTTGGCCAGATCGGCCATTTCGCATAGCATCCCCGCTTGGGTACACGGCGCACACGCGCTTGGGGCGAGGCAAAGCAGATGAAGCGACATGAGGGGACGCACCCGCGGCAGACGCGGATCGTCGCGACCATTGGCCTGTGCCCGGAGCCGAACTACCCGCAATTCCTGGACAAATTGACCGAAGCTGGCGTCGATGTCCTGCGCATCAACATGAGCCACTGCGACGCGGATTACGCCAAGGAGACGGCGATCCTGGCGTGGGCCAACCGGCCGGTGCCGAGCCTGTCGCCGCCGGTTGTGGCGGTGATGGCGGACCTGCAGGGTCCGAAATCGCGCATCGGCAAGCTGCCGGACGAGGGCCTGGAGCTGCTGGCGGGCCACACGGTGCTGCTGGTGCCGGACGGCGTGACGGTGACCGACGGCGGCGATGCGCTGCAGGTGCCGCTGCCGCAGCCGCTGGGCCGCGGCGTGATGACGTCCCTGCGGCGGCTGATGGCGCAAAAGCCGACGCTGCGGCCGAGCGTGCTGTTTGGCGATGGCGACATCGTCGTGGAAGCGGTGGCGCTGGAGGCGGAATACGTGCGCTGCGAGGTCGTGGCGCCCGGTCATCTCGGCTCGCGCAAGGGCATCACGATCCGCGAGATCGACCTGGACCTGGACCCGTTTCCGGACAAAGACCAGCGCGATCTGCAGTTTTGCCTGACGCACGGCATCGACTTCGTGGCGCTGTCGTTCGTGCGCACCCGCGCCGACGTCGAGCACATCCGCGCCTTCATCCAGGCGCACGCCAAGCCGAGCGAGCGCGACGTACGGCTGATCGCCAAGATCGAGACGCTGTCGGCGATCGAGAACATCGACGGCATCCTGGAGGCCAGCGACGGCATCATGGTGGCGCGCGGTGACCTCGGGCTGCAGCTGGGCGTGGAGGAAGTGCCGCTCGTGCAAAAGCAGCTCGTCGTCGCGGCGCGGCGGCACGGTAAGCCGGTGATCGTGGCGACGCAGATGCTGGAGTCGATGATCACCAACCCCAGCCCGACGCGCGCCGAGTCGACCGACGTGTTCAACGCGATCGTCGACGGCGGTGACGCGGTGATGCTGTCGGGCGAGACGAGCGTCGGCACGCGGCCGTACCTTGTCGTGGCGACGATGGACCGCATCACGCGCAAGGCCGAGGCGTGGATGCACGACCTGCACAAGCGCACGCCCAAGGCGCCGCTGTCGTCGTTTGAGAGCGCGACGACGACGCACTTGCACCGCATCAACGAGGCGTTTTCGGCGACGGCTGTGCAGTTCGCCGAGCACCTGCCGGCCAAGGCCATCGTCTGCTTTACCCGCACCGGCCGCACGCCGGAGCGCCTGAGCCGCCACCGGCCGAGCGTGCCGCTGCTGGCATTTTGCGGCAGCGCCCGGGCGGCGCGCGCCTTGCTGCTGTACTTTGGCGTGCATCCGGTGGTGATGACCGGCTTTGACGCCGACCGCGAAAAGCTGCAGCGCATGGTCCACGCCGCGCGCGAAATCCTCTACCGCCAGTACGGCATGAGCCGCGGCGACGCGATCGTGGTGACCGCCGGCATTGACTGGCCCAAGGGCGGCACCAACGCGCTGCAGGTGCTGATCGAGGACCATGCGCTGGCCGCGGGCAGCGCGCTGCAAATTGGCGACGTGCCGTGGTCGACGGCGATTGAATTCCCCGGCGTCAGCTGAGGTGGAGGTCCGATGCGCTGGCAGCTTGCCCTGATCCTGACGCTGCTGCCGCTGACGGCGCGCGCCCAGCCTGTGAGCACGGTGGAGGCCGACCAGACGATTGACCTTGTGCGCCAAGGGCAGATCGAGCTGCTGCGCCAGGAGCTGCAGACGCACCGCGCGGCGGCGATCGTCAACGCCGAAAACGAGGGCCACGAGACGCCGCTGCTGGCGGCGATCGACGCGGACAAGCTGGAGATCCTGGAGCTGTTCCTCGACGCCGGCGGCGATGCCAAGGACCCGCGGCTGCTGATTCGCGCGGCGCAGCGCGGTGCGGCGCCGCTGGCGGCGAGCCTGCTGGCACACGGTGCGGTGGCGACGGCGGCGGATAGCCAAGGCTGGACGGCGCTGCACGCGGCGTGCCAGGGGCGCTCGCCGCAGGTGGTGGCGCTGCTGCTGCAAAAAGGCGCGAATCCCAACGCGGAGGCCAAGCCGGATGCGTGGCGGCCGATCCACGAAGCGCTGTGGCAGCGGGCGCAGGCGGCGCTGGACGTGCTGCTGGCGGACAAGCGCACGCAGGTCAACGCCGCGGACGCGCAGGGCTGGACGCCGCTGCACCTGGCGGTTGAGGCCGATGGATTTGGTCCGGTGGGCGCGGGTGCGGCGGCGCATGGTCTGGCGGCGGCGCTGCTGGCGCGCGGGGCAAAGGCGGACGTGGCGTCGGGTCTGGGCGAGACTCCGGTGAGCCTGGCGCGCGTGCTGGAGCGCGGGGCGCTGGCGGAGCTGCTGCACGCCGGCAAGGCGGACGCCGGCAAGGAACCGGTGGCCGATGGCCTGTTCGCTGGCGGTGGTCTCGGCTGCTTGCGCCTGAGCAACGGCAACCTCAGCTGCTGGGGCGACGTCAGCCGCCAGGTCAAGCCGACGCCGGTCTTTCGCCTGGGCCACGTCGAGCGCGTCGCCATCGCCCACAACCGCGCCTGCGCGCTCAGCCGCGGCACCAGCGGCGCCAACGCCGTGCGCTGCTGGGGCGACAACCCGGACGGCAGCTTGGGCGTCGGCTCCACCCGGCCGACCATCGACCGGCCGATGCTCGTTCCCGGCCTGCGCGACGTCGTCAGCTTGGCGACCGGCCAGGGCTTTTCCTGCGCGGTGCTCAAGGACGGCTCCGTGCGGTGCTGGGGCAGCGCCAGCGCCGGCATTTGGCTGGGCGCGTCGCCGGGCAAGGCTGGCCAGCCCGTGACCATCGCCGGGCTGCCGGGCGCGGTCGCCGTCGCCGCGACCGACAACTCTGCGTGCGTATTAGACAAACCCGGCCGCGTACGCTGCTGGGGCCACGGCGCGTTTGGCCAGCTTGGCCACGGCCAGCTGCAGGACAGCGCCACGCCCGTCGAGGTCAAGCTGCCCGGACCGGCGATGGCCCTTGTCGCCGGCGCCAACCACCTCTGTGCGCGCTTGCAGACCGGCCGCGCCGTGTGCTGGGGCAGCAATGACCTCGGCCAGCTGGGCAACGGCGCCAGCGTGTTCGAGGGCCGCGTGCCCGAGGGCAGCGACCGCTCGCCGCTGCCGGTTGCAGTCACCGGCATCGCCAACGTCGCGCAATTGACCGCCAGCGGCAGCCAAACCTGCGGCGTGGCCGACGGCGCGCGACCCGGCGCGCTGTGCTGGGGCGGCGTGGCCGACAGCCAGGCGGAAGCCGACGTCAGCGGCGTCCCGCGCTTGGTCCAGCCCGGCGGTATCCGGGCGCTGGCCGTCGGGCCGCAAGGCGCCTGGGCGGTCGACGATCACGGCCAATTCCTGCACTGGGGCCTGTTCGGCAAGCAGTGGCTGAGCCGGCCGATCCTCTGGCGCTGACCGTCCATCGTTTCAGGCAGTTGCCGCGCTGATGACACACCGCGTCAGGCCGCCGCGCGACGCACCGCGTTAACGCTGGACGGAACCGCTGCGCAATCGTACAAAGGCGGCGTTGGGTGGCAGCCCGCAGCGACCGTTTGACCGGCAGGACTGGGTGGCAATGGCTGAGAAGATGTTGAAATTCGTAGGCTTGTCCCGGCAGTTTGGCGACAAGCGGCCGGCGGCTGAGCGGCGTCAGGACTTCCGCGAAATCCAAGCGGACCTGGCGAATTCCAACGCGGCGCGTCAATCGTCGCGCTGCTCGCAGTGCGGCGTGCCGTTTTGCCAGACCGGCTGTCCGCTGCACAACCACATCCCGGATTGGCTGGCGCTGGCGACCGAGGGCCGGCTGGAAGAGGCGTGGCAGCTGTCCAGCCAAACCAACAATTTTCCCGAGATCTGCGGCCGCATTTGCCCGCAGGACCGGCTGTGTGAAGGCGCCTGCGTGCTGGAAGTCTCCAGCCACGGCGGCGTGACGATCGGCGCGGTCGAGCGGTTCTTGACCGAGACGGCGTTCGCCAACGGCTGGGTGCAGGCGGTGCGCCCGGCGGTGGAACAGGCCAAGTCGGTGGGCATCATCGGCGCCGGTCCGGCGGGTCTGGCCGCGGCCGAGGAGCTGCGCAAGCTCGGCTGGCAGGTGGCGGTGTACGACCGGCATGACCGCGTCGGCGGGCTGCTCGTGTACGGCATCCCCTCGTTCAAGCTGGAGAAACCGGTGGTGGAGCGGCGCGCGGCGCTGCTGCGCGAGGCCGGTGTCGTGTTCCACCTCAATTTTGCCGTCGGCCGCGATGCGACGCTGGCGGAGCTGCGGGCGCGCCACGACGCGATCCTCATCGCTACCGGCGTGTACAAAGGCCGCGCGCTGCGGGTGCCGGGCGTGGAACTGGCGGGCGTTGTGCCGGCGCTGGACTTCCTGACGACCGCCAACCGCGTGACGCTGGGCGACACGGTCGCGGAATTCGCCTCTGGTGCGTTGAACGCCGCGGGCCGCAACGTCGTCGTCATCGGCGGCGGCGACACGGCGATGGACTGCGTGCGCACGGCCGTCCGCCAGGGCGCGGCGCGCGTGACGTGCCTGTACCGCCGCGACCGCCAGAACATGCCGGGCTCCGCGCGCGAAGTGCAGTATGCCGAAGAAGAAGGCGTGCAGTTTGAATGGCTTGCAGCACCGCTCGGCTTTGCCGGCGACACGCGCGTGACGGCTGTACACGCGCAGCGCATGCGCCTGGGCACGGCGGATGCCAGCGGTCGGCAGGTGCCGGTGGAGGTCGCGGACTCGGCGTTCACGCTGCCGGCTGACCTCGTCGTCAACGCGCTGGGTTTTGAGCCCGAGGACCTGCCGCAGCTGTTTGGTGAGCCGGCGCTGCAGGTCGAGCGCCACGGCACGCTGCGCGTCGAGCGCTTGCAGACGAGCTTGCCGGGCGTGTTTGCCGCGGGTGACATCGTCCGCGGCGCGTCGCTGGTGGTCTGGGCGATCGCCGATGGCCGCGCGGCGGCAGCGCAGATCGACGGCTTTTTGCACAACCGCAAGCCTGCCAGCCCGTCTGGCGGCTTCGCGTTTTCCCCCTGACATGTGAGCAGAACCCATGGAATCCGAACAGTTGCAGGCCGAGCAGGAGATCGCGCGCTGGCGCCAGAACGCGGCGTTGCTGGAGGCGGACGGCCTGTACGACCCGGAGAGCGAGCACGGTTCGTGCGGCGTCGGCGTTGTGGTGTCGCTGGACGGCACGCCGCGGCGCGAGGTTGTGACGGCGGCGATCGAGGCGCTGAAGTGCGTGTGGCACCGCGGCGCGGTCGACGCGGACGGCAAGACAGGCGACGGCGCCGGCATCCATGTGCAGATTCCGCAACCGTTTTTTCGCGATCACGTCGTCGCCAGCGGCTTTGAGCCCGGCCCCGGCAAGATCGCCGTGGGCATGATCTTCCTGCCGCGCACCGACCTCGCGGCGCAGGAACGCTGTCGCGTGCTGGTCGAGCGCGAAATCATTCGCTTTGGCTACCGCGTTTACGGCTGGCGCCAGGTGCCGGTGCACACCGAGGTCATCGGCGAGAAAGCCAACGTCACGCGTCCGGAGATCGAGCAGCTGATCGTCGGCAACCTGAAGGGCCTGCCGTCGTCCGAGTTCGAGCTGGAGCTGTACATCATGCGGCGGCGCATCGAGAAGGCGGCGCACAAGGAGAATATCCGCGATTTCTACATCTGTTCGCTGAGTTGCCGGTCGATCATCTACAAGGGCATGTTCGTCGCCGAGCAGCTGACGTCGTTCTACCCCGACCTCGCCGATGAACGCTTCGTCAGCAATTTCGCGATCTTTCACCAGCGCTACTCGACCAACACCTTCCCGACCTGGCAGCTGGCGCAGCCGTTTCGCGTCATCGCCCACAACGGCGAGATCAACACGCTGCGCGGCAACCTGAACTGGATGATGGCGCACGAGACGCGGTTGGCGCACGCGCGGTTTGGCGATTACATCGAGGACTGCAAGCCGATTGTCACCGCCGGTTCGTCGGATTCCGCAGCGCTGGACGCAGTTTTTGAGGTGATGACCCGCGCCGGCCGCCACCTGCCGGCGTGCAAGGCGATGCTGATGCCCGAGGCGTGGTCGTCGCAGAGCGAGATGTCTCCGGAATTGAAGGGTTTTTACGGCTGGTCGAACTCGGTCATCGAGCCGTGGGATGGTCCCGCGG
Organism: uncultured Myxococcales bacterium; assembly: GCA_903869075.1. Classification (GTDB taxonomy): domain Bacteria; phylum Myxococcota_A; class UBA9042; order UBA9042; family UBA9042; genus CAIYBN01. Next base: position 3,452 of record CAIPXZ010000799.1, on the reverse strand, counting down.
CGGTGTGCGGCTACGGCGGGCGCTGGGTCGTCGCCGGCATGGACCGCAACGGCTTGCGGCCGATGCGCTGGACGCTGACGCGCGACGGCTTGCTGTTCGCCGGCAGCGAAGCTGGCATGGTGCGCCTGGAAGAGGAGCGCGTGCTTGAAAAAGGCCGGCTGGGCCCGGGCGAGATGCTGGCGGTCGACCTGGAAGCGAAGAAGTTCTATCACGACGCGGAGTTGAAGGCGCACTTGGCGAGCCTGAACCCGTACCACGAGTGGGTGCGCGACATCACGCCGCTGGACGCGCTGATCCGCCCCGGCATGGGCGAGCCGACGCACCTGACTGCCAAGGAACTGCGCGAACGCGAAGCATGTTTTGCCTGGAGCCACGAGGATCTGGAGCTGATTCTGCAGCCGCTTGTCGCGGACGCCAAGGAGGCGATCGGCTCGATGGGTGACGACACGCCGCTCGCCGTGCTGAGCGACAAGTATCGGGGATTGCACCACTTTTTCCGGCAGAATTTCGCCCAGGTCACCAATCCGCCGCTGGATTCCCTGCGCGAGCGCCGGGTGATGTCGATCCGCACGCGGCTGGGCAACCTCGGCAATATCCTCGCCGAGGACCCGTCACAGTGCCGGCTGCTGCAGCTGGAATCGCCGGTGCTGTCCAACGCCGAATTCGCGGCGATGCGCACGTACATGGGCAAAACGGCTGTGGAAATCGACGCGACGTTCCCGGTGAACGGCGGCCCGGAAGCGCTGCGCCTGGCGCTGGCGCGGATGCGCGAGGAGGCGGCGCAGGCGGTGAAGGGCGGCCGCGAGCACGTGATCCTGAGCGATGCGGCGCTGGGTCCGGATCGCGCGGCGGTGCCGATGATCCTGGCGACCGGCGCCGTGCACATCCATCTTTTGCGTCAGAATTTGCGGACTTTCACGTCGCTCAACGTACGCAGCGCTGAGTGCCTGGACGCCCACTATTTTGCCGTGCTCATCGGCGTCGGCGCGACGACGGTCAACGCCTGGCTGGCGCAGGAAGCCATCGCCGATCGCCACCAGCGCGGGCTGTTCGCGCCGCTGACGCTGGCGGAGTGCGTGGGCCGCTACAAGAAGGCGATCGACGACGGCCTGCTGAAAATCATTTCCAAAATGGGCATTTCCGTCATCTCGGCGTACCGCGGCGGCTGCAACTTCGAGGCGCTTGGCCTGTCGCGCACGCTCGTCGACGAGTACCTGCCGGGCATGCCCAGCCGCCTGTCGGGCATCGGCTTGTCCGGCATCGCCGGCATGGTCATCGGCGAGCACAAAAAAGCCTTCCAGACCGCGATGTTGCCGATCGGCGGCTTCTACCGCGCCCGCGAAGGCGGCGAGCGCCACGCCTGGGACGCCGACGCGATCCACCTGCTGCAGACCGCGGTGGCGACGGACAGCCTGGCGGCGTTTCGCCTGTACTCACAGACGCTGCGCAACCGGCCGCCGTCCAACCTGCGGGATTTGCTTGATTTTCAAACGACGCAGCCGCCGGTGCCGATCGACGAGATCGAGTCGCTGACCTCGATCCGCAAGCGCTTTTTGACGCCGGGCATGTCGCTCGGCGCGCTGTCGCCCGAGGCGCATGAGACGCTGAACATCGCCATGAACCGCATCGGCGCGCGCTCGGATTCGGGCGAAGGTGGCGAAGATCCAGCGCGTTTTCGGCCGTACGCCAACGGCGACAACCCGAATTCGGCGATCAAGCAGGTCGCGTCCGGGCGTTTTGGCGTGACGATGGAGTACCTGCAGCACTGCAAGGAGATCGAGATCAAGATCGCCCAGGGCGCCAAGCCCGGCGAGGGCGGCCAGCTGCCCGGCTTCAAAGTCACGGAGCTGATTGGTAAATTGCGCCACGCGACGCCGGGCGTCACGCTGATCTCGCCGCCGCCGCACCACGACATTTACTCGATCGAGGACCTGGCGCAGCTGATTTACGACCTGAAGCAGGCCAACCCGGACGCGCGGGTGTGCGTCAAGCTTGTCTCGCGCTCGGGCATCGGCACTGTCGCGGCGGGCGTCGCCAAGGCCAAGGCGGACGTGATTCTCATCTCGGGCCACAACGGCGGCACCGGCGCGTCACCGCAAACGTCCTTGCATTACGCTGGCTTGCCGTGGGAGCTGGGGCTATCGGAGGCGCACCAGGTGCTCACGCTCAACCGGCTGCGCCACCGCATGCGCCTGCGCGCCGACGGCGGCATCCGCACCGGTCGCGACGTCGTGGTGGCAGCCCTGCTTGGCGCCGAGGAATTCGGCATCGGCACTGCGTCGCTCGTCGCCATGGGCTGCCTGATGGTGCGGCAATGCCACAGCAACACCTGCCCGGTCGGCGTCTGCACGCAGGACGACAAGCTGCGGGCGAAATTTACCGGCACGGCCGAGAAAGTCGTCAACCTGTTCAGCTTCATCGCCGAAGAAACCCGCGAGATCATGGCGAAGCTGGGCATCCGCACTTTTGACGAGCTGATCGGCCGCACCGACTTGTTGAAGCAGGTCAGCCGCGGCGCCGTGCACCTGGACGACCTCGACCTGAACCCGCTGCTGGTACAAGCGGACGCCGGCGGGCTGCCGCGTTACTGCACGCTCGAAGGCCGCAATGAGGTGCCGGATGGCCTGGACGGCCAGATGCTCAAGGACGCCGGCGCGCTCGTGCACGATGGCGAGAAGATGCAGCTGCAGTACACCGTGCGCAACACCCACCGCGCCGTCGGCACGCGGCTGTCGGCGATGATCACCCGCAAATTTGGCATGACGGGCTTGAAACCCGGCCACGTCACGGTGCGGCTGCGCGGCTCGGCGGGCCAGTCGCTCGGCGCCTGGGCGGTGCAGGGCGTCAAGCTGGAGGTGTTCGGCGACGCCAACGACTACGTCGGCAAGGGCCTGTCTGGCGCCGTCATCGTCGTGCGGCCGCCCGCGGCGTCCTCGCGACCCAGCGAGCAGAACACGATCATCGGCAACGTCGCGCTCTACGGCGCCACGTCCGGCACGCTCTACGCCGCCGGCCAGGCCGGTGAGCGCTTTGCCGTGCGCAACTCCGGCGCCACCGCGGTGGTCGAGGGCTGCGGCTCCAACGGCTGCGAGTACATGACCGGCGGCGACGTCGTCATCCTCGGCGACGTCGGCGACAACTTTGCGGCCGGCATGACTGGCGGCACGGCGTGGGTCTGGGATCCGCACCAGCGCCTGGCCAGCCGCACCAACCACGACACCGTGCTGCTGCTGCGGCCGGATGCCGACCAGTTGGCACGCGTCCACGGACTCATCACCGCTTTCGTCGCCGAGACCAACAGCCGCTACGCCGCGCAGCTGCTGGCCGACTGGACGGCGGTGCAGGCGCAGTTCTGGCGCGTCTGGCCGCGGGAACTGGCGGAGCGCGCCGCGGCGCTGCCGGCGTAACCGCATCTGCACTTGCCGCCACCCGGCCATTGGCCGCACCATACG
>CAIPXZ010000798.1 GCA_903869075.1 uncultured Myxococcales bacterium | reverse complement strand
GCCCGGAGACGGTGCGGCAGATGGCCGGCGCGGACATCCGCGACCTGGTGCGGCGGCGGCTGCAGACGATGGTGGCGGCGCGCGGCACGGCGACGCGGCCGCGCATCAGCTTGTGGATGGTGGCGACGCGGCTGAACATCGCCGAACTGCCAGAGCTTGTGCAGCTGGCGGCGGATCTGGGCGTGGAGGAGGTCTACACGCAGCGGCTTGTGCTGACCGGCCACGGCGTGGCGCAGCGGCAGTATTCCCTGCACGGCCACGACGGCGCGCTGCTGCAGGACGTTGTGGCGCGGGCGGAGGCGGTGGCGGCGGCGACGGGCGTGGCGCTGCGGGCGTCGGGGCGCTTGCCGATCCTCGCCAGCTTCGCCGCGACCGAGGATCCGCACCCGCAACGCGCCTGCTGGCGGCCGTGGCGCAGCGCGGTGGTGACGGCGTCGCTGCGAGTTTTGCCTTGCTGCATCAGCAGTTTTGTGGCGCCGTACGCCAGCCTGGAGCTGGGCGATCTGCGCACGCAGCGCTGGCCCGACATCTGGAACGGCGCGGCGTACCGGCGCTTGCGGCGGGGCCTGCTGGACGGCGACCCGAACCCGGAATGCCGCGACTGCGGCACGGCATGGAGCTTGTGATGACCAAGCAGCGGGCACTTTGGGCAGCGCTGGCGCTGGGACTGGCGCCGGCGTGCGTGGGCAGCGGCGACTTGCCGGCGACGATCAGCGGGCAGATTGTCGGCTCGGACGACCTGCCGCTGGGTCCCGGGCTGGTGATGGTGGAGCGCGGCAAGGTCCACGCCGGCACGTACCAGGGCGGCGCGCTGATCGACACAAACGGCAAGTTCACGGCGCCGCTGCCGGGCGGCGGGACGTGGGGGCTGCACATTTTCCACAATGATTATTCGTATTTGCCGGTGGAGGTAACGATCGACCCGCACCAACAGGCTGTGCTGACCAACCTGATGGTCGCCTGGGGCGTGTGGACCGACCAGACCGGCCAGCCGACGTGGCCGGACCAGCCCGACGACACGCAGCTTGTGCGGATGCCGGTGGATGACACAAAGACGGACAATCCGGTGCTCAGCGACATCCAGCTGACGTATCCGAGCAAGGCGCTGATGCAGATCTCGGTGAAAGCGACTGATCCCAATAACGATTTGTCGCGGATGGTGCTCGTCTATGACAGCGCCACGGGCGCCGGCTATGCGCTGAACGCGCCGGGACCGCCGGACGCCAAGGGCAATTATCCCAACGGCGTGTACACGCTGAAGGTGTTCCTCGACTCGGCGCACGTGCCCGGCCAGTCGCTGTGGTATTTCGTGGCGTCGGACATGATGTGCAACAACTCGCCGATCCTGCCGGTGGCGATGCCGGTGCTGCCGTGAGGGCGGCATGGCTGGCTTGTGCCGCGGTTCTCGCCGGCTGTGGCGCGGCGCAGGCGCGGGCGGATCGCTTTGTCGGCCAGCCGCTGCCGCTGGTTGTCCAGGACCTGGCGACGGCGCGGCCGCTGGACCCAGCGCGGTGGCGCGGCCAAGTGGTGGTTGTCGACCTGTGGGCCAGCTGGTGCGAGAGCTGCAAGGCGGCGATGCCGCACCATGTGCGCCTGTGGCAGCGCCTGCACGCGCGCGGGCTGGAAGTGGTGGCGGTGAGCGTCGACGAGGACTGCAACGCCGCGCGCGAATTCCTGCAGCAGATGCCGCTGCCGTTCGTCGTCGCGTGGGATGCCGGGCAGCGGACCGTGGCGCAGCTGCAGCCGGCCGAGATGCCGACGACGTATGTGCTCGATCGCCAAGGGATTGTCCGCGCTGAGATCAACGGCGCCACCGCGGCGGCGCTGCGCACACTGGACGCTGCGGTGGAAGCCGCCCTGGAGGCCACGCCGGCCCAACAAGGAGACCATGACAAGCCAACCCCATGACCAGCCGCCGCCGATGACCCGCCTCCGCAGCCGCCAGGTGCACAAGACGCCGTGGCTGGGCGTGCGCGAAGACCTGGTGCGGATGGCCGACGGCCGGGAGACGGCCTACACCGTCATCGAATGCGGGCACTGCGTGGGCGTGCTGCCGGTGCGCGCCGACGGCCAGGTGCTGATGGTGCGGCAGTACCGCTACATCGCCAGGCGCTACACCTGGGAGATGCCAACGGGCGGCGTGCGCACGGGCGAGCGCTTCGCCGATGCCGCGCAGCGCGAGCTGGCTGAGGAAGCCGGCCACCGCGCCGGGCGGCTGGTGCCGGTGTGCACGTACCACACGAGCAAGAGCTCCATCGACGAGACGGCGCACCTGTTCATCGGCTACGACCTGGAGCCGGCGAGCGCTGCGGCGGATGAGGACGAGCAGATCGACGTGACGGCGATGCCGCTGCAGGACGTGCTGGCGATGGTGCTGTCGGGCGAGATCGTCGACAGCATGACGATCATCGCGGTCTTGCACGCGGTGCGCAATCCATGATTTTCACACATTAAACCACGGCGTCACCCAGACGTACTTGACGTTGAGCAGCAGCCGCAGCGCCATCTTCAGCGGCACCGCGGCCATCGTCAGTAGCAGGAACGCCGTCAGCGCGTAGCGCCCGCCGCCGAGCTGCGCGAGCGCCGGGGTGCGCCGCCGCCACAGCCAAAAGACGCCGCCGAGGCTATACCACGCGGCCACCAGCACGCCGCCAATCGCCGCTGGAATACCCAGCAAATCCGTGAGGTTGATGTTGGTCAGGTGCGGCGACTTGGCGATCTCCCACGGCTCCCACGGCCAATACCAGTTCCAGCCCGGGCCGCGGCAGAAGACGCCAATGAGGATTGGCGCGATCCACAACCCCACAAAGCCAAACAGGAAAACGCCGATGGCGAACGGCCGTTGCCGCAGCGTGTAGTAGCCGTTGCCCAGCGGGTTGCGGTCGAGGTACGGGATCGCCATCAGCCCGAGGATGATCAGCGTCGGCAGCACCACGCCGGCCAGCCATGGGTCAAAATACACAAGCAATTCCTGCAGTCCCAAGAAATACCACGGCGCCTTGGACGGGTCCGGGGTGCGGTTCGGGTCGGCCACCTCTTCCAGCGGCGCGTCCACGAGGATGGACCACGCGGTCAGCAGCGACAGCGCAGCCAGCGTCGCCAACAGCTCGATGCGCACAAGGTGCGGCCAGGTCGTCACGGCGTCGGGCAGCGTCTCGTCGTCGCGGGGCGCGCTCATCGCCGCATCTCCCGCGCGATTTCCGCGGCGCGGCCCTGCGCGATCAGCCGGTCATGGCGCAGCGCCTGCCGCAGCCACACCGCCAGCAGCCCGACCAGCGCGAACAGCATCCCGACGATCGGCAGGTTGTCCGGCTGGCGAAGAATCCACAAGAAGTGCGCCATCAGCTTTGCCCTCCGCTGCGGCCGGCTGCCGCGTCGCTGTCCGTCGCCGGCGGGCCGGAAATGCCGCCGTCCTTGCGCACCCGCCAGAAGTGCACAATCATGAAAGTACTGGCGATCAGCGGCAAGAACACGCAGTGCAGCACGTAAAACCGCAGCAACGCCGCGTCGCCGACCTGCGGCCCACCGAGCAGCAGCGCGCGGACGTCGGTGCGCTCGGTGACGCCGGTCAGCTGCGCGCCTGGACCCTGATGGCCGAGAAAGGGCGTCGCCGCCGCCATGTTGGTACCGACGGTAATCGCCCAGCGCGCCAGCTGGTCCCACGGCAGCAGGTAGCCGGTGAACGACAGCAGCATCGTCAGCGTCAACAGCACAACGCCAACGCCCCAGTTGAACTCCCGCGGCGGCTTGTACGACCCCGACAGGAACACCCGCAGCATGTGCAGCCACACCAAAATCACCATGGCGTGCGCACCCCAGCGGTGCATGTTGCGCTGGAACATGCCAAACGGGATCTCGTGCTGCAGGTTTTTCATGTCGATGTACGCCGTTGCCGCCGTCGGCCGATAGTAGAACATCAGCACGACGCCGGTGACGACCGTCACGAGGAACATCAGGAACGACAGCCCGCCCATGCCCCAGGTGTAGCGCAGCCGGAGGCCGTGGCGGCGCACCGTCGCTGGGTGCAAGTGCAGGAAAACATTGCTGGTAATCTGCAGCATGCGGTTGCGCGGCGTGTCGCCAAACTTGTGGCGAAACACCGAGTCGTAGACCTGCCGCCAAAAGCCGGGGCGCGCGCTCATGCCCGCTCCCGCGCCGCGCTGACGCGGACGTGCGCGCCGGGTTGTCCCCAGTTTTCGCGGGCATAGCGCTGGCCGACGTCCACCCACAGCTCGCCCGCGTCGTCCAGCCACACCCGCGCGCGCTCGAGCGGCCGCGGCGCCGGTCCCTCAAAATTGACGCCCGCGGTGTCAAAGCCGCTGCCGTGGCACGGGCACTTGAACTTGTTCTCGCGGCGGTACCAGCGCGGCGTGCAACCGAGGTGCGTACACTTGCCGAGAATCGCATACAACTGGCTGTTTTCATGGACGATAAACACGCGCCAGGTCTTGACAAAACGGTCGCTGACGGTGCCGGCGGCGTAGTCGGCGGGGCGACCGGCGCGGAACTGCGTCGGCGGCTCGATGGGCGCGCGGCGAAACAGCAGACGGCCAAAAGCCGCGGTGCCGGCCAGCAGCGCGCCGGCGATCGCCGTCCAGCCCAGCGCCGTCAGCCAATCCCGGCGTCCCCACAGGTGATTTTTGGCGTGTTCCTCGGTCATGGCGTCGTCTCCGTCGGCGCCGGCGCCAGCCGCACCAGCCCCAAGTTCATCAGATAGTCGACAAGCAGGTCCAGCTGCGCCGCCGCGTTGCCGTCGAGCACGTCCGCCGCCGGCGTCTGGCCGTCCGGGAAGAACTGCGGCATGTGCGTGCCCGGCAGCATCTTGGCCGGATCTTCAAGGAATTTGCGGACCCACGCCGGGTCCAGCCGCTGCCGCGCCAGCGCCAAGTCCGGTGCCAGCTGCGCCGACGCCACGCCCTCGCCCGCCTGCAGCTGGTGGCACGTCACGCAGCGCAGCCGCTCGAACAGCGCCGCGCCGACGTGCGCCCGCTCCACCGTCAGCGGCGGCACCGCCAGCGGCCGTGGCCCCGGCGGCAGCCCCGCGCGCTCCGCCAGCAGCGCCGCCACCGCCGCCGCCTGCGGCGGACTCAGGCGAAACTGCGGCATGCGCGCCTCCAGCCACGGCCGCAGCGCGCCGGGCTGCAGCAGGTAATCGAACAGCCACTGCGGCCGCAGGCGCGCGCCGGCACCGACGAGCTGCGGCGGCGCCAGGTGCGCGTCGTCGTAATACCGAGCAATCGCCGGCGGTTGCGCATCCAGCTTGTGGCATTGCTGGCAGCCGCGCTCCGCCAAAACCTGCTCCGCCAGCTGGCGTTCCGTGGCGCGCGGCGGCTGGTAGCGATACGCCTCGGGCAGCGGTGTCGCCCGCAGCCCGCGCAGGAACACCGCCAGCGCGGTCACGTCATCCGGCGGCAGCGGCCAGTGCGGCATCACCAGCGGCGTATCCGGCGTCGCCAGCGCCCGCGGCGCCCGCAGCTTGGCCTCGGTAAAGCGCGTCCAGGTCCGCTGCGGCAGCGGCGGCGGCGACGCGCCAAACACAAGGTCGCGCGGGTCTTTTGTAGCAAAATCAGTTAGATCTGGCCCCGGTCGCGGCTCCTCGGCAAAACCGCCGATGTCATGGCAGCCAAAGCAGCCATAGCGCGCCACGAGCTGCTTGCCGGCCTGCGCCAGCGCCGGGTCGATGGCGCCCGCCAGCTCCGGCGGCGGCGGCGGCGGCGCGGTCGTCGCCAGCGACAGCAGCCAGGACGCCACGGCGTGCGCCTCGGACGGCGTCAGGCGAGGCGTCGGCATCGTCGCGTCGGGCCAGTACTGCGCCGGATCCAGCAGCCAGGCGTAGACAAAGCCGGGCTGCACCCGCGCCGCCAGCTCACCCAGCGCCGGGGCAAAATCGATAGCTGCCGGCGCAGTGACCGCCGTCGCCGCCGCCGGCGCGTCCGCGTCACCGCCAAAGCTATCCCACGCCGCTGCATCGCCCGCCGCCGCCGGCTTTTCCTCGCGGATGCGCACCAGATCGCCAGCGCCGCCGTCGATCATGTGGCAGCCGCGACAGCCGACGCGGTCGAACAGCCGCTGCCCAGCCGCCGCGCGCTGCGGATCCACCGGCGGCGCGTGCTCGGCCAGCGGCAACGGCTCGGAAACGCTGAGCGCATACGCGGCGATCGCCAGCGATTCGCGATCGCGCTGCGCCGCCGCCTGCGGGTCGTGCGCCGCTTCCGGCCAGAACTGCGGCATCCGGTGGTGCGGGCGCCGAACCTGCGGCGCGCGGATCCACGCCAGCAGGTAGCCCGGCTGCAGCTTGGCGGCGACGTGGCGCAACGACGGCCCGCGCTTGGGCTCCGGCTGCGGCAGGCCCGTCAGGTGGCAGCCGCCGCAGCCCAGTTCGTGGAACAGCTGCCGACCGCGGCTGATCACCGGCGCGCCGGCCAGCGTCGGCTCCAGGGCGTGGCAACCCAGACAGCTCGCCTGCACGTACGGCCCGCGCAGCAGCGGCTCCGGCCAGTGCGGATCGCCGTCGCCGTGCGCGGTCTCCACCGTCAGCGCCAGCCCCTGGCCGTGGTGGCACGGCGTGCAGCCAAAGCGCGCCACCGGGTGCTGGCGCAGCAGCGTCTCGCGCTGCGGGTGCACGCGCAGCACGCGCGGGATCTGCGCGCCGACCATCGCTGGGTCATCGATGCCGGCATGGCACGTCGGGCAGCGGTCGACAACCGCCAGCTCCGGCACGACGATCTGGGCGATCGCCACCGGCACCGCGCCCGGCGGCTTGAGCCGCGCATACGCCTCCTGCGGCACCTTCCACGGCCGCCGCAGCCACGTCTCGTCGACGATCGCCCACGCCGTCACCGCCGCGAACAGCAGGCTCAGCAGCACGAAAGCTGTGCGAAAGGACCGGTGCTCGTCGCGCTGAAATTCGGCCATACGCCGCCTGTGGGCCGCCGGCGCGACCGGCTACTTGAAGGCGTGCGAGGCATCCACGGTGCCGCCCGCCGCGACCGTCACCTTTTGCGTCGCCTTGCCCAGCTTCTCGTGCCAGTACAGCAGCGCGTACTCGCCCGGCGGCACGTCGTGCAGGGCAAAATGCCCTTCCTTGTCGGTCACCGCGAAGTACGGGTGGTCAAAAACCGCGATCCACGCGTTCATCCATGTGTGCCCCGCGTCGCAACCGACCTTCATCAGCCCGGTCCGCGTGACCTTTTTGCTGATGGCCTGGCCTTTTTCCGGCAGCGCGTAGTTGAAGACATCCGACGTCGGCAGGCGGATGTGCGTGTTGTGCAGCACCGCGTCGTTGTTCTTCACGTGCAGCTCGGTGCCGACGGCGAACGCCTGGACGTGCGGTTCGTAGCGGCACGTCGTGTTGTCCAGCTCCGCCTTGCCAACCGTCAGCGGCTTGCCGTGGTCGATTTTGTCGAGGAAGACGATCGCGTTGGCGAGGCCTTTGGACGGCGCGACGACGAGCGACTCATCGGCCTTGTCACTGCCGCAGACCTGGGGGTCCTTGGTGACGGCGAGGCGCGGCGCGGCGGGGACGGCGCCGGTGAAGCGGATGGTGCCGCTGATGGTGCCGCCGCCGGTGACTGGCGCAGGCGTGTAGGCCCAGGCGCTGGCGCCGAGGCAGGTGATCGCGAGCGAGAGGAACAAGGTGGACGTTTTCATCAACACGGCCCTCCGTTGACCGTGGCCAACATAGGGTTGTCGCATCGCGGGTGTCAAGCGGCCTCCCCACCCACAGCCAAGCCGCTGAATGGTTTGGGCAAAACTGCCGTTTCGCCGGACACCAACGCGATGGCGCCTTTGCTGCAGACGGCCGCGCATTCGCCGCACGACACGCAAGCGCGCGCGTTGGCCAGCGCGACGACGCCCTGGTAGCGGGGTCCGATGATGCGCAAGCACGCGAAAGCACAGAAGTCGACGCACATCTGGCAGCCATTGCAGCGGTCGCTGTCGATGACCGGTCGCGGGCGCTGGGCGAGTGGCAAACGCGGCGCGATCTGGCCGCTGGCGGTGAGAATTGCGTTGCGGCGGCAAGCGAGGCCACAGGCGCCACAATCGATGCACAGGTCCGCAAGGATGGCGTACGGCGCGCCGACCTGGCCGGTGATCGCGGCGACAGGGCAGCGGCGCGCGCATGCGCTACAGCCGTCACAGGTCCGGGCGATCGAGAAGGCCATGGCGCAGCCTCCGGGGCCGCACACCTACGGCCGCGCCGGCAGTCTAACACGTCCACGCTTGACCTGCATCGTGAGCCGGGTGAGACTTTTGCCACTGCGGTCTTCTGGGAGTTGACATGCGCGCGTCGAGAGTGGTGAGCATCGCTTTGACCTTTTGCGCGGCGGTCGGCGCGCTCAGCTGCGGCAGCGGCGACAGCCAGGAAGCGCCCGTCGACCTCGCCAGCGGCGGCGTCGAGGTCTACACCGCCCCCAGCTACAGCTCCAGCGCCCAGTCCGTCACGCGGATCAACGTGGTGGACGCCGTGCAGGACGACAAGCGCATCATCGCCCTGCTCGCCACCGGCGACGCCAACGTCACCATCACCCACATCGACAGCACCTGCGACGACTGCAACAGCACCGTCACTTCCGCCGGCGGCGGCGCCGCGTACGAGCTGCTGGTCAGCGAGGACAGCGGCGCGAGCTGGTCCGAGCACCCGCTGATCTTCGCCGCCGATCCGGAGCTGAAGTACGTCGCCGGCGTGCACGCAGCGTTGGGCGCGGTGGTGGTCGAGACTGTCGGCGCGCGCGTCGGCGCTGGCGGCCAGACGTATGGCTACTTGCACCTGCAGCAGTTTGACGTGAAGACGGACAAGTGGGTGGCCAACGCCGCGCTGGATGGCAAGGAATTCTACGGCCACTTCGCCGGACGCGGCGCCGATCTCATCGCCGTGGCGCCGACGTACACCCTGAACGGCTATGAAATCAACCACTACCGCTTTGGCGGGTCGCAGTACCTCGTCGAGCCGCTGGCGCAGATCCCCGCGAAGACGTCCTGCCCGCCGTTCATGGCCAATCCGGCGGGGACCGCGCTCGGCTCGTACTGCACGCTGGCAAGTGGTGAGCTCGTCAACATCCAAGTGGATGCGCAGGGGTCGTCGTGGATCGTCACCGCCTCAGAACCACTGCCGCCGGCTTTTGAAGCTTTTGGCAACCAGGTCGGGCAAAACATGACGACCTGGGGCTATGTCTACACGACGTCGGATCGCACGAACCTGCTAGCCTTGGGCATTGAAAACAACGCGCTGACGGGCTTTACGCTGGGCGCTGGCGCGGGCGCGGTGCCGCCGGGCGGCTACGCGGTCCACGAGAAGTTCGACACGCTGATGGCGGTGGGCGACAAGCTCGTCGACATCGACCTGAACAAGCAGCTGCTGCGCTACGATCTGCCGAGCCCGTGCCGCGACAACAGCTGCGGCGTGGACCAGCGCCTGGCCTTCCTGCTGCCACAGGGCGCGGGCCACTACCTCGGGTTTTTCATCGTGAATTCGCGGCGGCCGGACCCCGGCGAAGGCCCGGCGTACCACGAGCACGTCTACGCGGTGCCGGTGACGCTGGCGCTGACGGCCGATCCGCCGCCAACGCCGACCGCCGGGCTGTTCGGCTATCCCGGCTCGACGCCGACCGGATCGCTCGTCACTGCCTGCGTGGCGATGGCCAGCTGCTGGGCGCAGGGCGACCCAATCAAGAGCTGCGTCAACGGCTTGCAAGGCGTCGATCCCAACGATCCCGACCGCCAGGCGTTTGTCGCCGCCGCCGGCAACAACTGCCCCGCCCTGACCGCCGCCTACGCCACGGTCAGCACCAGCCACCACGCCCTGCCGGCGTACGCCTGCAGCAAGCAGAGCCACTGCGAGGGCGACGCCGCGGTTTGTCCAGGCGCCACGCCCACTTCCGCCGCCAGCGCCAAGTACTGGTGCAGCGACATCGGCGACGTCTGCATCGACCACGGCAGCGGCGCGCTGTGTTCTGACCCGGCCGGCGGCGACTCCGGCGGCGTCAGGTGCGCGGGCATGGGCATCGGCGTCGTCGGCCTCTGCACGGACAGCACCGCGCTCTACTGCTACGGCGGCGAGCTACACTACGTCGACTGCAAATCGCTCGGCTTCACCACCTGCGTCGCGTCCGGCGCGTCGGCGATTTGCCAATGAGGGCCTGGCTGCTGGTTGTGTTGCTGCTGGCCAGCTGCGCCAAGGCGCAGGCAAGCGTGGAAGCTGACGCTGCGGATGCCTCGACTGCAGACGGCGACGACGCGGCGCCGTCGAACGATTTTTACATCCAGCTGGCCGATCCGCCGGCGCCGATCTTTGCCGGCCAGCTGATCCTGCTGAACATCAACACGCCGGGCGTGACGCCGAATTTCACGCTGGACGGGCTGCCGGCGGATTGGCAGGCGGAATTCGTGGCGTCCAACGCGCCAAGTCCCGGTGGCAACGGCACTGGCGCGACGGCGCTGCGGCTGCACGTGCCGTGGACGGCGGCGGTCGCCAGCTATCCGCTGACGCTGCACGCGACGACGCCGCAGTTCGCCCACAGCGCGACGACGACGATCACCGTCCAGGCGCCGTGGCAGGTGGATTTCTCGGTCCAGCTGGGGGATGCCTTTGCCGAGGTGCCCGCCGGTGGTGAAGCGCTGGTGCCGGTGCAGGTGACGCCCATCGGCGCGTTTTCGGGCGACGTGGCGCTGGTGCTGAACGACGACGACAGCCCGCTGCCGGTGTTCGATGCGCCGGTCGTGCATCTGACGCCCGGCGTGGCGGCGACGACGGTGCTGCACCTGCGCGCGGACGCGGGCGCGCCGCTGGGCGCGGGCGTGCCGGCGACGGTGACGGCTGTCAGCGGTCGCGTCGTGCATCTTTTCGCCGCGCAGGTGAACGCACGGGTTGTGGCGCCACAGACGCCGGTGCTGTCCGCGCCGGTGACGCCGCGTGGGCTGTGGCTGCTGCCGGGCGGACCGGCGATGGCAGCGGCGGTGCAGCCATGGTTCAGCGACCCGAGCAGCACGCATCATCCGACCGTCGTGGCCAGCGGCGTGCCGCCGGGTGTGACCGTGACGGCCACCGGCGGCGCCGTGGTCAGCGAAAGCACGCTGAACGTGACCGCCGACGCAACGGCAGTGCCTGGCAGCTACGACGTGACCCTGACGACGAGCGATGGCGCGCTGATGGCGACGAGCCAGCTGCACGTGGTGGTGCTCGACCCGAACGCGCCGTGGCAGCTGCTGGGCAATGCGCCGCTGACGACGCCGAACGGTCTGGGCGGTTCCGGGCTGACGACGGCACGCGTGGCGCTGGCGGCGGCGACAACCGGCGATGTGACGACGTGCTGGGGTGCTGTCACCTGCCAGCTGTGGCACGCCAACGCGTGGCACGCCGCCGCTGGCGCGACTGCCGCGCCGATACCCGCCGTGCTGTACGACGCCCAGGACACGCTCGTGCTCGGGCTGCGCACCGGCGTCGGGGCGGCGGCGACCTTGCTCGTCAACATCGGGACAATTCCTGGGCCGACGGCGAAATTGCCGGCGGCGGCGGCGCCCGGGCGGCCCAACGTCGCCATCGATCAGGCCGGGGCACCGATGCTCGCGGCGTCCATGATGTGGATGCAGCCGACGACTCCGGCGCCGGCGCTCGGGCTGCAGCCGCAGGTGCTGCGCTACTGGCAAGGGCAGTGGACGCCGGCGCTGGCTGGCTGGACGCCGCTTGCGGACCCGGCGACGGTGGATCCGGTGCTGCTCTCGCCGCCAGCCGGGCCGCTGCTTGTGACGCTGGAGAACGGGCGGATCGCTGCGCGGCGGTGGTCGGGCGCGGCGTGGAGCGACGTCGGCATTCCGGGGCCACAGGCGCAAGTGGCGCCGCCGGACCAGCGCAGCCAGGGCGAGCAGCTGGCGGCGGGCGCGGACGCCAAGGGCAACCCGCTGGTGGCGTGGATCGGCACGGATGAGCAGCTGCACATGGCGACTTTTGCCGGCACCTGGACCGAGCTGCCGTCGCAGCAGCCGGAGCCGGGGACGCTGTTCTTCCACGTCGCGCTGGTGGCCGATGGCCAAGGCCGACCGATCGTCGCGACGCAGCAGGCCAGCGCGGCGACGGGGATGCTGCCGCCGCAGCTTGACCTGTTCCGGCCCATCGCCGCGCCTGCCCACGTGCGCGCGGCGCGCTGGACCGGCGCAACGTGGCAGGATCTCGGCCTGCTGAACCGCGACGGCCACGGCCACGCGTTCTACCCGGCGCTGGCGCTGGGCGCCGATGGCCAGCCGCTCGTGGCGCTCATCGAGGACGAGCACATTGTCGTCCTGCACCTGACGCCGTAGCTACTTGCCGACCTGCTTGAGCTTCGCCGCCGTTGTGTTCAGCTTGGCGCCGGCCTTGTGTACGACCGTCTCGCCCGCGTGCTCGACCTTCGCCGCGGCCGTCGTGAGCTTGGCACCCGCCTTGTGCGCCGCCTTCGCGCCAACGCGCTCGACCTTGGTCGCCGCCGTGCCCAGCTTGGCGCCGGCTTTGTGCGCCGCCTGCTTGCCGGCGTGCTCGGCGTGGGTGGCTGCTCGCACGGTCGCCTTCTTCGCCGTCACAGCGGAGTGGTCGACAGCGTGCTCGCCGCGGTGCAGCGCTTCCGACGCGCTGTGGACAACCTTGCTGGCCGTTTCAGTCACGGCATGCGCGACACGCTCCGCAGCTTCGGTGATTTTGTCGATGAAATCCGTCATTGGAAACTCCCTGACACAGCCGGCACACCGCCGAGGCGGCTGCCGCCAAAACGGCGCGGCGGGCGTTCGATGAACACCGAAGATCGCGCGCGCCAGCTGACAACGCCACCAAGATAAGCCGCGACGCGTGGCGCGCAACCCCGCATCGCGACAAGTTTTTTGTCAGCGAAAATGATCGTCGGGGCCTTGCCAGCGCCGGGTTTGCGTCCTAGCTTGCAGCGGTAGCTTTGGTCAGCCGCGGGTCCGCATTCGGTCGCAGCGCCGGCGCTGGAGCCGCAGATGACCCGTTCGATTCGCATCAATTCCCTGCTGCGCCGCCTGTCCCGCGGCACGCGCACGGAACATCAGGTGGAATCGGACCACAGCGCCGTCGAGGACAACGTCGCGACGATCCTCGCCTCCTACCGCCGCGTCGAGCAGAAGATCAACCGGTCGCAGCGCTCCGTCGAGTACGTCAGCGATTTTTTTGGCCACCCGGCGTACCTGGCGGCGACGCTCAGCTTTGTCGCGGTGTGGGTGGCGGGCAACGCCGTCGCGCAGCGGCTGTATGGCCAAGCGCCGGACCCGCCGCCGTACGCGTGGCTGCAAGGCTTTGTGACGCTTGGCGCGCTGCTGACGTCGACGGTTGTGCTCATCAAGCAGAATCGGATGAGCCGGGTGGAGGCACAGCGCGCACATTTGGCTTTGCAGATCAACATGTTGGCGGAACAAAAAGTCAGCAAGGTCATCGAGCTGCTGGAAGAGCTGCGCCGCGACCTGCCGATGGTCAAGAACCGCGAGGACCCCGAGCTGGCAGCGCTGCAGCTGCCGGCGGACCCGGACGCGATGATGGTGTCGATCGAGGAATGGCGCTCGGATACCGACCCGGGGCTGTTGATTCCGACGTAGAATCGCGGGGTTCAGCCGCCGTTTTTGCCAGCCTGCAAGCCCAGGGGCGGCACGCCGTTGGTCAGCCAGCCGCCGACGCACTTCAGCCGCTGGGTCGTGAACGTCACGCCGTCCTTGTGCGCCGTCCAGGTGTAGACGCCCGGCTTGGCGCCGGCGATCAGCACGCCGCCGTCGGTCGTCGTCTGCGTCAGCGTCTTGTCCGGCATCACGCTGGTGTTGAAATAGAACGGCCCGTGCTCCGGCGGCAGCACCGGCGCCGTCGTTACCGTCGCGCCCGGCTCACCCGGCGCCCACCACAGGTCCTGGTTGGCGCCTTGCGCGGTCACGGTCACGACCATCTGGCACTGCGTCGGATCGCTCGGGTCGTAGCCCACCAGCAGCCCGAGGTACATGGCGATCAGCTGCGTGACGACCTGGAAATTGACGTTGCTGACGTCGGTTTTGCCGATCGCGATGATCGGCGACAGGCTCGGGTAGTAGTCCGGGTGGACGATGGCGACGGTGAATTCGCCGCCTTCGGGCAAGCCGCTGAAAGTGAAGCTGCCGTCGGCCGCCACTGGCTGCGAAATTTGCGGAAATTCAAGCAGGTACGCGGTAGCGCCGGTGACGTCTTTTTGCTGGTCGATCGCGCCGACGCCGGTGGCGCTGAAGAAGAACGCCGCGCCGCTGAGCTTGCGATCGCCGGCGACCCAGACCGGACCAGCGTCGGCGGGCGTGGCATCGGCTGCGTCGGTTGCGGCTGTGTCAGCGGCAGCGGTGTCGGCAGCGGCAAGGTCGGTCGGCGCGGCGACGTCGGCGACGGCGGCATCGGCGGCAACGTCCGCGGCGGCGTCAGGCGCGGTCGGGGGAACCGCTGTCGTGCAGCCGACGAGGCAAAATCCGAGCATCCAGCCAAAGATCCGAGTCATGATGCGTCCTTGCCGCGCGCGCGTGGCCAGCCGGGCGGGCACGCTACGCGCAGGCGCGGGCGGGGTCAACTGCCGCGGCGGCGCTACGGGCAACTGCTCGGCGCTTCCGGCTTTTTGCCCGCCAAGCCGCTCGGCGGGTGGTAGCAGTGGGTGACGCACGAATCGCCCTTGGCCTGCCACATTTTGCCCTTGCCGCTGCAGGCGTCGCCGCTTTGGTAGCAGGCGGTGACGGTGCCATCCGCGGTCAGCTTCGCCACGGTCCACAGATCCAGCGTGTGCAGCATTCCGTCCGCGTTGCCCGCGACGGAGCCCTCCGACTCAAACAGCAGCGCGCCGAACATGTAGACGCGGACCTTCGGCACCGACGGGCCAAAACCGCAGTCGGCATAGGCATGCACGGCGATCTCGTACGCCATCGGCCCGGGATTCGGCGCCCAGCCGAGGTTGACGTTCTCCGGTCCGGCGCCGTCGGTGTCGTCCAGATCCAGCTTGGGATCGCCGAGCGCCTGCGGGTCCGCCAGGCTCCATTTTGGCGCCGGATTGCCCCAAAAACAGTCTGCCGTCATGTCGTACCACAGATCCGGCGCGCCATCGCAGTCCTGGTCGGGCAGCTTGGTCGCGAGGTTCTCCGCCACGTGCAGGTCCAGATCGGCGCCGGCGCACGGCCCGGTGTCCGACTGGTCCTTGTCCGCCGGCGTGTTCCACGTCAGCTCCGCGTGCGCCAAATCCTCCGTCAGGACATGCACTTGCAGGCACGGCGCGGCGCAATTCTTGGCGCCGTCGTCGTACGTCACGGTCGCGCACAGCGTGTAGTCGCCGATTTGGCTGGTCGCCAACGTGAAGACGTTGCGACTCAAGGTCAGCTGCGGCGTCTCCGTCGCGCCCGCGGGCGCCTGCACCTGCCACGCGCACGCGGTCACATGCACGCCGTTCTGGGCGTCGCACAGCAGGTGCAGCGTCGTTTGCGGAACGACCTCCAGACCTTCGGTCACCGCCGAGGTCAGCGACGGGCACTGCGGCGGCGGCACATCGGCGCCGGCATCCGCGGTCGCCGTCCCATCCACGGCGGCATCCACGACGCCGACGTCGCTGACCACACCGTCCGCCGTCACGCTGGCATCGCCGCCGGTTGCCGCCGGGCTGCTGCACGCCGCGAGAATCACCAGACCGGTCAAGAACTTGCGCATGGGCCGATTGCGCCACGCCGGCCCGGTGCCGTCAAGCGCAAAAATCGCCGGCTGCGGCCTTTGACGCCCCCGCGCCGTCAGGCTACCGTGTCGCCGGCCGCGGGCGCGGCGCGTGAGATTGCCATGGAAAACGGTGCCCAAACCCTGTTGCGCACGCTGGTGGATGCCGGCGTCGAGGTCTGTTTTACCAACCCCGGCACGTCGGAGATGCACTTCGTCGCGGCGCTGGACAGCGTGCCGGAGATGCGCGCCGTGCTGGCGCTGTTCGAGGGCGTGGCGACGGGCGCGGCCGACGGCTACGCGCGGATGGCAGGCAAGCCGGCGGCGACGCTGTTGCACCTCGGCTGCGGTTTGGGCAATGGTTTGGCGAACTTGCACAACGCGCGCAAGGGCAAAGTGCCGGTCGTCAACATCGTCGGCGATCACGCGACCTACCACGTGCAGTACGACGCGCAGCTGCAGTCGGACATCGAGACGTCGGCGCGCAATGTCTCGACCTGGGTGCGGACGACGCAAAAAACCGAGGATCTGGGCAGGGATGCGGCGGAAGCGATCGCCACGGCGATGGGCCCGCCGGGGCAAGTGGCGACGCTGATCCTGCCGGCGGACGTGTCGTGGAGCGAGGGCGGCGTCGTCGGCAAGCTGCCGGAGCTGCCGCCGCCGGAGCGCGCCACGGACGCGGTGATCGCCGACATCGCCACGGCGCTCAAGGGCGCGGGCAAGTCCTCGATTTTGCTGGGCGGGCGCGCGCTGCGCGAGCCGGCGATCCTGGCGGCGGCGCGGATCGCGGCGCAGACGGGCGCCAAGCTGTTTGCCGAAGTGTTCCCGACGCGCATCGAGCGCGGCGCCGGGCTGCCGCACGTCGAGCGCATCGCCTACCTCGCCGAGCTGGCGTCGGTGCAGCTGGCAGGCGTCGAGCACCTGATTTTGGTGGACGCCAAGGCTCCGGTGTCGTTTTTCGCCTATCCCGGCAAGAAGAGCTACCTGGTGCCGGACGGCTGCACGGTGCACACGCTCGCGAGCTTTAGTCAGGACGCGCAAGGCGGTCTGGACGCGCTTGTGCAGCGGCTGGGCGCGGAAAACGCGACGCCGGCGCTGCAGGCTGCGCAACGCCCCGACCTGCCGAGCGGCAAGCTGACAGCGGAGAAAGTCTGCCAAACGATTGGTCATTTGCTGCCTTCACAGGCGATCATCGTCGACGAGGCGCAGACCTCGGGCGTGATGCTGGCCAAGAACACCGCTGGCGCGCCGCGGCACGACCTGCTGGCGCTGACCGGCGGGGCGATCGGCCTCGGGCTGCCGCTGGCGGTGGGCGCGGCGGTGGCGTGTCCGGACCGGCCGGTGCTGGCGCTGGTGGGCGATGGCTCGGCGATGTACACGCTGCAGGCGCTGTGGACGATGGCGCGCGAGCGGCTGAACGTTGTGACGGTGGTGTTCAGCAACCGCTCGTACGCGATCCTCAACGTGGAGCTGCAGCGCGTCGGCGCGTCAGGCGCGGGCGCGGCGGCCAAGTCGCAGCTGGACATCAGCAATCCGAATCTGGATTTTGTGGCGCTGAGCCGCGGCATGGGCGTACCGGCGGTGCGGGCGACGACCTGCGACGAGTTCACCGCGGCGCTGCAGCAGGGTCTGGCCAACCCGGGGCCGTTCCTGATTGACGCCGTGGTGCCCAACGCGCTGGGCGGGCTGAAGCTGCTGGCGCTGCCGCATGTGCTGAACGCGCTGGGCAGCCTGCCGCAGCCGATCGCCGCCGGGCTGAAGAACAAGATCGCGCCGTGAGCGCATGCGACAACGGCTGTCGCAGGCCGTGGTAAGCTCGGGCCATGCAACAACCGGAGGTCCCATGGACACACACAACGCCACCTTGCTTGTGGTGCGCGCCGCGCATTTTGCCGCGCAAAAACACGTCGATCAGCGGCGTAAAGGCGAGAGCGCCGAGCCGTATTTCAACCACGTCGCCGACGTCGCGGCGCACCTGGCGGAAGCCACGGGCGGTGGCGATGCCGCGCTGATCGCCGCGGGCTACCTGCACGACACCGTCGAGGACCAGGACGTCACGCCCGCCGAGCTTGCCGCACAATTCGGCCACGATGTCGCGGACTTGGTCGCGGAAGTGACCGACGACAAAAGCCTGCCGAAGCTGGAGCGCAAGCGGCTGCAGATTGAACACGCGGCGCACGCCAGCCTGCGGGCGAAGATGCTGAAGCTGGCCGATAAGTGCTCGAACTTGAACGCGATCCTGACGAGTCCGCCGCCGGATTGGCCGACGCAGCGGCGGCTGGCGTACTTTGATTGGGCGCTGGCGGTCGTTGCGGGCTGCCGCGGCGTGAATCCGCAGTTGGAGGCGCGGTTTGACGCGCTGTACGCGCGGCGCGGGGAGCTGACGGCGGGCGGCTGAGCGCGGCGCTGATCGGCCGTAGCGAGGCTCAGCGGTTCCGACGCGAGCGCCGCGCGAACACGAGCGCGACAGCCAGCGACGCACCCAGCAGCGCCGCTGGCGGACCTGCCGCACCGGCATGACATCCAGCGGCAACGGCGGCAGGCGCGGCAGCGACCGGCGATGGGCTGGCGGCAACCGTTGGCGGCAGCGCGATCGGTTCCGCGAGGTAGACGACCGCGCGCGGCGGCGGCATCGCGACAAAGACATCGGCGGCGGCGGGGTCGGCCAGGACAGCGACATCGAGGGTGCATGCCGCCAGAAGATCAGGATCGGCAACCCCTTTGGCGACGCAGACCGCAGTCGCTGCGGCGCGGACAGCGACCGGCAGGTCCGTCGCCGTGAACGCCGGCGGTGGCGGGGAAAAGTGCGCCGCGTCGGCCAGCGCCGCCAGCGGCAGGGCCCCGGCAGCGACCGGGGTGCGGGCTGGGACGGCGGCGCCAAACAGCGAGTCCGCCGGCGCAACGGCCCAGCTGGCGGCAAAGACCGCGTAAAAGCGGGCGGAAGTGACGGAGAGCGGCAGCAGCTCGCCGGTGCGCGCCATGAGGTCATTGTGCGGGTCACCGTCGCGCGAACCAAGAAGCCCCGAGATGTCCGTCACTTCCGGCGGCAGGCTGACGCTGAAGTTGAGCAGCGACCCGCTGAGGCGCACGCCGACGTCGGCGTGGGCTGAGTGGAGCAGGATGACGTCGCCATGGCGGCTGCAGAGGGTTCCGCCGGCCAGCGGCACGGGCACGCTGGCGCAGGTGAGCGCGACGCCATTGGCCAAGACCTGGTGGGTTTGGCGCAGGAACCGGACGCGGTCGGCGCCCATCTGCACGACCGCCGCCGTGTTGATGGCGACCGCCGTGCCGAAGCGGGTCTGCCGCACCTGGATCGTCAGGTCCGGCGTGTGCACGAGCAGGAAGTCGCCGACGGCCATGAGATTGTAGAGCAAGCCGTCGAATGTGCGCAGATGTGGGTCGCCGCTGCTGGTTCCGCACGGCGGCACGGGGTAGCTGCACAGGCCAGTCGCGGGCGCGCAGGTGCCCGGGAGCGCGCACGCGCCGCCGCTGGCGCAGAGGACCGGGTTGGCGCCGACGCAGACGTTGGCCTGGCAGGTGTCGGTTTGCGTGCAGCCATCGCCGTCGTTGCACGGCGTACCGTTGACCGCGCCCTGGCACGGCGGGATGGGCGCGCAGGCCGTCGCCTCCACCTGGTTGGCGCCCAACGTGACGGCACCGCTCTGCGCCAACGCGCGGCCGGCGAGGTTGGCGCCGCTGCCGAGCGTGATGGAGACAGCGGCAAGGATGTCGCCGGTCCACGTCGTGCCCGCGCCGACCGTCGCCGATGAGCCGACTTGCCAAAAGACATTGCAGGGTTGCGTGCTGTTGACCGTGACGATTGTCGCGCCGACCGCGCTTGTGAGCGTGCTGCCGACCTGGAAGACGAAGACGGCGCTCGGATCGCCCTGGCCATCCAGCGTCAACGTGCCGGTCAACTGGGCGGCGGCGCTGAAGCAGTAGACGCCCGGGGTGAGCGTCTGGCCGCCGAGATCTGTGCCCGAGAGGTCCTGGCCGCAAGCTTCGCCCGCGAGCGCGCCATACGCTTGGGCGAGGTCCGCCTGCGCCAATTGCGCTGTCGCATCGGCGATGTAGATGGCGCCCGACGTCAGCACGCCGGGCGGAAAGCCGGTGACGGAGACGCCCGGATTCAGACCGAGGCTACCCGCGAGCGCCGTGGCACCGACGTTGGTGACGGTCGCGCCACCGAGGACGGCAAAGCCAGCAGCGCTGTTCAGCGCGGGCGCGACGGCGGTTGCCGGCGGGGCGCCCAGCACGGCAGCGGGCGCGGCCAGCAGACAGATGGCCATCGCCCACGCGACGCAGGACGGCTTCATGACACACCCGCGAGGGCCGGAGCCATGCGCGCACCCGGACTGGCAAGCGCCAACTCCGCGTCAGCGAAGCGCGCGGCAATCGCCTGAAATTCAGGCTGAATCTCGATCAGCGCGTCCAAGATATCGGCGTCAAAGTGGCTGCCGCGCCCTGCCCGCATGATGGTCATCGCCGCTTCATGGGAAATCCCGGCTTTGTACACCCGGCGGCTGATCAACGCGTCGTACACGTCGGCGACGGCCATGAGGCGCGCGACGATCGGGATCGCGTCGCCCGCCAGGCCCTGCGGGTAGCCGCTGCCGTCCCATTTTTCCTGGTGCGAGTAGGCGATCGCCTTGGCGAACGCCAAAAAGCTCACTTCGGTGCCCAGCGCGCGCTCGGCGTGGGCGATCGCGTCGCGGCCCAGCGTCGTGTGCGTCTTCATGATCTCGAACTCCGCCGGCTCAAAGCGCCCCGGCTTCAGCAGGATCCGATCGGGGATGCCCACCTTGCCAATGTCGTGCAGCGGCGCGGACTTGAACAGCAAGTTGATGTTTTCATCGGTGGCAAAAGCCAAAAACCGCGCGTGGTGCCGCAGCTTTTCCGCCAGCGCCTTGACGTAAAATTGCGTGCGGCGGATGTGGTTGCCCGTCTCCGTGTCGCGCGTCTCGGCGAGCGAGGCCATCGCCAAGATCGTCACGTCCTGAATCGCCGTGACCTCGCGGGTGCGCCGGGCTACCTCCGCCGTCAGAAACTCATTGTTATCCCGCAAGAAATCCGCCATCAACTTGAGCGCCAGGTAGTTCTTGACGCGCGCCAGCACGATCGCCGGGCTGATCGGCTTGGTGATGTAGTCGACGGCGCCCAACTCAAGCCCGCGCCGCTCGTCCTCCGGCTCCGCCTTTGCCGTGAGGAAGATCCCCGGGATGTCCCGCGTCCGCGGATCGCCCTTGAGGCGGCGACACACCTCGTAGCCATCCAAGCCAGGCATCATGATGTCCAGCAAAATGAGGTCCGGCGGCGCCGCGGAGGCCGCGATCTGCAAAGCCTTTTCCCCCGAATTGGCGACGCGCACGGCGTAGGCGTCCCGCAGCAAATCGCGCAGCAACGCGAGGTTGTCGGGGGTGTCATCGACGATGAGAACGACCGGTTTTTCAAGAGAAGGCTGCAAGTTCATGGCGTGTCCTGGGGAACGCGGCTGGCGTCAATGGCCGCGTGGAGGGCGCTGAGCGCGTTGTCGAAGTCGAAGGTTTGGATCGCGTCGCCGATGCGCTGCGCCGCGGCGGGAAAGGCGCCCTGCAGCAGGGCGCCGTTGGCCTCCCACACGTCAACCGCGTCGGGATCGTTGCCGCCCAGCAGCCGCGCCAAGTCCGCACACACACGGGCAAAATGCACCGGATCGGCGATCACCGGCGCCGGCGTCGCCAGCTCGGGCACGTGGGCGTCCAGCGTCGCGAGGATCTGCAGCAGCTGCGTCTCAGCCACCGCCAACGCGGCGTCGATCACCGGCCGCGCGGCTTGGCTGCCGATCGCGCGCTCCAGCGCCCGCGCCGCCGCGTGCAGCTCCATGGCGCCGATGTTGCCGGAGACGCCGCACAGCGTGTGGGCGACGCGCTCGGCCACCTCCACCGGGCGCAGCGTTGCGGCTCGGACGCGGTGCGCTACGCCGGCT
>CAIPXZ010000797.1 GCA_903869075.1 uncultured Myxococcales bacterium | reverse complement strand
GATGTAGTCGTCGCGCAGCACTTCGTTCATCGCGTTGCGCAACGCCACGGATTCATCGAGGAATTTGCCGTCTTTCCACAGCGTGACGACCTTTTCCTGGCCCAGCGCCGAGTGCTCGGTGTAGTTCTTTTCTTCCATGAACCGGCCTTTGAGGCCGGCGGCAAAGAAGTCCGCAGCATTGCTGGAGATTTCACTGCCGAACAGGTCCAGACAATAGCTGAACCAGAAGTTGATGAACTTCTGCACCGTCGCCAGGTCGATGCCGCCCTGCGCCCGCGCGTCGCCGCTCGGATCCGCCAAGGTCAGCTGCGCCGAACGACGCAGCACACGCTCCAGACCGGTGTCGCCCACAAACATGTGATGCGCCTCTTCCGTCAACATGAACTTGCACGTGCGGCTCAGTGGGTCAAATCCGGATTCTGAAAGGGAATGCAGCTGGAACTTGCCGTCGCGGTCGGCGAACATGGTGAAGCAGTAGAAGCTCAGCCAGTCGTCGCACGGCTGGTTGAACGCGTCGAGGATGCGCGGCTTGTCGGCGTCGCCCGAGCGCCGCGCCAGCAATTCCTCCGCCTCATCGCGGCCTTCCGCGCCAAAATAGCTGTGCAGCAAGTAGACCATCGCCCACAGGTGGCGGCCTTCCTCGACGTTGACCTGGCAGACGTTGCGCATGTCGTACAGGCTCGGCGCGGTCTTCCACAGCTGCCGCTGCTGCTCCACGCTCGCCGGCTCGGTGTCGCCCTGCGTCACGATGATGCGCCGCAGGGTGTTGCGGTACTCGCCCGGCACTTCCTGCCACGCCGGCTGACCGAGGTGGTCGCCAAAGTTGACCTTGCGGTCCGGGTCGCGCTCCGACAGGAAAATTCCCCAGCGGTAATCTGGCATTTTCACATAATCAAAGTGCGCCCAGCCGTCCTTGTCGGCGCTGATCGCCGTGCGCAGGTAGACGTCTTTTTCCTGGATGCCGTCTGGCCCCATCTCCTGCCACCACTGCAGGTAGCGCGGCTGCCAATGCTCCAATGCGCGCTGCAACCGGCGATCATCGCTCAGGTTTACGTTGTTCGGAATCTTGCTCTCGTAATCAATTCCAGCCATTCGCTGCCCTCCATCCTGCACCGGCCGCCAAGCCGAGGTCCCCGTCTCAGGTTCGCGTCCAATCAAACACCGGCGCCTGCGGATTGCCATACATCGGCAACGCGCCGCGCTCGCCAACGGCGTTTGGCCGCTGAAAGATCCAGTTCTGCCACGCCGTCAGTCGGCCAAAAAGCTTTGTGTCGCAATTCTCTGGGCCAGCAAAGCGCAGGTTTTGCTCCATGCCTGTCAGCGCATCTGGGGAGAACGACACGCGTTCTTCGATCGCCAGCCGCACCTCGTCTTCCCAGTCGATGTCGTCCGGCGCGCGCGTCACGAGGCCCAGCGACTCCGCTGTCGCCGCGTCGACCGCGCCGTGCGTCGCCTGCACCTTGGCCAGCCCCTTGGGATCGCCGTACAGCCGAATCTGCAGCCGATTCATGCCGTTGTGCGCCAAATGCGTGCCCGCGTGCACGCTGCCGAGCGCGACAGCGTTGGCGCCATCCGGGTCGTCCAGCATGTACGCGCGGTCCGCCGCCCAGGCGATCTCCAGCAGCGTCCCGGCAAAGCACGAGCCCGGCTCGATCAGCGCGAACATCGACCGCGACATGTTGTCCAGGCGCCGCAGCACCCGCGACTGGTGCAGCTGAATCTCGCGCGCCAGCCATGAACCCGCCGCCCGCAGCTGGCTGATGGCCGTGTCGTGCGCCAGAACGGCGTCGCTGGCACCCAACGTCCGCAGCAGAATCAGGCCAATTTTCGGATAGTTGAAGCGCAAATCCAAAAGTGCCGCATCAAGCTCGCGGAACGCCGCCAACGACCACGCCGCCGCGCCCTGTCCCTGCAGCGCCTCCGCCGACGCCGGCGCCGCTTCATTCGGACCGCGCAGCGTCAGCTCGCACCAGCGCTTGTCGTGCAGGATCTTCAGCGTCACGTGCGGCCAGGTCAGCGTCTCGGTCTCGCCCTCGCGCGTCTGCGTGCGCGTGAGCGGCGGCAGCGCGATGCCCTGCTCGGTCTTGGCGCCCGCCGCGGCGCTGACAATCGCCTGGCTGCGATCGGCAATCGCCTGATCCCACTTGGATTTCGGCCAGCCGCCGTCCACCAGCCGCATCTTCAGCGCGTCGCGCAGGCGAAAGCCTTCCGCTTTGGTGCAGAACACATCGGCGACGTCGCGCCGCACTTTGCGCTTGTCCACAAGCCGCGTCAGCCCGCCGGTCCCGGGCAGCACGCCCAGCAACGGCACTTCCGGCAGGGAGACCGCCGAAAAACCGTCGTCGATCAAGTAGATTTCGGCGCAGCACTCGGCCAGTTCATAGCCGCCGCCCGCCGCCGTGCCGTTCAGCGCGGCGATGTAGCGCTGGTCGGAGTGCTCGGTCGCGTCCTCGATCTCGCAGCGCGTCTCGTTTGTGAATTTGCAGAAATTCACCTTGAAGCCGTGCGCCGAGCCGGCGAGCATCTTGATGTTCGCGCCAGCGCAGAACATTTTTGGCACGCCGCCGGTGACGACGACGCAGCGCACTTGCGGCTGCTCAAAGCGCAAGCGGCGGATGGCGTCCGCCAGCTCAATGTCGACGCCCAGGTCGTAACTGTTCATTTTCAGGTCATAACCGGGCCGCAGCGGCGCGTCGCGATCGACCTGCAACGTCAGCGTCGCCACCGAGCCGTCCACCGCCAGCTTCCAGTGGTGATAGCGGTCTGGCGCCGTGTCAAAGCTGACCGGCGGCAAGTCGATGTACGCAGAATCGTGAGCCATTTTCATCCCGGAGCGCGGGCCGACCGCGAATGCGCGAGTGTAGCACAAGGCGGATTCGCTTGTCTGCCGTCCGATTGACGCCGCGCGACGGCGGTGCGACAACCAACTCAGGAGGCCGTCATGACCGAACAGGAACGCCAACGGGACCGCGCCATCGGCAGCCTCGTCGGCTTGGCGGTCGGCGACGCGCTGGGCACCAGCGTCGAATTCCAGGTCCGCGGCACCTTCACGCCGGTCACCGACTTCCGCGGCGGCGGCACGTTCCACCTCCAGCCCGGCGAGTGGACCGACGACACCTCGATGGCGCTCTGCCTCGCCGACTCGCTTTTGGCCACCGCCGACCTCGACCAGCGCGACCTCGCCGACCGCTTCGTGCGCTGGTGGCAAGACGGCGAGAACAGCGTCACCGGCCGCTGCTTCGACATCGGCAACGCCACGCGCGCCGCGCTCGCGCGCTACCTGCACACGGGCGATCCCGCCGCCGGCGCTACCGAGCCGCGAACCGCCGGCAACGGCTCGCTCATGCGCGTCGCCCCCATCGCCATCCGCTTTCACGCGCTCAACACCGCGCGCAACCGCGCGCGCTTGCAGAGTGAGGTCACCCACGCCGCGCCAAGCTGCCTGGACGCCTGTGCGTGGTTCACGCAGCTGCTGCACCAGGCGATTTTTGGCGCCGACAAAGCGCAAATTCTGGCTCCGACGCAGCTGGCGGGCGATCCGGCGATCGCGGCGATCGCCGCCGGTGCGTGGCGTGGCAAGCCCGAGGCGCAGATCCGCTCGACTGGCTACGTCGTCGACACGCTGGAGGCGGCGATCTGGTGCGTCGACCAAAGCACGACGTTTGCCGACGCCGTTCTGCGCGCGGCGAACCTCGGCCATGACGCCGATACCGTCGCCGCCGTGACCGGGCAGCTGGCGGGCGCGCTTTGGGGCGTCGCCGGGATCCCGCCGCACTGGCTGGCCAAGCTTGCATGGCGTGACGCAATCGTGGCACGCGCGGACGGTCTTTGGCAGGCTGGACTGGCCCAGGGCCGATGACAACTGCCGCGGCCGGCCCTACACTCCCGGCGCGCGGCGGTTTGGCCGCCCTAGCCACTTCGGAGTCATCATGAGCAACGCCCAGGACATCGTCATCGTCGCCGGCAAGCGCACGCCTTTTGGCGCTTTTTGCGGTTCCCTCAAAGATTTGACCGCGACCGACTTGGGCGTGGAAGCCGCCAAAGCCGCGCTGGCGTCCATCGGCGCCGACGGCAGCGTCGTCGACGTCGTGTTCTTTGGCAACGTGCTGCAGACGTCGCAGGACGCCATCTACCTCGCGCGGCACATCGGCTTGAAGACCGGCGGCCGTCAGGAAGTGCCGGCGCTGACGCTGAACCGCCTGTGCGGCTCCGGCTTTGAAGCCATCGCCCAGGGCGTGAACGCGATCAAGCTCGGCGAGGCGGAAGTCGCGCTTGTCGGCGGCACCGAGAGCATGACCCAGGCGCCGCACGTCGTCCGCGGCGCGCGCTCCGGCTTCCCGTTCGGCCCCGGCGGCAAGTTCGAGGACACGTTGTTCACCTGCCTGCTGGACACCACGACCGGCATGATGATGGCCAACACCGCGGAGAAGCTCGCGCGCACGCACGAGATTTCGCGGCAGGCCTGCGACGACTTTGCGCTGGAAGGCCAGAAGCGCTACGCCAAGGCGCTGGCGGACGGCGTGTACAAGGACGAGATCGCGCCGGTGACGATTCAGACGCGCAAGGGGCCGATCGTCATCGACAAGGACGAGCACACGCGGCCGGAGACGACGCTGGAAGGGCTGCAGAAGCTCAAGCCGGCGTTTGAGAAAGAGGGCGTCGTGACGGCCGGCAACGCGTCCGGCATCGTCGATGGCGCCGCGGCGCTGATTTTGACCACGCGCAAGCGCGCCGAGGCCGAAAAGTGGCCGGTGCTGGCGAAGATCGTCTCGCACGCCGCGGTGGGCTGCGACCCGACGGTGATGGGCATTGGCCCGGTGCCGGCGGTGCAGAGCGCGCTGACCCGCGCCGGCCTGCAGCTCAGCCAGATGGACGCGGTGGAGGTCAACGAGGCGTTCGCGCCGCAGTTCCTCGCCGTCGCCAAGGACCTCGGCCTCGACCTCGCCAAGACCAACATCCACGGCGGGGCGATCGCCATGGGCCACCCGCTCGCGGCGTCCGGCGCGCGCATCATGCTGCACCTCGCGTTGCACCTGCAGCGCAGCGGCGGCCAGTACGCCGTCGGCTCCGCCTGCATCGGCGGCGGCCAGGGCATGGCCATCGTCATCGCCCGCGACTAGCGCCCGT
>CAIPXZ010000796.1 GCA_903869075.1 uncultured Myxococcales bacterium | reverse complement strand
GTCCCGGCGCTGAGCGCAGTGTGGACGCAGCCGGTGGCGGGATCGCACGTGTCGGCGGTGCAAAACTTGCCGTCGTCGCAGTTTGTCGTCGTGCCCTTGCAGGCGGTGCCGCTGCAGGTCTCGCCGGCGGTGCACGGGTTCCCGTCGTCGCAGACGGTGCCGCTGCTGACCGCCGCGTGCGCGCAACCCAGCGTCGGGCTGCAGGAATCGGTCGTGCATGGGTTGCCGTCATCGCAGTTGACCGTGGTGCCGACGCAGGTGCCGTTGGCGCACGCGTCGTCGCTGGTGCAGGCAGTGCCGTCGCTGCAGGCGGCGCCGTCGCTGGCGGCGGTGGCGGTGCAGCCGCTGGCCGGGTCGCAGCTGTCCGCGGTGCAGGTGTTGCCGTCGTCGCAGACCGCCGCGGTGCCGAGGCAGCCGTTGACGGTGCACGTGTCGCCGGTCGTGCAGGCGTTCAGGTCGTCGCAGGCGCCGGTGATGACGCTGTGCGCGCAGCCGCTGGGCGTGCAAAAGTCGATTGTGCAAGCGATGCCGTCGTTGCAGTTCGCTACGCCCAGGCCCACGCACGCGCCGCCCGCGCAGGCGTCGCCGGAGGTGCACGGGTTGCCGTCGTTGCACTGTCCGGACACGTTCGTGTGCTTGCAGCCGCTGAGCGGGTCGCAGAAGTCGCTCGTGCACAGCTGGGCGTCGTCGCAGTTGACGCCGCTGCCCGCCGCGCACTGGCCGCCGCTGCAGGTGTCGCCGATGGTGCAGGCGTTGCCGTCGTTGCAGGCGACGGCGTTTGGCGCGTGGACGCAGCCGCTGGCGTCGGCGCAGCTGTCGTCGGTGCACGGGTTGCCGTCGTCGCAGTTGGGCGCGGTGCCCTGGCAGATGCCGTGCAGGCAGGCGTCGTTGACGCTGCACGCCTGGCCGTCGTTGCAGCCCAGGCCGTCGCTGTCCGTGTGCGTGCAGCCGCTGGCCGGCGCACAGGCGTCGGCGGTGCAGGGCTCGCCGTCGTCGCAGTTCGGCACGCCGGTCGTCTTGCAGACGGCGTTGGCGCAAGTGTCGCCGGTGGTGCAGGCGTTGCCGTCCGTGCAGGTGGCGGTGTTGGCGAGGAAGACGCAACCCTGCTTGGTGTCGCAGGAATCGTCCGTGCACGGGTTGCCGTCGTTGCAGACAAGTGCGGTGCCGTGCGTGCAGACGCCGGCGGCGCAGACGTCGCTCTGGGTGCAGACATTGCCGTCGTCACAGCCGCCGACCTCGGCGCTGTGGGTGCAGCCGCCGGTCGTGTCGCAGCCGTCCGCGGTGCACGGGTTGCCGTCGTCGCAGGCGATGCTGGTGCCGCTGCAGGTGCCGCTGACGCAGGTGTCCGCGGCGGTGCAGGCGTTGCCGTCCGTGCAGCCCACGCCGGTCAGCGCCGCGTGCGCACAGCCGCTCGCCGGCGCGCAGCTGTCGGTCGGGCACGGGTTGGCGTCGTCGCAGACCTTGGTGCCCTTGGCGGCGCACTTGCCGGCGGCGCAGGTGTCCTGCGTCGTGCAAATATTGCCGTCGTCGCAGGTCACGGCGTTGGGCAAGTGCACGCAGCCGCTGGCGTCGGCGCAGCTGTCGTCGGTGCAGACGTTGCTGTCGTCGCAGTTCGGCGCCACGCCGTGGCAGGCGCTGTGCAAGCACGTGTCCTGGACGCTGCACTTTTGGCCGTCGTCGCACGCGATGCCGTCGTGGTCAACGTGCTTGCAGCCCGCGCCGCTGTCGCAGCTGTCGGTGTTGCACGGGTTGCCGTCGTCGCAGCTGATCGGCGTGCCGGCGGCGCACTTGCCGGCGCTGCAGGTCTCGCCGGTGGTGCAGGCGTTGCCGTCGTCGCAGGTGCCGGCTTGCGCGGTGTGCGTGCAGCCCAGCAGCTTGTCGCACTTGTCCAGCGTGCAGACGCTGCCGTCGTCGCAGTTGACCGCCGTGCCCGCGGCGCAGACGCCGGCGGCGCACTGGTCGTTGGCGGTGCAGGCGTCGCCGTCGGCGCAGGCGCCGGTGCTGGCGGTGTGAACGCAGCCCTTGGCTTTGTCGCAGCTGTCCGTCGTGCACGGGTTGCCGTCATCGCAGGCGATTGTCGTGCCAATGCACGCGGTGCCGACGCAGGTGTCGCTGGCGGTGCAGGCGTCGCCGTCGCTGCAGGCGCCGGTCAACGCGGTGTTGGCGCAGCCGGTGGCGACGTCGCAGGTGTCGGCGGTGCAGACCTTGCCGTCGTCGCAGCTCTTGACGCTGCCGGCGGCGCAGGCGCTGTCCTTGCAGCCGTCGCCGTCGGTGCAGGCGTTGCCGTCGCTGCACGTCGCGGCGTTGGCGAGGTGGACGCAGCCGCCGGCGGCGTCGGAGCAGGTGTCATCGGTGCACGGGTTGCTGTCGGCGCATTGCGGCGCGACGCCCTGGCACTTGGCGTGCAAGCAGGCGTCCTGGACGCTGCACTTTTGACCGTCGTCGCAGGGCGTGCCGTCGGCGTCGGCGTTGACGCAGCCTTTTTGCAAGTCGCAGCTGTCGCTGGTGCAGATGTTGTTGTCGTCGCACGAAATCGCCTTGCCGGCCAAGCACTTGCCGTCGGTGCAGGCGTCGTCGCTTGTGCAGGCGTTGCCGTCGTCGCAGGCGCCAGCGATGTTGGTGTGCACGCAGCCGGCGGTCGGGTCGCAGCTGTCGATGGTGCAGACGTTGCCGTCGTCGCAGCCGGGCTCGCTGCCGGGCTGACAGATGCCGGCGGCGCAGGCATCGCCCGCGGTACACGGGTTGTTGTCGCTGCACGGCGCGGTGGTGCTGACGTGCTGGCAGCCGGCGTTGGCGCCCTTTTTCACGCAGCTGTCGTCGGTGCAAGCGTTGCCGTCGTCGCAGTCGATCTTGGCGCCGACGCACGTGCCGACGACGCAGCTGTCGCCGACGGTGCACGCGTCGCCGTCCGAGCAAAAGCCGCTGACGATCGCGTGCGTGCAGCCGTTTGTCAGGTCGCAGACGTCGGCGGTGCAGGCGTTGTTGTCGTTGCAATCCACGGTTGTGCCGCCGAGGCATTTGCCGGTGCTGCAGCCGTCGCCGTCGGTGCACGGGTTGCCGTCGTCGCAGGCGGCGGCGTTGTTTGTGTGGGTGCAGCCGCTGCCGTCCAGGCAGGAGTCGTCGGTGCAGGCGTTGCCGTCGTCGCAGCTGGGCGCGGTGCCTTTGCAGGTGCCGCCGCCGCAGGTGTCGTCGGTCGTGCACTTTTTGCCGTCGCTGCACGCGGCGCCGTCGGCGTTGCTGTAGACGCAGCCGGTGGTCAAGTCGCAGGCGTCCTTGGTGCACGGGTTGCTGTCGTCGCAGTTCAACGTGTCCGCCGGCGTGCATTTGCCGCTGACGCAGGTGTCGCCGGTGGTGCAGGCGTTGCCGTCGTCGCAGGCGTTGTCGCTGACCGGTTTGAGGACGCAGCTGCCGTTGATGCACTGGTTCGGGTTGCACGGGTCGCCGCTGGACGGGCAATCCTCGGGCGCGGCGCAGCCGGAGTCGACTTCTTGCACATCCGGCGGCACATCCTTGGCAATGTCCGCGGTATCCTTGGCATCTTGCGCGTCCGGGACGTCGGCGGTCGGCGTCGCATCCACGCCAGCAATGTCAGCGGCATCCGCGATGTCCGGCTGATCGTCGCCGATCAAATCCTGCGTCAGGACGTCAGAATTCGCTGTGTCCGTGGCGGCAGTGTCCGCGTCGGCAACGGCAGCATCGGCATCGGCGTCAGAATCGGTCGCGCCGGACCCGCCGGTGCCCGCAGCGCTGCCGCAGCTGGCGAGCAGCAACGCGCCCACCCACAGGGCCGCGCGCACGCGAGGCAGGCCAGAACGAAGACACCCGCCGGGCGTCTTTTCGCCGAAATTCCGCATGGTTCACTCCCCTTCCCGCTGACCAGGCCTCAGCCCGCCCAGCCTCCCGATCGATCGCGCGCAGACCGCGGGCGCCCGTCAGCGGACGGTAGCGCGGGCCCCCGTCCGCGCGCATGGCGCGACACAAAGTGTCACAGACTACCCAGCGCCGACACGCCGCGCAAGCGGGGGCGCGCGCGCGCAAAACGCGAAACGGCGCCCAGATTGCTCGGGGCGCCGTTCCAGCGATCGTCAGCCGAGACTTACTTCTTCTCGTGCTTCTCTT
>CAIPXZ010000795.1 GCA_903869075.1 uncultured Myxococcales bacterium | reverse complement strand
GCGCACGCCCAGCGCGCGGGCGACGCGTTCGATGCGCGCAAGTTCGCCTGCTGACTCGACATTGAGGCAGCGCACGCCAGCCGCTAGCGCCGCCGCGATCTCGTCATCGCGCTTGCCGACGCCGGAGAACACGATGCTGTCGCCGGTGCCGCCCGCCGCCTGGACGCGCCGCAGCTCGCCGAGCGACACGATGTCAAAACCCGAGCCCAGCCGCCCCAGCAGCGACAGCACGGCGAGGTTCGAGCACGCCTTGACGGCGTAGCAAACCGTGTGCGGAATGCCGGCAAGTGCCTGATCGACCGCATGAAAGTGGCGGGTGATCGTCGCCTGCGAGTAGACGTACGCCGGCGTGCCGACGGCGTCCGCCAGCGCGGTCAAAGCGACGTCCTCGGCGTATAGGGCGCCGTCCTTGCGGTTGAAATGATTCACGATTGGAGGCCTCTGGCCAGATCGGCTGGCTTAGAACATCAGCGCGACGTGACCGAGGATGCGCCACGCGTTCTCCGGCGCCTGGGTCTTGACGCCGTTGATCGTCGTCACGTTCGTGCCGTCCACAACCTGCGCGCCGTACCAGCCATTCTTCAGGTTGAAAGCGTCGCCGGTGACGGCATAGGCGAACGTAACCTGGGCCAAGAACAGGCCTTTTTGACCGAGGAAGCCGCGCGCGTCGAATTCCCAGCCGATGTCCGAGCCGCCGCCGGGCGTGCCCGCCGGGTTCATCGCCAGCGCCTTGAGCACCGACACGTCAAGACCCAGCTGCTGCGGCGCGTAGAACGGGTAGGCGTTGATGGAGAACGTCGGCTTCAGGTACACGGCGTTGGTGACGGCGCCGACGATGTCGCGGAACAGCAGGTTGTCCACGCGGAAATTCTTGTGAAATTTGAACGCGGTGATGCTGTCGTTGGCCTTGCCGTCGGCGGTCGACAGCGTGCAGGACGCATCGCCGGCGACCGGGTAGACGCCAAAGCAGCCGGTGTCGTCGCCGCTGGCGAGGCCGCCTTCCAAGTAGACGCCGATGCCTTCGTTCTGGAACGCCGACTTGAACGCGCCGCCATACATCATGATATCGCGGACTTTGGGCGTGCTGCCCGGCAGCGTGTTGGCGTCATCGACGTGCCCGGCGAGCATCGTCATTTCCATTTCGATGACCAACCGGCGCGAGAACGAGATGCGGCGCTCGAAGCGGCCCCAGACGTCGCCGGCGTAGGCGGTCGCGCCGCGCGGCATCAGCTGGTTGGACTTGCCCTTCAGCGCATCGTTGAGCGTCAGGTCGGACGTCGAGGTATTGCTCGCCAAGTCATTGGTTTGCGAGCGGTACATGCCGTACAGGCCCCAGTCCAGCACCCAGTCGTGGTCGTCCAGCAGCGCCTTCTTGCGCTTTTCCACTTCCGCCGGCGTCTGCGGCTTGGAGTACACGGCCAGCGAGACCTGGTGCACGTCATCGGACTCTTCCATGTCGCGCGCCTGGCCGTCCGGCCGCGTCGTGTCAATCGCCGTCAGGCCCTGCGACGCGAAGTCGTAGGCGAGCGCGATGTAGGCCGGGCCAAGCTTGGTGACAAAGGCGATGCGGTCGGCGTAGCTGGCGAAGTCGGCGTCGTAGCCTTGGCCTTCCCACGTTTGGCGCGGGCCGCCGTAGTATTCCGTCGGCCGGCCGCCGTCCCAGCCGTCGCCGCCGCCGCCGTTGGCGAAGATGCCGAGGCCCCAGTTCGACGACATGCGACCGACGCGCAACACGCCGAGCATGGTCTTCCACTCGGCGTACGCTTCCTTGACGCCGATGACGCCGGGACGCATCGAGGTGCTGAACGCCACCAACGGCACGTCCGGTCGCTGCAGCGCGCCGGCGTAATCCGGAGCGCTGCCAAAGACGTAGTTGTCCATGATGTCGAAAGTCGTGTAAATCCGAATCGAATCGCTGAGATGGATGGTCGGCGCGAAGCGAATGCGCATGTTGGCGCCGGCCAGCGTCGTCTCACCGGCGGCTTTACCGACCTGGCTCGCGTACTGCGACGAGGCGTTGTTGGCCGGCCACAGCGAAAGCGGTGGCAGAATCGCCGAGGTCGTGATGGGTTTTGTCGACTGGCCGCCGCCGCCGCCGTTGACCGCGGCCTGGCCGAGGTGGCCGTTGCTGATCAGGTCGGGGCGAAAGCGAAAATAGCCGTGGTAATCGACGTAGGGAAAGGTCGGCGCGGGCGGCACGGCGGGCACATCCCAGGTCGTGCCGCTGGACGTCGTCGTCGCCGCTGGCGCGCCAGACTCCATCGCATCGAGCAACCCGACCGGCGCCGTAGGGCTGACCGCGGCTGGCGCAGTGACGGGCGTTTCCGGTGCATCGGCAGCCAAGGCCGCATGGCCCATCAGCAAACCGGCGGCCGCCACCGCCACACGCACGGCCCGGGCCCAGCGCGCAGTCACGCCACAAGTTTCAGTTCGATCGTTTGCGTGCAATGCTACCACGGTTGGCCTCCCGTTTCGGACGGGGCTGCATTTCACGACGACTGGCCGTTTCCGTCAACCAAGTGGGACGATGTTCGCGATGATTTACCTGGACGCCAATGCGACGACGCCGTTGTGCCCGGAGGCGGCGGCGGCGATGACCGCGGCGATAGCACAGTTTTTGGCCAACCCGTCGTCGTTGCACGCGCGTGGCCAGGCAGCGCGCGCCCGGCTGGAACAGGCCCGCAATGCGGTGCGCGATGCGGTGGGCGGCGGCAGCGGCAAGATCGTGTGGACGAGCGGCGCCACCGAGGCCAACGCCTTGGCCTGGCACGGCATCCTGTCACCGCGGCTGCGCCAAGGGCCGGTGCGGGTTGTGACGACGGCGGTCGAGCATCCGTCGATTGTGGCGCTGGCGACGGCCTGGCAGCAGGCGGGCGCCGACGTTGTGACGTTGCCGGTGGACAGCGCCGGTCGCCTGGACCTGCACGCGGCCGCGGCGGCGCTGCAGCAGCCGACGACGTTGGTGAGCGTGATGGCGGTGCAAAACGAGCTGGGCGTCGTCTACCCGCTGGCAG
The DNA here is from genome assembly GCA_903869075.1 of uncultured Myxococcales bacterium. Classification (GTDB taxonomy): domain Bacteria; phylum Myxococcota_A; class UBA9042; order UBA9042; family UBA9042; genus CAIYBN01. Next base: position 1,788 of record CAIPXZ010000795.1, on the reverse strand, counting down.
AGCTGGCGCCGCTGGCCCACGCGGCCGGGGCGCTGCTGCACTGCGACGCGACCCAGGCACCAGGGCGGATCCCGCTGAAGCTGGAGCCGCTGGGCGTGGATTTGGCCAGTTTGTCGGCGCACAAAGCGGGCGGTCCCACGGGCATCGGCGCGCTGTGGCTGCGGCGTGGTGTGGTCGTGGCGCCGCTTGTCGCCGGGCATCAGGAGGACGGGCTGCGCGGCGGCACCGAAAACGTGCTGGGCGCCATGGGTATGGCGGCGGCTTTCGCGACGTTGCCGACCCGGCTGGCGACGATGCCCCGGCTGCGGCAGCTGCGCGACGCGCTGTGGCTGGGTGTACAGGCGCTGGGGCCGGTGGCGCGCAACGGCGCGGTGGCGGCGCACGAGGAGACCGGTCATGTGCTCAACGTCGCGTGGCCCGGTATCGACGGCGCGCGGCTTGTGCGGGCGCTGGATCTCGACGGTGTGTGCGTGTCCTCGGGCGCGGCATGCGCGTCTGGCACGCAGGAGCCTTCGCATGTGCTGGTGGCGTGCGGGCAGACGCCGGCGCAGGCGCGCGCGGGCGTGCGGTTTTCCCTCGGGCCGGAGACGACGGCCGCCGACATCGACACCGTGCTGGCCCTGCTGGCCCGGCTTCTGCCACGGCTCCGCGACGCGCAGCGGGCGCAATTGTGACCGGATCGTTGCGCTTTGACGCAACAGCCCCGGCGATGCGCGTTGCACCCCGCCCTCGCTGTGTTACCCTGCAAGTATCCGACCGCTCCCCCATCGGTCCCTTGTGCGTCGTTTTCGGCGCTGTCCGTGGCCATGACCGTTTGCGCGCTTGAACCGACGCCCCGCCCGTGGACCGCTTTGCTGGCCGAAGCCGGCGATGCGCGCGCGCCGGCGGAGGTCGTCGCCGAAATGCGCGCCATCATGCGCTTGCCCGTCGGCGCGCGGGTGGCCGTGGCGATGTCGGGCGGCGTGGACTCCAGCGCCGTGGCGGCGTTGCTCGTTGAAGCGGGATACGAAGTTTTTGGCCTGACCGCGCGGTTGTACGACGTCGATCCGGCCGCCATCGGCCGCGCCGGCACCTGCTGCGCGCCCGAGGATGCCCGCGATGCCCGCAGCGTTGCGTGGGCCCTGGGCATCCGCCACTACACGCTGGACGAACGCGAGGTCTTTGGCCGCGCCGTCATCGACCGCTTCGTCGCCGATTACGATCGCGGCGACACGCCGAACCCGTGCGTCGAGTGCAATCGGACGCTGAAATTCGCGGTGCTCGTGCAAGAAGCCCGCGCGCTGGGCGCGATGGCGCTGGCGACCGGCCACTACGCCCCGCTGGGCGTCGGCGCGGATGGCCAGCCGGAGCTCCGGCGCGGCGCGGATCCGCAAAAAGATCAGTCGTATTTCCTGCACCCGCTGACCGCGGACGTCGGCGCTTTCGTGCGGTTTCCGCTGGGCGCTTGGCACAAAGCGCAGGTGCGCGGCCACGCGGCGCGGCTGGGCGTGCCGGTAGCCGAGAAGCGCGAATCGATGGACGTCTGCTTTGTCGCCGCCAGCACGCCGCGCGATTTTGTCGCCGGTCGGCGCGGTGCGCGGCCAGGGGCGATCGTCGATCTGGCGGGGACGCAGCTGGGGCGCCACGCCGGCATCGCTGGCTTCGCGGTCGGCCAGCGCCACGGGCTGGGACTGCCGCCGCAAAAACCGGAGGCACCGCCGCTGTATGTCGTCGACAAGCGCGCCGATGGCACCATCGTCGTTGGGCCGCATGAAGCGCTGCAGGCGCAGACGGTGACGCTGCGGGACG
>CAIPXZ010000794.1 GCA_903869075.1 uncultured Myxococcales bacterium | reverse complement strand
GTCGGCATCTTCGTCTGGGGCGGCATCTTCCTGCGCGACGCGCGCGTGCGGGCGCTGCTGCCGTTGCGCAAGCCGTAGCCGCTGTCGAAAAATCCGCCTTTGTGTGGATTTTTCCAACACCCGTCGCCGATGCGCCGCGCCGTCCAGCAATCCCGGACGGCGCTGGCGTCGGCGATTCAGTTGCAGCATCAAGCCGTTCCGCCGCGCAGCCAACACTGGCGCGGCGGCGCGGAACATGGCATACTTCCTGCATCACCGCGTAGGGTGCGGCGTCGGTCCAGCCGCGCGCCCCAGGAGGATGTCATGGCACGTTACAACTTGATCGCCTGTACCACTGCCGCCCGCGCGGCGCTGCTCGTCGGCCTGTTGGCGCTCATCGGCTGCGGCTCAGACGCGGGCGTGACCGGCGTCGAGGGCGTCGACAGTGCAAGCGGCGGCAGCGACATCCTGCTCACCGACAGCACCGGCACCGACGACGTTGGCTCGCCGTCCGACACCTGGGGCATCGACGACTGGAGCTACGATGTCGGCGGCAGCGACGCGCCGTCCTACCCGGACATCTGGGTCCAGGACATCGGCCCCATCGGCTGCACCGCCGACTACAACTGCCCGTCCTCGCCGTGCGCCAAGGGCGCCTGCGATCCCAAAAGCCACGTCTGCGTCTTCTACACCGCGCCCGAAGGCACCGCGTGCGGCGGCTCGCCGACCGGCTGCATCGGCCCCGGCAGCTGCCAGAACGGCCAGTGCATCGCGCAATCGGTGCCGTGCGATGACGGCAACCCGTGCACCCAGGACCTCTGCGCGCCGGACGGCACCTGCCAGTTTGTCGCCATTCCCGGCTGCGGCGGCGGTTGCACCTCGAACGCGCAGTGCAACGACGGCAACGCTTGCACCCAGGACATGTGCTACGGCGGCCAGTGCACCTACAGCGGCATGGCCTGCGCCAGCCCGGACCCGTGCACAATCGCCGCGTGCGACCCCACGAGCGGCCAGTGCGTCTACAGCAAGGACCCCAACTGCGGCGGCGGCTGCCAGAGCGACGCGCAGTGCAACGACGGCAACGCCTGCACCACCGACTACTGCAAGGGCGGCACCTGCCTGTCGATTCCGATCCCCAATTGCGGCCAGACCGGCTGCGGCAGCGACGCGCAGTGCGACGACGGTATCAAGTGCTCGATCGACAAGTGCGTGTTTGACGCCACCGGTCTGGGCCAGTGCACGCACACGGGCGACATGAGCCAGAAGGGTATCTGCTGCGATCCCTTCATGAATTCAATCACCTGCTACGACGGCAACCCGTGCACGGCGGACAGCTGCGGCATGAACTTCCAGTGCCAATACCTGCCAGTTCCCGGCTGCGGCGGCCCCGGCTGCCAGACCATCACCGACTGCAATGACGGCAACGCCTGCACGCAGGACATGTGCTTCGCCGGCCAGTGCTCGTACGGCGGCATCGCCTGCGCCAGCCCGGACCCGTGCACCACCGCGTACTGCGACCCCAAGAGCGGCATGTGCCTCTATTCGCCCATCCCCGGCTGCGGCATCCCCGGCTGCACCAACGACGCCCAGTGCGATGACGGCAACTTCTGCACCGCCGACGCCTGCGCGCTCAGCTCCGCCGGCGGCACGTGCATCCACAAGGCCGACGCGACGATGCCCGGCGTCTGCTGCGACCCGACGTCCAGCATGCCGTCCAGCTGCAACGACAACAACGTCTGCACGCAGGACATGTGCGGCCCGGATTACATGTGCCAGTTCCTGCAGATGCCCGGCTGCACCGTCAAGTGCACAGCGGACAAGGACTGCACCGCCGGCGACGTCTGCACGCTGGCGAAATGCGACGTGCCCAGCGGCGTGTGCCTCTACGGCACCATCCCCAACTGCTGCAACCCGGCGTATTGCGATGACGGCAACCCGTGCACCAAGGACAGCTGCGACGCCGTGACCGGCGGCTGCATCAACACGCCGCTCCCCGGCTGCGTCAAGCCGTGTGACCCCACGCAGTGCAACGACTTCAATCCGTGCACGACGGATTCCTGCGACGCCATGGGCAACTGCCAGAACATCCCGATCCCGAACTGCGCGGTGCAGTACTGCAAAATGGACACGGACTGCGTCGACAGCGACCCGTGCACCAAGGACTACTGCGATTACACAAGCTACACCTGTGCGCACATCAGCGTGCCCGGCTGCGGCGTGTTGCCGTGCAAGACGTCCGCGGAGTGCAACGACTTCAACAACTGCACCGGCGACCTTTGCCTCAACAACCAGTGCGCCCACAAGACGCTGACCTGCGATGACGGCAACCCGTGCACCAAGGACAGCTGCGAC
>CAIPXZ010000793.1 GCA_903869075.1 uncultured Myxococcales bacterium | reverse complement strand
GCCGCCAATGGACATGCCCTTGTCCACGGCCTTGCACATGTCGTAGATCGTCAGCGCCGCGACAGAAACAGCCGTGAGGGCTTCCATTTCCACGCCGGTTTTGCCGGTGATCCGGGCGGTCGCACGGATGACGATACCGTCGGTCTCGACCTCGAAATCGACTCCCACCGACGTCAACGCGAGCGGGTGACAGAGCGGGATGAGCGTGCTGGTGGCCTTCGCCGCCTGGATGCCCGCGATCTTCGCCACGTTGAGGACGTCGCCCTTGGGCAACGCGCTGGCGCGCAGCAGCCGGATCGTGGCGGGCGCGCAGGTGACGCGGCCCTCCGCGATGGCGAGGCGCGCAGAGTCGGGTTTCGTGCTGACGTCGACCATCTGGGCGCGGCCTCGGGCGTCGAGGTGGCTGAAGCCGGAGGCAGGGGAAGCAGTTTTCTTGGGCATGGGCAAAAGCGGGTCAGGCAAAAGGAGCGCGTTCCACGGGTTTGGCCAGCACATGATGCGGGCGCGGGCTGGGACGAAAAAGTTCCGCCGGCGTTCCCCGCCGCACGCAGCGGCCGGCTTCGAGCACGAGCACCTCGTCGCAGAGCGCCACCATCTCGTCGGCGTTGTGGCTCACCAGCAGCATCGGGATTTGGAATTCATCCCGGATGCGCTGCAGATATGAAACGATCTGGTCCCGGAGTTCCACCTCGAGGCTCGCCAGCGGCTCGTCGAGCAGCAGCAACTGCGGCGCAGCGAGCAGCGCCCGGCCAAACGCCACGCGTTGCTCTTCCCCGCCGGAGAGAGATCCGATCCGTCGCGCCACGAGCGGCCCGAGGTTCAGCACCTCGACGACGTGCTCGAACGTCGGTGCGGTCCGCGCCGGATGTGTTCGCATGCGCTGGCTGAACGAAAGATTCCCCCGCACGTCGAGGTGAGTGAACAGCGCGCCATCCTGCGGCACAAACCCGATGCCGCGCGCCTCGGGCGGCAGGAAAACGCCCTCGCCCGCATCCGTGAGGATCACGCCGTCGAGCGAGATGCGCCCAGCGGTGGGCCGGCGCAGCCCGGCGATGGTTTCCAGCAATGAGGTCTTCCCGGCGCCCGACGCCCCGAACAGGCCTGTCACACGCGACTGCAGGACCGCATCGAGCTCGAGCACGAAGGCCGCCAGCGGCAGCCGCAGCCGGGTAATTTCCAGGTTCATGCGACCGCCCTCCGCAGCATGCGCTCGCTGAACCACACGGCGCCGAAGGCCAGCGCGACCGAAACCGCCAGGAGGCCCAACGCCTCGCCGTCGCGGCCCAGTTGCACGAGGTGATAAATCGACAGCGACAGCGTCTCGGTCTTGCCGGGGATGAATCCCGCGACCATCACGGTCGCGCCGAATTCGCCCAGCGCGCGCGCAAACGCCAGCACCGCGCCCGCGATCACGCCGGACCGCGCGAGCGGCAGCGTGATCGTCCAGAACACGCGCCACGGTCCCGCACCCAGCGTCCGGGCGACATGCTCCACGCGTGGGTTGACATTCTCAAAGGCCACCCGCGCCGTGCGCACGAGCAGCGGGAAGGACATGACCGCCGTGGCGAGGACGACGGCTTTCCAGGTGAACACGACCTCCACGCCCAGCGATTCCTCGAG
>CAIPXZ010000792.1 GCA_903869075.1 uncultured Myxococcales bacterium | reverse complement strand
TCCATCGTGAACGCCGTCGGCCAGCGCGACGTCCCTGCGCCCGTCCGCTGTTTGCGCGGCGCGCCCGCGGCCAGCCAGTCGCGCACGCTCGGCCAGTAGCTCGTCAAGTGCCGCGCGCCGATTGCCCGACCATCCAACCGCCCACGCTTACTGGTGATTTCATCCTGCAGCGCCGCCAGCGCCGCCCGCCCTTCCGCCTCGCCCAGCCAGCGCTGGAACCCCGCCACCGCGTCCTGCCAGCGCGCCAGCACCTCCAACGGCGTCACCGGCTGCGGGCACGGCGGCAGCACCAACGGCAGCACCGCGCCCGTCACCGCCCGCGCCAGCGCCGTCAGCTCCTTGCGCGTCCAGCCCATGTCCGCCGCCAGCGCCAGCTGCGCCACGTCGGCGGTCGCGTACAGCCGTGCCAGCGCGTCGGCGACCCACTCGTCGAGCAGCGGCTGCACGTCCGCCAGCAGCGTCAGCCCGGCTTCCTGGCCGGACTCAAACGCCAGCTGCGTCAGCATCCGCTGCGAAAAGCCGTGAATTGTCGAGATCGGCGCCAGATCAAACGCCGAATACGCCGCCGCCAGCCGCAGCCGCAGCAGCGACTTGTCCGGGCGCAGCTGCCACGGCGCCAGCAGCGGGTCGGTCGTCGGCGGCGCGTCGTCCGCCAGCAGATCGCGCGCCAACAGCAGGCGGCCACGGACGCGATCGCGCAGCTCGGCGGCGGCGTCGTTGGTGAAGGTGATGACGAGGATCCGCTCCACCGGCAGGTCCTGCTCGGCGACGAGTCGCGTTACCAAGTGCGCGATTTGCCAGGTCTTTCCCGTTCCGGCGCTCGCCTCCAGCAGCAGCGTCTCGGCGGTCGGCAGCGGCTCATGGCCGGTCCAGGTCGGCGGCGTGACGGTCATGGCGCCTCCTCCGCGGTGTGGACCCAGCCGGCGACGGCGGGCGCGGTGGCGGCGACCTGCGCCTGCAGCAGTGGCAACCACACCCGCTGCGCCAACGCCACGAGCCCGAGCGGACCCGCGTCCCGCGCCAACTCCACGGGCGGCTCGTCGCCAAACAACTGCGCGACCGCCGGGTCATCCGCGTCGCCGCGCGCATTCTCGCTGCCGGTCCAGTTCGCCTGTAGCGCCCGCACCGCCGTCGCGTGCGGCGCATCCGGCTGGTTCTGCAGCGCCGTCGCCAGCGCCGGCGAGGTCCGCGCGAACAGCGCCAGCGGCTGGCACCGCGCCGCGCGCCACACCGCCACCAGATCCGTCAGCAGCTCCCGCGCCGGTTCCGCGCCCGGCGGCAGCAGCCAGACCTCCGCCTCGCTCGCCTTTTCACCCGAGCCGACGACCCGCGCCCCCGTCACCGCCAGACCCGCCGCCTGCGCCGCCAGCAGCGTCAGGAACTGCTGGAGTTGCAGCCGCTGCCCGGGCGCCTTGCTCGCCGTCACGCCGTGCAGCAGCAGCTCGCCGTCGCGCTGGTAGACATTTGTCAAGCTGCCGACGAGCTCCGTGCCGTCCGCCAGCCGCACCGCCACGTCGGGCTGCGTCACCGCTGGCCACGCCACCGCCAGCACGCGCTGCGCCGCCCGCCGCGCCGCCGCCAGCTCCGCCGCCAGCAGCGCCTCGCCGCCCGCCTGCAGCGGCAGCGCGCCCCGACCCGCGGCGTGCGCCAGCGCCCGCGCCAGCAGCGCCGGCTCGTCCACGTCCGGCTGCAAAAGCGCCGCCAGCAGCCGATCGCGCTCGCCCCAGCCGCTCAGCGCGTCCAACTCCAGCGGCTCGCGCGTCTCCAGCGCCGCCTCGTCGGCGCCCAACGCAAGCTGCATCCGCGTCCGCAGCAGCAGCTTGTGCGGCTCCAGCAGCCCGCGCGCCAGCTCGGCCAGGGTGATGCGCTGCTGCGGCTCGGCCTCCGGTCGCAGCGTCGCGTCCGTCAGCGCCAGCAGCCCAGACTGCCGCGGCATCCGTGTCCCCCGCCGCAACGCCTGCAGCGTGCGCGCCGCGTCGAGCAGCCCGTGGTCAAAGCCCTGCGGTGCATCGACGGCGAATTCTTGCGGACTCCACGGCTGCAGCGGGTGCGTTTGCACGAGCGCCGCGCGGGTGCGGTGCGTCAGCCGGCCCAGCGCCTCCAGCAGCTCCTCCAGCGGCACCGCCGCCGGCTGCGCTTTGCCGGAGCGCACGTCCCGCCCCGACCAGAAAAGCCAAAAATGCGTGCGCGCCGACAGCAGCGCCTCCAGCAGCAGGTGCCTGTCGATCTCGCGGCGATCGCGCTCGCCGGTGCGGCGGCCGTCGGCAAACGGGTCCCAGCCGGGCGCCTGCGCGCTGCGCGGAAACTGGCCGTCGTCCATGCCCAGCAGCGCCACGACGCGAAACGGCACCGAGCGCATCGGCTCCAGCGCGCACACCGTCACGGCGCTGGCCACGGCGCGGTCGCCCTTTTGCGGCAACTCAAACCGGCCCTGCAGCCAGCGCAGCAGCGCGGTGCGGGCCAGCGGCAGCTGCAGGTTTCCGTCGTTTTCCGCCAGCAAATTCAGGATGTCCACGACGCTCGTGCGCAGCCACGCCTGGGTCGGCGCCGTCGCCGTCAGCGCGTCCAGCGTCGCCAGCAGGTCACGCGTCCACGCCGCCGCCGAGCGCGGCGCCTGCAGCTGCACGCACTGGTGTTGCAGCACGCGCACGAAACCGATCAGCTTGCCGACCCGCGCCACCCGCTCCCGGCTGGCGATCGGCTCCGGCACCAGCGGCATCGGCGCGCCGGCGACAACGTCCAGCGTCGCCGCCGCGTCCGGCAACAGCACGCCCAGCACCAGGCGCTCCAGGCCAAAGCGAATCGTGTTCTGGTCCAGCTCCGGCTGCGCGCCATGGCTGGCGCGATCGGCGGCGTCAAAAGCCCAGCGCATTCCGGAATTTGCCATCAGATCGCGTAGATCCGTCAGGTCTTCGGCCGCCAGCTCCAGCTTGTCGCGCACCGGCGCCAGCGACAGCAGCTCCAGCAGCGCCGCCGCCGTCACGCGCTCACCGGCCAGCGTCAGCACCTGCAGCAGCGCCTCCGCCAGCGGGTTGGTGCGGCGCAAACCGAGATCGGCGATGGCCGTCGGGATCGCCGGCAGCCGCCGCGCGCCGTCGGTCACTGCCAGGCCGTGGCGGGCAAAAACCGCAGCCACCAGCGGCGCATACGTCTCGATGTCCGGCGTCATCACCAGCACGTGCCGCGGCTCCAGGGTCGGATCGGTGGCGAACTGCGCCAGCAGCGCGTCGCGCAGCGCCTCCACCTGCCGCGTTGGCCCGTAAGTCGCGTGGGCGGCAAACGAGCTGTCGCCCGCAAGCTGCGGCCACGGCGGCCCTGCCGTCAGCGGCTCCGCCTCCGCCAGCCACGTCTGCAGCTGGCCCAGCAGCCCGGGCGGCGGCGGCGGCCGCGGCGCCACGCGCTCGTCCTCCAGGTAGCCCAGCTCTTCCAGCTGCACTTGCAGATCGCGGCTCGGGCCGCCCAGCGCTGCCAGCAGCGGATTTTGCGACGCCAGCTGCGACTCCACCATCCGCCGCGCGGCTTCGGTCTGCGCTTGGCGCAGATCCCGGCGCAGCTCCGCGCGGGTGCGCACGTCCGCCCACCACACGTGCGACGGCACGAGCAGATGCAGGTGCACGTCCATGCCGCGCGCGATGTGCCCCAGCCGCTGCACGTCGCCCGGACCCATCGTCGACAGACCGAAAATGTGCAGCCGGTGCGGCGTCACCGCCGGCTGCAGCCGCTGCAGGTCCAGCAACTGCTGCGCCGGGCTCGGCGCCGTGGGATCCGCCAGCGCCTGCAGCAGCCGCGCCAGCCAGCGGTGCGGCGGCGGCGCCGTCTCCGGCTGCAGCTGCCACTGCACGGCGTCGGCGGCGCGCTCGTGCATCAGCCGATCCAGCGTCTCGGCGACTTGGCGGGCAAATGTCAGCTCACGTGGCGACACGGCGTCCGCCGGCGTGTCACCCAGGTAGCGCTGCACCGCGGCAAAATCGGCGTGCGGCAGCAACTTGCGCAGCAGCGGCACCAGCGTGAACGCCAGCGCGTCGGGCTGCCAGCGCCCCTGGGGCGGCGCTTGCAGGTTCCAAAAATCGGCGCGCTGCGTTGCGCCGAACAGCAGCGCCGTGGCGCCGTCAAACGCCTGGCGCGGGAACGGAAAGTCCAGCCGCGCGGCGATGCCGTGACGGGTCGCCAGCTGATGGCGGAGCCAGCGCTCCATGCCGCGGCTGCCGACGACGATGCCGACCGGCGTGAACGGATCCGCCGGCCAGTGCGCGTGCAACAGCCGCGCCAGCTCGGTCACGAGCGATTCCACGGCGTTGGAGCGATGCAGGTGCAGCGGCATAGGCCGACGGTAGCGGGTTGGCTGGGGCGCTGCAACCACGCGCGGCGGCCGCCTTGCCAACCCCTGCGCCATGGCTAAAGATACCGCGTCCGCCGTTCGCAGCGGACCCAGGAGAGGCCGTGACGGTATCTCGCAATCCATTGACACGACGCAGTTTTTTGGGCGGTGCGCTGATCCTGCTGGCGGCTCCGGCGTTGCCGGCATGCAACCGCGAGGCAACGGCGCCGGGCGGGGCAGGTGACGCTGACGCGCAAGGGGATGGAACTGTTGGCCTTCCCGGCGATGCGACGGCGACTGCGCCCATCACGGTCGGCAATTGGACAGTGCCCGACGGCACGTTCCTGACGCCGGCGCGCTACGCGATGCTCCTGGCGGCTTTTGACGCGCTGATTCCTGGCGATCCGGACTCGCCCGGCGCGACGGAAGTCCACGCGGCGTGGTACGTGGACCAGCTGCTCGGCGCGTTTCGCTCGGATCCGCCGCGGATTTTTGCCGGCGGGCCGTTTTCCGGCCGCCATGGCGGGCTGGATGGTTTTTCGCAGTTCCAGCCGCTCACGCGCGTGGAGGACCTGCGCTGGCGGACGTACCTGGAAGGCTCGCTCGGCAAGCCGGAACGCGAGTGGAATGGCCCAGTTGTCGGCCTACAGGCGACGTACAACACCGGGCTGGACAAGCTGGACGCCCTGGCGCAGACCACCGCGGGCAAGGGGCTGGCGACGCTGGACCGCGACACGATCAGCGGGCTGTTTGACACTGGCGACGCCGATTTTGTCACCCAGCTGTACACCCACGTCGTGGAAGCGATGTACGGCGACCCGGTCTATGGCGGTAATTTTCAGCAAAAAGGCTGGAAGCTCATTGACTTCGAGGGCGATCGCCAGCCGATCGGCTACACCGCGCGGCAGATGTCCAATCCCGAGGAGGGCTGAGCCGTGGCCAACCAATTCGACGTGATTATCGTGGGTTCCGGCGCGGGCGGCGGCATGGCGGCGTACGTCCTGACGCAAAAAGGCGTCAAAGTCGCGCTGATTGAAAAGGGCCGCAACGCCTACCCGACGCTGGGCCAGGACCTGCTGCGGCAGTCGCTGTTCGGCAACGACGAGCTGCGACGGCGGCGTTATTTTGGCTTCCACGACCCGTTCAGCGAGCCGCGGACGCTGGTGCAGCAGACCGGCGGTGACGCAAAGACCGTGGAGTTCCAAGGGCTTGGCGTGACGGTCGGCGGCGGCACGGTGTTTTACGACGGCGACTGCCCGCGCGTCCAGCAGACCGACCTCCAAGCGCTGACGAACTACGGCGCGGTCGACGGCGCGAGCCTGGTCGACTGGCCGCTGGCGTACGCCGACTTGACGGACCACTACGACGAGGTCGAGCGGTTGGTCGGCGTGCAAGGCGCGGCGGGCGCTGACCCGTTTGCCGAAAAGCGCGGGCCGTACCCGATGCCGCCCGGACGTCCGCCCAAGGCCGCGGCGGTGCTGTCCAAGGGTGCGAAAGCGCTGGGCTATCATCCGCATCCGATGCCGATGGCCAACAACTCGATCGCCTACCGCGGCCGGCCGGCGTGCGTTGACTGCGGCTTTTGCGGGATGGGCTGCCCGATCGACGCCAAGGGTTCGACGGCCGTGACGGTCATCCGCGACGCGCTGCGGACCGGTAATTTGACCCTGCTTTCAGAGACTTGTGTGACGCAGGTGCTGACCACGGCCGACGGCAGCCACGCCACCGGCGTCACCGTCATCGGTCCCGACGGCGCCACGCAGACACTGTCGGCGGACAACATCATCCTCGCCGCCAACGCCATCGAGACGCCGCGGCTGTTGCTGGCGTCGGCCAACGCCGCGCACCCGGAAGGCATCGGCAACTCCAGCGGGCTGCTGGGCCGCAACTTGATGTTCCACACAATCTTCGCCGCCATCGGCGTGTTCGACGACGAGATCCGCTCCTACCGCAGCCGCGTCGTCACGCACGCCATGAGCGATTTCACGGTGTTGGACAGCACGCCCGGCGCCTTGCGCGGCGGTTACGTCGAGCTCGGCGGCCAGACCGGGCCGATCGACATGGGCATCAGCGTGCCGCGGCAGCTGCACAAGGACCTGATGGTCAACGGCCGGTACCGCCGCAAGATTTCCTCGGTGTCGATGATCGGCGAGGACATGCCGCAGCTGACAAATCGCGTGGAGCTGGACCCGAAAGTCCGCGATATCTATGGCCGACCGGTCGCGCGCGTGACGTACGTGCGCCACCCGCGCGATCAGGCGCTCATCGATTACTACATGCCCAAGCTCAAGGCGATCGCCGAAGCCGCGGGCGCCGTCGAGGTGCTGGAGATCGATTTTGTGCAGCAGGACGGCGTGCCGGAGTCCAAGCACCTGCTGGGCACCACGCGCATGGGCGACGACCCGAAGGCGGCCGTCACCAATAAATTCGGGCGATTGCACGACGTCGATAACCTTTGGGTCGCCGATGGCGGCGTCTATCCGACGTCGACGGGCTTCAACCCGACGCTGACGCAGCAGGCGCTGGCGCACCGCCAGGCGCTGTACCTGCTCAATCCGTCGAGCCAGGGCCGGGTGAAGCCATGAAGCGCCTTGGATTTTTCGCCGTTCTCGTCGTCCTCGCCGGCGCCGGCATGTGGGGCGTCCACGCCGACCCGGGCAGCGGACCGACGCAACCGACCGGCGTCGGCTCCGACCTCACCGTCGCGCCCGCGTGCGGCGCGTGCCACCTCGGCATCGGCGCGGACTGGACGCAGCCGACAAGCCACGCGCTGTTGTTCGACTGCAACCGCTGCCATGAAGTGCTCACGCCGGTCGGCATCGCCGGCCACGTCACGTCGACGACCTGCGCCGAATGCCACAGCGAGACGACGCACCCCGCCGGCACCGCCTGCACCGTCTGCCACGACCCGCACGGCAGCAGCAACGCGTTCTTGTTGCGCCGGCAAATCGCCTTGCCCGACGGCACCAGCGGCAGCGTGACGATGACCGCGCCCGAAGGCGCCAGCGCCCAGGGACTCGCGCGCTCGGGCGGCACCGACACGACGCTCGGCGGCGGCGCGTGCGAGGTCTGCCACACCAAGACGCAGTACTACACCGCGGACGGCAAGGGCAAACCGCATTCAACCGAGTGGTGCATGCGCTGCCACGCCCACGCCGTCGGCTTCGCGGCGGGCGAAGTGTACTGACGCTTGACCGCCGCGGGCGGCGCGGGGAGACTGGGCGGGCGCTGCCTCGGCAGCTTCCCCTCCACTTTGCCGTCCTCGCGAGTCGCCCATGCCCGCTGCTGCCGCTCTGCCGCCGTCTGCCCATCCCGCTGACGCTGCCGCCACCGATGCCTTTTACGCGCCGCCTGCCGAACCGGGTGCGTTTGACCGCTGGGCGCAGTCGCTGATCAATGACCCGCGCGACGTGCCGTTCATCCGCCTGATTGTCCAAGCGTCGCTGACGATTTTCCCGATCGCCGCCTGGCTGTTCTGGCTGCGCACGTTTCCGGCGTGGTTCGCGCTGCTGTACCTGCCGGCGCTGTTCCTGACTTTTGTCGACCGCTTCATCCTCATGCTGCACAACACGAGCCACCGGCCGCTGTTCAAGCGCGAATTCGCGTTGCTGAATCAGTACATCCCGTGGGTGCTAGGGCCGTTCCTGGGCGAGACGCCCGAAGCGTACTTTGTCCACCACGTCGGCATGCACCACCCGGAGAACAACCTGGCCGCGGATCTGAGCACGACGATGCCGTACCAGCGCGACAAGTTCACGCATTTCCTGCACTATTTTGCGCGGTTCATGACGCTGGGTATCGTCGATCTGGCCGGCTATCTGACCCGCACCAAGCGCCCGGCGCTGCGGCGGCGGCTGCTGCGCGGCGAGCTGACGTTCTGGGCGGTGTGCGCGCTGCTGGCGCTGTACAGCTGGCAGGCGACGCTCGTTGTGTTCGTGGCGCCGGTGCTCATCGTGCGGTTCCTGATGATGTGCGGCAACTGGGGCCAGCACGCCTTCATCGACGCCGAGGCGCCCGGCAACTGCTACCGCAACAGCCTGACGTGCATCGACAGCCGCTACAACCGCCGCTGCTTCAACGACGGTTACCACATCGGCCACCACGTCCGCGCCAACATGCACTGGACGGAAATGCCGGGTGAATTCATGAAGAACCGCGCGACCTACGTCGCCGAGCGGGCGATCGTTTTTCGCAATACGGATTTCTTCATCGTCTGGCTGCTGCTCATGACCGGCCAGTTCCGCACCCTCGCACGCCTGTACGTGCACCTGGGCGACGACGCGCGGCCGAGCGAGGCGGAGATCATCGCCCTGCTGCAGTCGCGGCTGCGGCCGATCGCCGGGTAGCGGCGGCAACGTCACACGACCGTCATTCAAAACGCATGGAATTGTCACAAACGCGCCGGGTCTGCTAGGCTTGCCGCGGCGTCGCGATTTGCGTCGCCGCCGCGCGGGTTTGCCGCGCACCTGGAGGTTCCGTGGCTGTTGGGCGTGTCGTTTCCGCTTTGGTCGTTTCCCTTGGCCTGTGCGCCGCGTGCGGCGGGACGTCGACCCCAGCCGCCGCTGATCCCGACGCCGTGGACGTTGCGACAGCGGCGGATGGCACCGATGGCGATGCCGCCGCGCTCGCCTGTGGCGCAACGCCGGCAGACGCCGCCCATGCCGCTGAGCGCACTGCTTGCACGTTCCAGGCCGGCGCCAAGGTCAGCGACACGCTCGGCATCGCCGCCGCCGACCGCGCCAAGCTGTCGATTGGCCACGTGATTGTGGTGATGAAAGAGAATCGCTCGTTTGACGCGATCTTCGGCCGCTTGGGCCGCGCCGACGTCGAGGGCGTGCCAGCGACCGCGACAAATCCGGACAAGACGGGCACGGCGGTTGCCGTCTACCAGGAGGCGACGACGTGCGTGCAGCTCGATCCCAGCCACCAGTGGGACAACATGCACGGGATGTGGGACGGCGGCAAGCTGGATGGCTTTGTGACGAACGCGATTGACCACACGGTCGGTCCGGACGAGCTGACGGCGGCGGTGACGGACGGCCACTTTGTGCTGGGCGGCTTCACCCCGGCGCAGCTGCCGTTCTACACGTTCCTGGCCAACACCTACGCGCTGGCGGACCACTACCACTGTTCCGCGCTGGCGGGCACGTGGGCCAACCGCTCGTATTTGTACGTCGGCCAGTCGTACGGCGTGAAGAATACCGGCACCAACTTCTTGCCGGACGGCACGCCGACGATCTTCGACGCGCTCGACAAAGCCGGCGTGACCTGGGGCGTCTACTCCGACGACGACTATCCGCTGGACGTGGCGCTGCTGAGCCTGGGCTGGAACGCCTCGCACGCGGGCGTGGGCACAACCGCGGCGTTCTACGACGCGCTGAAGAAAGGCACGCTGCCGCAGGTCGTGTTCATCGACGCCAAGCTGAACAACGAGGACGAGCACCCGCCGGCGGACGTGCAAAAAGGCGAGGCGTGGACCAAGAAAATCTACGACGCGGTGACGGCGAGCTCGATCTGGCTGGAGAGCGACGGCAAGGGCGTGGCGCTGATTTACACCTACGACGAGAGCGGCGGGTTCTACGACCACGTGCCGCCGCCGGCTGCTTGCGTCGCCGCGCCG
>CAIPXZ010000791.1 GCA_903869075.1 uncultured Myxococcales bacterium | reverse complement strand
TCCGGCGCGTTCCACACCCGCGGCGCCATGGCGTACGGCACCAACGTCGTCGCCGGCGTGGTCCCGGGCAAGGGCGGCACCAAGTTTGACGACATCGTGCCGATCTTCGACACCGTCGCCGACGCCGTCAAAGCCACCGGCGCCAACGCCAGCGTTGTCTACGTGCCGCCGCCGTTCGCTGCCGACGCCATCATGGAGTCCGCCGACAACGGCATCGCGCTGTGCGTCGCCATCACCGAGGGCATCCCGGTGCTGGACATGTTGAAAGTCAAGCAGTTCCTCGCCGGCCGCAACACGCGGCTCATCGGCCCGAACTGCCCGGGCGTCATCACGCCGGGCCAGTGCAAAATCGGCATCATGCCCGGGCACATCCACAAACCCGGCAATGTCGCGGTGCTGTCGCGCTCCGGCACGCTGACCTACGAGGCGGTGGGCCAGCTCACCGCGCTCGGCATCGGCCAGTCGACGTGCATCGGCATCGGCGGCGACCCGATCAAGGGCACGGACTTCATCGATGCGCTCAAGCTCTTCGCCGAGGACCCGGACACCCACGCCATCATCATGATCGGCGAGATCGGCGGTTCGGCGGAAGAAGAGGCCGCGGCGTGGATCAAGGCCAACTTGAAGAAGCCGGTCATCGGCTTCATCGCCGGTCTCACGGCGCCTCCGGGACGCCGCATGGGCCACGCTGGCGCGATCATCTCGGGCGGCACCGGCACGGGCCAGTCGAAGATCGCGGCGTTCGAGGCCAACGGCATCCAGGTCGCGCCGACCCCGGGCGATTTGGCGTCGACCCTGCTCAAAGTGTGGCAGCCGAAATAGCGGCCGCCGCTTCCACGTCCCCACCTGCAGCTTCCCTTTCAACCTCTGAGGTTTTCCATGGCCATTGAACAGACCCTCTCCATCATCAAGCCGGACGGCGTGCGCAACCACCACATCGGCCAGATCATTTCGATCTTTGAGCACGCCGGCCTGACCATCAAAGCCGCCAAGCTCGTGCACTTGACGACCAAGCAGGCCGAGGGCTTCTACGCCGAGCACAGCCAGCGCGGCTTTTTCCGGGAGCTCGTGGACTTCATGACGTCCGGTCCGGTGCTGCTGATTTGCCTCGAAGGCGAGAACGCCATCGCCCACAACCGCGAGCTGATGGGCGCGACCGACCCGGCGCAGGCCGATGCCGGCACGATCCGCAAGCTTTATGCCGAGAGCAAGGGCGTCAACACCGTCCACGGCTCGGACAGCGCGGGCTCGGCGGCGCGTGAGCTGGCGTACTTCTTCGGCAGCGCGTTCGAATTCGTCGGCTAAGTCCGCGTCGGCGTGAAATTCTTCCAAGCCCTCGGCGCGGCGTAGAGTTGCGGCGGGGGCTTGGGCGTTTTGGCCAAGTGATGGCGCAAAACCAGGCGCAGCGGTAGGCTGAGCGGGGTGCCGCGCGGCGCCGGAGGCTGTATGCGTCCTTTCACGGCCAAAAGCGCCGCCTGGCTACTCGCCGTCGGTGCCGGCTGCGGCCAGGCCGCACCCACTGCCAGCGTCACCGACGCCGACAGCGGCACCGACGCGGTCAGCGCCGCCGACAGCGGCTGCCGCCCGCTCAGCCCGGCCGACGGCGTATGCTGCTGCAAGTCGTGGATCAAGCTGGTTTGTGTCGAAGGCAAGTGGCTCTGCACGCTGGGACCAGCGCCGATAATGGGCAGCTGTGACGACATGATAGAAGGGCATTATCAGCAGCTCTGCCCCGGCTTTGGCGCCAATGAATCGGATGAAACCTACCCCGGCGCCGACGCCGATTCGCTGGCGGTAGACGCCACGGCGGACCAACCGTAGGCTGCCGCTTGGGCTCAACGGACGTCAGCAAGCGGTGTCGCCGGCGAAAACCAGACAACGCGAACGGCGGCACTCGCGCCTCCAGCCGCGTGACCCGGGGTTGTCGGGCACTTTACTGCGCGGTGGCCAACAGTCTGGGGTGGTTGGTTTGGGTGCGCTGGTGATTTAATCTGTGATTCCAATGATGTGGAATGCGCTGTCGAGTCCGCGGTCGGTCGCGACCGCTGCGAAAAAGCCTTGATCCACCAGCAAAATGCCGCTTCATTCAAGCACTCGCGAGATCCGCTGTTGACAGCCGCGGGCATCTGCCCTTAGCAGGCTGCTGAACTTCTCGCCCCACAAGATCGACTCGAATCTCCTGATCGTGTAGAATCTCAGCAGGTTGCCTGAGGTTCCACCATGCGCGGTCACGTTCCATCCCAAATCTCCATGCTGGCGCTGGTCTCGCCGGACAAG
>CAIPXZ010000790.1 GCA_903869075.1 uncultured Myxococcales bacterium | reverse complement strand
GGCATGGCACGCCTGACCCAGCACAAAAGACCAAGCGGCACCGGTACTTCCGTAGGTGCCGCACGACGCCCACAGCGCCACCAGCGTCGCCACCGCGCCGACGGCCTGCGCGCTGGGCAGCACCGACTCGCGGGCGTTGGCGATGATCCACTTGTGGCACAGCAGCAGCGGCAACTGAATCGCCGAGCCGAGCGCGAGGATTTGCAGCACCGCACCCGCGGGCGCAAACGCCGCGCCGAAGATCCATCCCAAAAGGGGACGGCCGCCCGCAGCCACGAGCAGCGAGCCGACGCAGCCGATCACCGCCAGCCGTCGCCAGCCGCCGTCGCCGCGGCCATTTTGCCGCGCGCGCACGAGGTTCGGGTACGTCGCCGTCGCCACGGCCTGCGCCACAGCCAGGCCAGCGCCCGTCAGCCGCGTCGCCGCGCCATAAAAACCCGTCTGCGCCGCGCCCGCCATCGCGCCCAGCATCAGCGTGTCCGCCCGCTGCGCCGCCGTGCCGAAGACCGCGCCCCAGCCGATGTGGGTCGAGCGCCGCCGCAGCTCCGCGAACACCCGCGCGTCGTGGTGCAGCCCGAGCGTAAAGTGTTTGGCGTGCACGAGCTGCAGCCGCAGCCCAGCCAGCACCGCCGCCGCGCCGACGTGGACCGCCAGCACCCAGCGCACGTCGCGCGTCTGCGCGGCAAAGGCCACACCGATCACCAGCAGAGTGCGGGCGAACAGCAGCCGCGGCACGTCCGCGCGCGTCGCGCCGGCGGCAATCAGCGGCTGGTTCGCCACCGACGCCAGGCCGTTCAGCAGCAGCGTCGCCACCGCCAGCAGCCCGGCGGCGCGCTCCAGCGGCGTGTGCGGCATGCCAAACAGCACGCCGATCGCCAGCACCGTCACGATCGCCGCGCCGCGCAGCAGCTGCCGCAGGGTGCCGGTCAGGATCGCTGCCGGCGGGTCGCGGCGCTCGACGTACAGGGCGATTGCCACGTCACTCAGGCCAAACAGCAGCAGGATCGCCAGCGCGCCGGCCAGCGCCATCGCCACGGTCAGGTGGCCCAGCCCCGCCGGCCCGAGCGCCCGCGCTGCCAGCCACGTCGCCAGCGTCTGCGCCAGCACCTCCGTCGCTTGTTGCGCCACCACCCAGGTCGAGGGCCGCGTCAGGCGGTCGCGCACGGTCGCTTGGAGTCGGGTCAGCAAGTGCGGCATGGCAATCTCCGGCCGGTGAGCGGCCAACCGGCTGCATTGCATCAAGCGTGCCAGCATCGACAACTGTATGAAACTAATATGGAATTTTCGTCGGAGTTCGGCCTCGTCCCATTTTGGGACGCGGGCTGCGCGCCTGCCGTGCGGGTCTGCGATTGACTTCAATTGCCAAGTAAGTTCAGGCAATTGCGGAAGCTGGCACGGAGCTTGCAGTGCTTCACGGCATATCCCAGGCGCGACGCGCCGGCTGGAGGCTCCGATGTGGCTCGACGACCAAATCCTCAAGATCAAGCGGCGCGAGACGCCGTTTTATGAACGCGTGTACCGCCTGGCCAAGCAGGTCGAGCGCCTGGAGCCGCCGGCGCCCAAGGCGGTCTACCGGCCGCTGCTGCGCGGCTGGGTGGCGGCGAACCTCGCCAAGGACGTGGCGATGCGCTCGCTCGTCTGGGGGCCGATGTTCCGCGCGCGCTGCGAATCCTGCGGTCCGAACCTGCTTTTGCACTGCGGCGTGCCGTACCTGTGGGGCGATTTGCGCATCCGCATCGGCGAGCGCTGCATGCTCAACGGCCACTCGTCGTTTGTCGCCTCCAAGATCTTCGACGCGCCGACGCTGACGCTGGGTGACCGCACCAATATCGGCTACGGCGCGGTCATCAGCGTCGCCAAGAGCGTGACGATCGGCTCACGGGTGCGCATCGCCGACGGCGTGTTCATCAGCGACAACCCCGGCCACCCGCTGGACGCCGAACGGCGCGGCCGCGGCGATCCCGTCGACCCGGAGCAGGTCAAGCCCGTCGTCATCGAGGACGACGCTTGGCTCGGCTCGCGCGTCACGGTGCTCCCCGGCGTGACGATCGGCCGCGGCGCGGTCATCGGCACCGGCAGCGTCGTGACCAAGAGCGTCGCGCCGTACACCGTCGTCGCCGGCAATCCGGCGCGCGTCATCCGCGTGTTGCCGCAAGCGACCGGCGGCTAGCGCCAGACGACGTGCGCGAGATACACTTCAGCCGCTTCAAGCACTTCACGGACTTCCGGCGTCGCCTCTTGCGCCCGCAGCTCCAGCACCGTGCCGGCGTGTGTCAGCCAGCCAAAGCCGTACATGCCGCCCAGGCCCTTCCAGCGGTGGCCGATTTGCCGCACCTGCGGCCAGCGTCCTGCCGCCACCGCGGCGGTCAGCGTCGCCAACTCCGCGCGGCGGTTCGCGACGAATTCCGGAACCAAATCGAGCAGATCCTCGTCCACCACCACATCCAGTTCGAGGCGCGGGTCACGCATCGGCATCGGGGTCCTCCACGACCGGCGGATCGATGAGGCCCCGCACCGCCTCCAAAAAGTCGCGCCGGGACACGGGCTTGAGCAGACGCCGCGCCGCGCCGAGCGCCACGCAGCGCGCGTCGAACGCCGGGTCGTCGTGGCCGGACAGCATCAGCACCGGCGTCTGCGCCGCCGTCTCGCCCGCGCGCAGCCGCGCCAGCACTTCCAGGCCATCGAGGTCCGGCATCTCGCGATCCAGCACCAGCAGCGCCACGCCGCCGCGCGCCAAGCTGCGCAAAGCGCTGGCACCATCGGGCGCCTGGGACGCCCGAAAAGCGCCGTCGGCCTCGAGGAACCGCCGCAGCGCGACGCGCACGTCATCACAATCATCGACAACCAGCACGTGCGGCCGCCGTTCCAGCCACTGTGCGGTCCAGTCCAGCAGCCGCAGCTTGTCGATCGGCTTGGCGCAAAAATCGTCCATCCCGGCGGCCAGACAGGCGTTCCGCACGCTGTCCGTGCCGTGCGCGCTCAAGCCCAGCACCGGCGTCCGCGGCCAGCCGTGGGCGCGCTCATCGGCGCGGATCCGCCGCGTCGCCGCGATGCCATCGACCTCAGGCATCTCCACATCCATGACAACCAAAGCATATTCGCGGTTCTGCAGCCGTTCGATGGCGCGCGCGCCGTCGTCCGCCACGTCCACTTCATAGCCGGCTTTGCGCAGCACGTGGGACGTCACCCGCGCGCTGTCCGCCGTGTCATCCACCACCAGCAGGCGCAGCCCGGGTGCCCGCGCGCGCTCCGCCCGGGTCGGCAGGTACGTCGACAGACGCGCCGCGCGCTCCATCGCCAGCGCATCCAGCCGTTCGCACAGCGTTCCCATCCGCCACGGCGGGTTCAGCGTCGCCCCGTAGCCCACGCCCGCGCCGCGGTGGTCCAGCGGCATCACCGCCAGCACGGCGCCGCGCGCTTGTCGCACTTCTGCTGCCAATTCAGTAAGATCCGGGTCGTCCGCGTCCGCGACGAGGATGCCCGGCGTCACCGCCATCAGCGCGCGCTGGTGCACTGCGTCCAGTGCGCTCTCAAACACCGCCAGCGGATAGCCGCGCCGCAGCAGCGTCCGCAGCATGTCCTTGCGCAGCGTCGCGTCGCGCACCGTCAGCATCACCTGCGGCCGCCGGCCCTCGCCGACAAGCTGCTCCGGCTGCAGCGGCAGGCGCACGACAAATGTCGACCCCACGCCTGGCTGGCTTGTCAGCCGCACCGCGCCGCCCATCCGCACCACGATCGCCTGGGTGATGGCCAGGCCCAGCCCGGTGCCGCCATAGCCGCGGACCTTGGCGCTGCGCCAGAATTTGTCGAAAGCGCGCGCCGCGTCGTCCGCGTCCATGCCGATGCCGGTGTCGACGACCCGCAGCTCCAGCCGCTCGCCGGCGACGGCGACGTACAGCGTGACAGCGCCGCGCGGCGTGAATTTCACGGCGTTGCCCATCAGGTTCATCAGCACCTGCCGCAGCCGGTTCGGATCGCCGCGCAGCCACGCCGGCACCTCGGCGTCCACGTGCGCCCGCAGCTCCAGGTTCTTCTGCGCCGCCCGCGCCGCCAGCGCATCCAGCACGTCATCGACAAGCGCCTGGATGTCGTACGTCCGCTCGTCGAGGTCGAATTCGCCGTGCTCGATCTTCGAGACGTCCAGCAAGTCATTGACAAGGCTGAGCAAAGCCATGCCGTTGCGCTGCACGCGCAGCAGGCAATCGCGGATCTCGGCGGGCGAATCCGAGCTCAGCGCCAGCTCCGTCAGGCCCAGCATCGCGCCCAGCGGCGTGCGCATTTCATGGCCGATCGCGGCGAGGAAGGCCTCGCGCGCGGCGTCGTCACTGGGCTGCCGGGGCGTCTCGGTCATGGTCGGGGGGCCCGTCCAAGTGGCTGCGGGCTGCAAGCGTATGCGCCGTGGCGGTGCCGCGCAACTGCCCGCAAAAAGCGTTGTCGGCGTCCGCCGCCGCTGGTACGGTTGCGCGGACACCGACACGGGAGCGCACCGATGGCAACTGGCACTGGAACCAAGCTTGATCCCTGGCAGCTGACGACCCCGCCGGGGACGTCGGCCTACACAATTTGGCGCGACGATGCGGCCGACCCGCCGGCGCTGATCTGCCAGGTCGGCGGCACGCAGCTGCGGTACGACGCGCGGGCGATTGCCGATTTGCACGCGATGCTCAAAGCGCACGGCGACTGGCTGCCGCTGGGCGGCGCGGACGAGCAAAAGCCGGCGGCGCCTGGCACGGTGGAGGCGTGGGGGCGCGCGGCGGACAACCCGGTGGGCGGCTGGTACGGCCTGAAGAAGGGGCTGCGCGGCCGGTTTGGCGTCTACCTGCCGCCGCTGCTGGAAGCGCTGGGCCTGGCGGAACTGACGCACGAGGCCAAGAACAACCGGATGCGGGCGATCTAGCAGCAGCGTATTCGCTTAGTTTGCGCGGGGATTCGGTTGCAGGGTTTCTTCTTTGGCCGCCACCGCGGCAAAAACCGCCGCCGCCCGAACATCCTCTTGCGGCAGTGACCACCCTGCCGCCGCTCGCGCGCGCTCCGGGGCGTACGCGCGCGCCAGACATGCGCGCGGCGCACTTTGCGCAGGGGAGGCCTCGGGAGGACCTCCCCGCGTCGACGGACCGGTTTGCCCGGCCGACGACCGGGAGCTTGGCGGCGGTGGCGGGTTGGGGCCCTCCCACAAATTCCCATATCTGTTGATGTGGCAAAATTGAATTCAATGAGCAGTGTTAAGCCGCAGCGGCCGTGCGCGCAGCCGGTATACAACCGCGCGCCGCTGGCCCATGATGCCAGCAGCGCGCGGCCCAGCCCGGCGCAAACCAAGGAGATCCGATGCCCAAAGGCGAACAAAAAGCGGCCAAAACCAACAAGCCCAAGCTCTCGACTGCCGAGAAGCAGAAGAAGAAAAAGGAGAAGGCCAGCGCCAAAAAATCCACGGATTACTGAGGATTGCCCAGCAAAATCTGAAGTCTTACCGCGCGACCCGCCACAGCCGTAGCGGCACGGGCTGGCCGGCGAAGGCGTCCGTGTGGCTGTACGGCGTCACGCGCGTCTCGGCCAGCGGCGTCAGGCCGTCGGTGCGCCGCAAGTCCGTGCATGCATTCTGGAACCACGCTAGTTCCTGCGGATTGCGCTGCCGCACCTCGGGCGTCGGCTGCAGCGCGCACACGGCGCCTTCGTAGTACAGCAGGCAGCGGCCCGGCGCCGCCTGCAGCTCCGCGCGGGTGTCAGTCAGCACGAACTGCCGCCCCGGCAGCTGCGCGACGAGCGGATTGCGCGTCAGGTCCAGGCAGCAGTCGACGTCGTTCGACAGCGTCCGCCGATGGCTCACGCCAATCTGCGCGATCGTGCAATCCTGAGGCTGCATCTGGAGTTGCGTGCGGAGCCAGGCGTACTCGGCCTGGAACGTGTATTGCACCTGCCACGCCGGCCACGCCCGCGCCACAACCGCCAGCAGCAGCAAGGGCGCCACCCACCGCCGGCGGCAGAGCGGCGCCAGCGCCAGCGCCGCCCACAGCGTCACAAGCGGCACGAGCGGCAGATAGTAGCGCATCATGATGAAATCGTAGGGACTTCTGCCGATGCCCAACGGCACCGTCAGCACAGTCGCCACCGCCAGCAGCGTCAGCCACGGCCGCTGCCGCAGGCCGACGACGAGTCCCGCCAGCGCCGCGACCCCAACCAACGGGCCAATCCAGCCCGGCGCGGCGAACGCCAGCCGCCCGAGACCCGGCAAGAAATCGTGCAGCGCCTGGCGCCGCTCCGCCCAGTGCGGCAGCGGCGTGCCTTGCTCCACCACCGCTACATGCACGAGCGGCAGCACGACCACCAGCGCCAGCGCCCACACCGCCAGCCACGCCAGGCTGAAGGCGACCCGGCGCGGCAGCGGCATCGGCGCCTCACGGCGATCCGCCAGCAGCGTCCAACCGGCGATCGCCGCCAGCGGCGCTGTGGCATCGACGCGTGTCAGCGCCGACAGCACCGCCAGCACCGCCGCCAGACTGCCCAGCGCCACCACGCCCGCGCGCGTACGCGCCCGCAGCGCCGCTTGCCAGGTCGCCAGCGCTGCCAGCCACAGGAACGCCGCCAGCACGTGCTCGGACGCCGAGTTGCTCAGCCGCACGTGCAACGGCAGCACCGCCAGCAGCGCCGCCGCCAACCCGGCAGTGCGCAGGTCCACGCCGCGCTGACGCAGCACCACAAGCCACAGCGGCACGATGGCGGCGCCCAGCAGTTGGTTGGCGGCAAACAGGACGCGGTCGCCCCACGGCAGCGCCGCGCGCAGCAGCCACTGCAGCGCGATGTGCCCGGAACCATAGCGATCCACCTGCGGCGCGTCGGCCTGGCCGAGCACCGTCGTGTACCAATTGCTCAGCGCCGGCGGCACGGCGAACCGCAGCATCAGTGCCAGCAGCAGCACCGCCACGCCCGTCTGCCACCAGCCGAGCGCCGCGGGCTCAGCGCGTCGCCACGCCAGCACCAGCCACGCCAAAAGCCCAAGCAGCGCGAGCACTTCCAGCGC
>CAIPXZ010000789.1 GCA_903869075.1 uncultured Myxococcales bacterium | reverse complement strand
TGTCCAAGCATACGGTCGCCGTTGCGCTGGCGGAAACCGCACCGGCGATGACCAACCCGTGGCCGCCAGGCCCGCTGGGCGCCGTGACCGCGACGGCGATTGACGGCCTGCGCACTCTGATTCGCTGCGCGCAGGTGCTGGCGAACACGCTGCCGGACGAAGTGCTGCACGTTTTCGAGCACAAGGTGCGCGATACGCCGACGACGACCGAAGTCCTGCGGCTGGCCGTGCAGCGCGTGGGCCAGGAGGTGTTTCGCGCCGGCCTGCTACGCCACTGGGAAGGGCGCTGCGCGATCACCTGGCGGTGCCGGAGGTGCTGCGCGCGAGCCAGATCAAGCGGTGGGCGGCGTGCGAGACGAACCCGGAGCAGCTGGACGTCAACAACGGCCTGCTGCTGGCGCCGCACCTGGATGCCGTGTTTGACATCGAGCTCATGACGGTGGCCGACGACTGGGCCGTGGTGGTGTCCACGCGGCTGGACGCCGCAGCACGGGCGCTGCTTTCCGTGGCGGAACCGCTGCGGGTGGAGCGGCTCTCGGCGGGGCACCGGGCGTACTTGGGGTGGCACCGCGAGAACTGGTTCAAGGCGTAGGGCTTGGCGCTACCGGGATTGGCAAATTGCGCGTCCAACCGAGGACGATGAGGCGAACGACGTTTCGCCCGGCTTTCGCGTCCGCACCTGACAGGGTCGCCCGACAGCCCGTGCCCCTGCTTGACCCTGCTGATTGCCCTGAGTCAAGCCAATGAAAGAACAAGTAAATCGACGTTATAGGGTCAGAGGGGCACCAATCAGAGGCCCTCAAGAAAATTTCGTGATGATCACCTGAACTCCCATCCCAGCGGAGGCCCCGAGCAGCGGCCCTGCTGACCCTTGCTGAATTATTTAGCAATTACAGATGGTTACGCGCAAATGAGCGAGGGTCAGCGCAGGGGCGTCGCCTATCATCGTCCGGTTTTAAGGAGTCGGATGCAGCGCCAGTACTTCGCGCCGTTGGACTTGCCGCCTGGATAGCTCTTGTCGTCCGGATGCACTGCGCCCGCCTTCTCCAGGCGATCCTTGAATACCGCAGGATTTGGCGCATGGGTGTGGCCTTCGCCCGCGCACCATTCTTCAAACTTGCGGCGTAGACCCACCGCCTCCTCACGCCACTCCGCACCGTCCCAGTTGGGGAGGATCTCGCAACAGTCCTGGATGAAGTTGCCTATGATGTCAGAGTCTTCCCGGTGCGTGCTGGTCGCCGCGCGCACGGACTCGGGGTACGGCAGACCCTCCGCCAGCCAGCGCGAGCAGCCGTCAATCAGCCACCGCAGGATTCCGGCGGACTCGCTCACCAGCTTCTCATTCAGCTGCGGATCCTGATTACCCTTGGCGACGCTGAACTCCTGCGTCCACGGCACGATTCGGAGCCGATCCCACGTAGCAGTGTCCGAATCGACCGCCGCGATTTTCGGCTTGTGATTGGCAAACAGGAGCAGCTTATGCGTGGGCGACCAGGTCAGGGTATCGCGTCCGATGAGGCGCGCCGTCATGTCATCGCCACCCGTCAGGCGTTTTACCACTGCCATCGAAAGCCCCATGCGCCGGTCTGGCTCCGATGAATACACAAACCGCGCATGGAACAGCGGCATGCGCTCCGTCGGGTGCGCGTCGCCAGTGCGCTCCAGCAGGAGGCTCGGGTCGACGGTCACCGCGTAGTCGCCGAGGACCCGAGCCGCTTGACCAGCCAGCACACCCTTGCCATTGCGACCCGCGCCAATCCAGATAGGAAAAACGTGCTCTCGCACCAGGCCCGTCACGCAATAGCCGAGAAATGCTTGAACAAACTCGCGCGTGCCGAGATCCGGTAGAGCCTCGCCGAGAAACTTGTCAAAACGCGGCGACGTTGCGTTCGGGTCGTAGCCGACCGTCGTACACTTAGAGCAAAGGTAAGCGCGCGCTTCGTCGCCGACCGCGATGATTCTGCCTGTCCGCAGGTCCACGATGCCGGTCGGCGTGTTCAGCAGGAACGGGTCAACGTCAAAGGAAGAGGCTTGCGCCGCGATCTCGGGCATCCAGTTCGCCAGCTTGACCATTGCCGCCAGCCCGGCTTGCGATTGCGCTCGCACGGCCTGACGGTACTGATCTTTGGCACGGCGGGCCTCCGGCGAACGGTCGTCTGGACCGAATCGGGCCAGCTCTGCGGCCGCCTCGCGGCCAAGTGCGCGGGCGACCTTCATCGCACGCTGCATGACCTTGGCGTCTCCGTCGTCGCGCTCCCAACGTGTGCCATTCCAGACCATCCAGCCAAGCGCCTGAGCAAAGCGAAGGTCGACGCCATGCTCCGAGACCAGTCGACGAGCGTTCGCCAAGTCGGTGCCAGGCGCGATACCGTCATCGCCAGCCTCGACCACGTCG
>CAIPXZ010000788.1 GCA_903869075.1 uncultured Myxococcales bacterium | reverse complement strand
GTGTCTCCGAGCCCGCCATCCGGCCGCGAATACAACGAGCGGCAATCGGACAACGATGACGATGGCGCGGTAGCAAAATCCCAAACAAATTGCCAAGTTCCGGCCAAGCGGTTTTGCCCGAATTCCGCCATCCGGCTGATTCTGGTTTTGGGGCGCTCCCGTCCGTCACCGGGCTTGCCGCTCGGTCGGGCGTTGCGGACCTCCGGTCGGAGGCGCTTCGCACTACCGTGCGCCGGCGGGGTCGCGTCAGCCGCCGTTCTCCGCGTCGTCTCCGCTCGCCGGCATCGCCGCCAGCGCCTTGTGCAGCGCATCGAGCGCCACGTCCGTCTCGCGCGCCTGCGCCACGCACGCCTCGCGGTCCCCGTGCGTGCGCAGCGTCAGCTCCACCGCCGCCGCCAGCTCAGCGATCCGTTTCGCGCCGACCGTCCCCGCGCTGCCCTTGAGGCTGTGCGCCAGCCGCTGTGCCTGCTCCAGCTCTCCGGCCGCCAGACAGCGCAGCACCGCCTGCATCTCCAGGTGGTGCGCTTCGCTGAACATCCGCAAATACCGCAGGAATTCATTGACATCACCCCAGGCGATGGACAGGCCCCGCTGCACGTCCAGCCCGGGAATCGCCGCCAGCTGCGCCGCCAAGCTCGCTGGCGGCGGCGCGGCGACCGGCAGCGCGGCGACCGGCAGCGCGACCGTCGCCGCGACCGGCGGCGGCAGCCAGCGCAGCAGGGTCGCGTAAATCAGCGCCGGGTCGACCGGCTTGGCGACAAAGTCGTTCATCCCCGCTTCCCGGCAGGCGCCGCGGTCCTCGTCAAAGGCATTCGCTGTCATCGCCACGATCGGCAGGGCGGCGTGGCCGGGCAGGGCGCGGATCGCCCGGGTCGTCGTCCTGCCGTCCATCCGCGGCATCTGCACGTCCATCAGCACCAAGCTGTAGGCGTGCGCGGCGATCTGCTCCAGCGCCAGCACGCCGTCCCCGGCGGTATCCACGGCAAAGCCGACGCGCTCCAGCAGCGCTTGGCCGACCTCGCGGTTGACCAGATTGTCCTCCACAAGCAGTACCCGCAGACCCGGCGCGCGCCGCGCAATCGCCGCCTCGGCATCGGTGACCGGGTCGGCTTCGGCGTCAGCCGCGACTTCGTGGCCCCGCGCAAGCCGAACCTCAAACCAGAACGTGCTGCCCTTGCCGGGCGTGCTCTCGGCGCCCGCATCGCCGCCCATCAGCCGCGCCAGCCGCCGCGTGATCGCCAAGCCCAAGCCCGTGCCGCCATAGCGCCGCGTCGTCGACACATCGCCTTGGACGAAGGGCTCGAACAGCGTCGCCAGGTGCTCCTGCGCCACGCCGATGCCGGTATCGGCGACCTCAAACCGCACGCGCAGCGTCTCGCCCTCGTCGGCGAGGCACTTGGCGCGCAGCCAGATCTCGCCGTGCTCGGTGAACTTCACGGCGTTGCTGGCGTAGTTCAGCAGCGCCTGCCGCAGCCGGGTACTGTCGCCGCGCAGCCATCGCGGCACGTCGTCCGTGTCCAGACGCACAACCAGACCCTTGGCCTTGGCGTCGCCGGCGATCAGCGCCCGCACGTGGTTGAGGATGCCGTCCAAGGCAAAATCCACGGATTCAAGGTGCAAGCGACCCGCCTCGACCTTCGACAAGTCCAGGACATCGTTGATGACCGTCAGCAAGTGCTGGCTCGCCGCCTCGATCTCCGCCAGCTGCGCGTTCTGCTTCGCCGGCAGGCCGCTGCGCCGCAGCAGGTGCGTCAGGCCGAGGATCGCGTTCATCGGCGTGCGGATCTCGTGGCTCATATTCGCCAGGAAAGCGCTTTTGGCGTGATTGGCGGCTTCCGCCTGCGTCCGGGCGTCGTGCAGCTCCACCGTGCGCTGCGCCACCAGGTCCTCCAGATGGTGCCGGTACCCGTCCAGCTCGCGCGCAAGGCCCCGTTTTTCGGTCACGTCTTCCTGGACCGAGACGTAGTGGGTGATGCGGCCGTCCTCCTGGCGGATCGGTGTCACATGCGCAGACTCGATGAACTCGCGGCCGTCCTTGCGGCGGTTGATGAATTCGCCGTGCCAGGCTTGCCCGTGCGGCAGCGCCTTCCACAGCGCGAGGTAGCTCGCCGGCGGCGTATTGCCCGAGCTGAGAAAGCGCGGATTCTTGCCGATCGCCTCGGCGCGGCTGTAGCCCGTCACCTGCACAAACGCCGCGTTGACGTACTCGATCTCGCCGGCGATGTCCGTGATGATGATGCTCTCCAGGCTCTGCTCGACCGCCAGCGACAGCTTGTGCAGCTCAGCCTCGCGCGCGAGCGTCGGCCGCAAGTCGACGTACGTGGCCACGAAGCCTTGCGGCTCTCCGGCGGCGTCGCGGACAAGCCCGAGGTTGACAAGCGTCGGGATCGTCGCGCCATCCCGCGCGGCGCGACGCATCTCGGCCATCGCTGCGCCGGTCGCGCGCGCCCGCGCCACAAGCTCCACCTGCGCCATTTGCGCCTCCGGCCACGGACCGGACAGCACGCTGACCGGCTTGCCAACAAGCTCGGCAAGCGTGTAGCCAAACAGGTTGCAAAACGCTGGGTTGGCGTAGGTGATCAGACATTGCGGATCCGCCAGCAGCAGCGGCTGGGTCGCCTGACGCAGCGCCTCGCTGAAGAACTGCTGCGCGCGCTCCGCCAGCTTGCGGGCTGTGATGTCCTGCACCGTGCCGCGCATCTCGATGACGGCGCCTTCCGCGTCACGGGTCGCTTCGCCGCGGGCGACGATCCAGCGGTGGGTGCCGTCCGGCCGCACGACCTCGGCGTCGCACGCATACGACGTGCCGGTCACCAGACAGTTCTCGACGGACGCCGCCAGCTGCCGCCAACTTTCGGGCGTAAAATACTGCGCGACCTCCGGGTACACCGCCGCCGGCAGCTTCGGGTCGCGCCCGTAGGTCAGGTAGACCTGCTCCGACCAGGTGTGCTTATCGCTCCGGACGTCCCAGTGCCAGTCGCCCACGTCGGCGATGCGCTGCGCCGACCGAACCGCCGCCTCGCTCGCCACCAACGCCGCTTCCGCCGCCTTGCGCCGGTCCACGTCCTCCAGCACGGCGATGAGGTAGTCCGGGGCGCCATCGTCGCGCCGCGCCACCGTCACCGTCAGGTTGGTCCAAACCGCCGTGGCGTTCTTGCGCAAATAGCGCGTCTCCAAGCTGAAGTGGCCGACTTCGCCTGCCACGACCGCGCGGATCTCGACCTCCTGCCGGCGCCGGTCGTCCGGGTGCGCCACATCCTGCATGGACAGGCGCAGCAGCTCGTCGGCGCGATAGCCAAGGATTTCCGATAGCTTGTGATTCACTCGCTGCCAGTGTCCGTCGGTGTCCAGCAGGGCGATGCCGACGGCCGCCTGCTCAAAAGTCGCCCGGAACCGCGTCTCGCTCTGCTCCAGCCGCTCCGCCGCGCGCTTGCGATCGTCAATCAGCCGGTCGACGCGCGCCACGAGCTCCGGCACCGCGAATGGCTTGTTGAAGTAGTCCTGTACGCCGCTTTGCAGCAGCTGCAGTCGCATCGCGTCGTCGGCTTTGGCCGTCACCACGACGATCGGCACATCTTGCAGGGCGGGATCCAGGCGCAGCTCCGCGATCAGCCGGTCCCCCGACTTCTCCGGCATCATCAGATCGCAAACAATCAGCTCTGGCCGTACGGCGCGCGCCCGGTCCAGGCCCTCCTGGCCGGTAAACGCGCTCACGATGCGGTACTGCGGCCGCAGGCTGTCCGCCAGGAACGCGTTCTCGACAACGAGCACGACCGGCTTGCCGACGGACGCCAGGCTCGTGGACGGCGCACGCGCCGCGGGACTGGGCAGCCGCGCGGCCGGCATCGGTTCCAGCGCGCCAGCTGTCGGTTGCACGCTGACGCCCGCCGGTGCGCGGCGCGGCAGCTCGACGCGAAACAGCGCGCCGCCCTCAGGCGCCTGGCTCACGCGCACGGTACCCGCGTGCAAGGCCACAAGATCCTTGACGATCGCTAGTCCAAGCCCGGTGCCTCCGAACCGCCGCTCGGCGCTGCCATCGAGCTGGCGGAACCGCTCAAACACGCGCTCGCGCGCCCCGAGCGGCACGCCTGGGCCACTATCCGCGACTTCCAGGACGATCTTGTCCGGGTCGGCCACAAGTTCCACGCGAATGCGTCCGCCACGCGGCGTAAAGCGAACGGCATTCGCCAGCAAATTCATGAGGATTCGCTGCAGTTTTTCAGAATCAAATTCGCCGTTGCACTGTGCCGGCGCTTGCACTTCCAACGCGATCGCTTCCTGCTGGGCAAATTCCTGAAACTGGCTGGTGGTCGCCCGCAGCAACGCGGCTGCGTCGCTCTGGCTGTAACTGGCTGTCATTGCGCCAGATTCAAGCTTGGCGGCGTCCAGCAAGTCCGTGACGTGGTGGGACAGCAACTGCGCATTGCGCAGCATCATTTCCGTGGCACGTCGCTCCTCGTCGGTCAGGTTGCCGGCCGCCAAGCGCTGGTTCAGCGGCCCGAGGATCAGCGTCAGCGGCGTGCGCAACTCATGGCTAACATTGGAGAAAAATTGGGTCTTGACGCGATCCAGCTCCAGCGTCGCTTGGTACAGCTCGGTGATCCGCGCATTGGCGAGCCGCGATTCTTCCAAGGAAGCCGCGAGTTTGCGTTGGGCGCGGCGCAGCCGACCCTCGCTGTCGCTTGTCAGCACGCCCATTACCAGAAACAGCACAACTGAAAGCAGGCTCGTCGGGTGGTCCAGCTTCCACGAAAGCTGGGGACTGATGAAGAAAAACCACACAAGAATCGTGCTGAACAGCGTCGCCGCGATGCCGGAGCGCAGGCCGCCGAGGCGTGCGGCGAAGAAGACCGTGGGGAAGAACAGGAACCAGACAAACGGCGCGATCCACGGCCACAACAGCCACTGGATGGCCAAGGCGAGCAGCGGCAAGAGCACGGCTGCTGCCGCCTGAATCAGGCGCTGGGGAGGCATCGCAGGTTCTGGCAACTGGCGATCAGCGTTCAGCATTTTGACCCCCATGCCTGCAATGCATGCGTGCAATATGTTTGGTCGATGGCCATGGTCTGCCGTTGTTGCCGTGGCGTCAAGCGGCGCTTTGTTAGGATTTTTTGTTGGTGCCACCGACGATTTTGCGTTGCATCGCGCAGCACGCGTTTGGACTTGCGGCGCGTCGGCGGCCCGCCTACCTTAGGGCCTCCGCGGCGATGGGCGGGCGGAACAGGCGCAAGGTGGCGATGGGTGCGGGGGCGCATAAGCTGAATCGGCGTGAGGCGTTTGCCACGCTGTGGGCGGCGCAGGATCTGGCGGCGCGCACGGCGCAGCTGGAGCCGCGGGCGACGCTGTTGCCGCCGCCGTCCACCGAGGATCTGGCGCTGGCGCTGCGTGTCGCGTCCCTGCCGCGGCTGACCCAGCCGGCGAACGATGCGCCGCCGGAGCTGGCGCTGGGCGCGACGATTGGCGAAGGCGGCATGGGCGTCGTCCGCGCGGCGCGGCAGCTGGCGCTCGGGCGCGAGGTCGCGGTCAAGTCGCTGCGCACGGGGCAGGCCACGCCGGACGCGATCCGCAAGCTGCTGCACGAGGCGCTGATTACCGGCAGCCTGGAACATCCAGACATCATTCCGGTTTACGCGCTTGGGCAGAACGAAGACGGCGCGCCGATGCTGGTGATGAAGCGCGTCGAGGGCACCGCGTGGTCGGCGGTGCTGCGCGATCCGCAGCACCCGCTGCTGCGCGACGATCCGCGCGAGCCGCTGATTTGGCACTTGGAAGTGCTGCTGCGCGTGTGCCACGCCATGGCGTACGCGCACGGCAAGGGCATTTTGCACCGCGATCTCAAGCCGGACAACGTCATGGTCGGCCGCTACGGTGAGGTGTACGTGCTGGATTGGGGCATCGCCGTCGCGCTCGCGGATGACCGTTCGGGCGCGCTGCCGCTGGCGCGTGATGCCAATCTTGTGGCGGGGACGCCGTCGTGCATGGCGCCGGAGATGGTCGAGGGCGACGGCGCGCAGCTGAGCGTGCGCAGCGACGTGTTTTTGCTCGGCGCGCTGCTGCACCACATCGTGACCGGTCAGCCGCGGTTTGTCGGCGCGTCGGTGTACGAGGTGCTGTTCGCGGCGTTTGAGTGCGCGCCTTTTGCCTACGAAGACGCGCTGCCGCACGAGCTGCAGGCGATCCTGCACAAGGCGATGGCGCGCGATCCGGCGGCGCGGTACGCCTCGGCGGGCGAGCTGCGGCTGGCGCTGGCGACGTTCTTGCAGCACCGCCAGTCCATGCGGCTGCTGGCGGCGGCGCGCGAACGGCGCCGCGATTTTGACGACAACCTGGCGCTGGCGCAGACGCTGCGGGCCATGACCGAGCCGCCCGCGGCGGCACTGGAGCAGGCCGAGACGCAGCTGGCGGCGGCTTTTGCCGAGGGGCGGCTGGCGCTGCGCGAGGCGCTGCGGTCGTGGCCGGAAAACGCGCAGGCGGTGGCGGAGCTGCAGTCGCTGCTGGAGCCGTACATCGCCTGGCAGCTGGCGGACGGCGACCTGCGGGCGGCGGCGGCGCACCTGGCGGAACTCCCGCAGCCGAGCCCGGCGCTGGCGCAGCAGCTGGAAGATGGCAAGCGGTTGGCGGCGGCGCGGGCGCAAAAACTGGCGAAGCTGGAAGCGGATTTTGACCCGCGCATCGGTGCGCGCACCCGCAGCTTTCTGGCGCTGGCGCTGGCGGTGATCTGGTCGGTGCTGCCGCTGACGGTCGACTACCTGTCCAAAACCGGCAAGATGGCGCCGACCCACGGCGGCCACGTCGCCACCACCGGCATCTTCGCCGCGTTCATGATCTTCGCCGCGGTCTGGGCGCGCGAGTCGCTGTTTCGCAGCAAGCTCAACCGCAGCGTCATCGCCAGCGGCATGGTCGCGGTCATCGGCACGTTCATTTCCCGCTGTTTTGCTTGGTATTTCGCCATGCCGTTCGGCGCCACGGTGTGTTTTGACCTCGTCATCATCGGCGTCGTCGTGGCGATGATGGCGGCAACGCAGTGGCGGCGGCTGTTCGTGCCGGCGGCTGTGTACTTTGTCGGCGCGATCATCGCGGCGGTGCGGCCGTTCTGGGCGCTGGAAGCGGTGGCGGTCGCCAACGTGGTCGCGATGTCGCTCGTGGCCTTTGCCTGGCGTCCGACGGATTACGACGAGTGCGCGCTTGTCATGACCGCCGCCATGCCGGTGCCCGAGGCGTTGGCGCGCAGCAAGGCGCATTTTCGCCACGGCGACGCGGTTTTGTGAGCCGGATCGGCTGATTGTTTCCACCAAGAAACGATGTTGTGGCGCGCGGCCTGCTTGTTTCGCCAGCCGCGGCTGCTACCTTGCTCCCATCGCCGTCGTCGACGGCCTCAACTGGAGGGTTTCTCATGGCTACCTGGCAATTTGATATCGGTCACTCAAGCATCTCGTTTCGCGTTCGCCACATGATGTTCGCCAAAGTGCGCGGCCACTTCGGCAAGTGGGAGGGCACTTTGGACGCCACGCCGGGTCAGCTCAGCGCCGGCAAGGCGACCGTCACCATCGACGCGAGCAGCATTGACACCGGCATCGCCGACCGCGACGGCCACCTCCGCTCCGGCGACTTCTTGAACACCGCGGAATTCCCGACGATTACGTTCGTTTCGACCGGCGTGAAGACAAGCGGCGACAACATCACCGTCACCGGCGACCTGACGATCCGCGGCACCACCAAGCCCGTCGTCCTGACCGGCGAGGCCAGCGGCGAAGGCAAGGACCCGTGGGGCAACGTCCGCCTCGGCTTCAGCGCGCACACCAAGATTTCCCGCAAGGAATTCGGCCTCGTGTGGAACCAGCTGCTCGAGACCGGCGGCGCCGTCGTCGGCGACGAGATCGACGTCGACCTCGAAGTCGAAGCCATGCGCCCCGGCGCGTAATCGCGAACGCCGCGCGGTTGCGGCACTTCGGCGCAGAACGTATGCTGGCCCTTCGGCGCGCTTCGCCGTTGGGTCCGCATGCTCTGCCTTTTTCCCGCCAAGCGCCCCGGATTTGCCGTGTTGCGTCACGTCTCGCTCGTGTGCCTGCTGCTCGGCATCGGCGTCGCGGTCGGCTGTGCGCAGCTCGATGCCACCGGCGCCAAGGCCACCGCGGACACCGGCGTCGCGTGGACGTGCCAGCCGTGCGTGCAGCGCGCCGACTGCGGCGCCGACTGGTGCGTCCAATTCGCCGCCGACACCTACTGCGCCGCCGATTGCAGCAGCACGACCTGCGCCGCCGGCTTGAGCTGCAAGACGCTCATCACCGAAGCCGGCGAGTCCGTCAAAGCCTGCGTACCCGACGTCGCCAGCTGCGGCTCGGCAATCGGCACCGGCGACAGCAGCGGCACATGCCAATTTGACGACCCGACGACGCCCAGCTGCTGCACCGGCTGCGGCGCCAGCGGCTGCCAGACAAACGGCTGCTACGGCGGCTGGTTTTGCGACAACGCCGCGTGCAAGTGCGTCGCCTCGCCCACGGGCTTGGTGTGCGACAGCGCCGACGCGACGCTGGTGGAAGACCTGGGACCGCGGGACGTGCAGCCGATGGACGTGCCGCCGGGCTCGTTGACGCCGGCGGGCGGCACGCTGCCGGAGCTTGCATTCGCGATCGTCGGCGATACGCGACCGGCGATCATCGAGGACACGGCGGGCTATCCGGCGGCGATCGCCAAGAAGATCTGGCAAGGCGTGCAGGGCAGCGGCGTGCCGTTTGCGGTGACGACGGGCGATTACATGTTCGCCTCGGCGTACGGTACGCAGGCGGCGCCGCAGCTGGACTTGTACCTCGGCGCGGCGGCGGCCTACAGCGGCCTGCGGCTGCCGGCGATGGGCAACCACGAGTGCACCGGCGCCACGACGTCCAACTGCGGCGTCGGCAACAAGGACGGAATCACTGCGAATTTCAACAGCTATCTGACCAAGATGCTGGCGCCGATCGGCCTGAGCGACCCGTACTACACCTTCAACGTCAGCGCCGCGGATGGCAGCTGGACCGCGAAATTCGTCTTCATCGCCGCCAATGCCTGGAGCGCGGCGCAGGGGACCTGGCTGGAAGCAGAGTTGGCCAAGCCGACGACGTACACTTTCGTCGTGCGCCACGAGCCGGCGGCGGCGAACACGGCGCCCGGCGTCAAGCCAAGCGAGGCCATCATCAACAAACACCCGGTAACGCTGCGGCTTGTGGGCCACACGCACACGTACCAGTACAAATCGGACACGCATGAGATCATCGTCGGCAACGGCGGCGCGCCGCTGAGCGGTGGCGTGAATTACGGCTACGTGCTAGTCAAGCGCCGCGCTGATGCGGCGATCGAGTTCCGCGCCGTGGATTATTCAACCGGTCAGACGACCTCCACATTCGCGATCAAGGCCGATGGCTCGCCCGCACCGTAAGCTCGCCACTTTGCTGCTCCTCGCGTCGTGCACGCTCGCGCCCGCGTGCCGGCGGCCGCCCGCGCCGTTGCCCGTGGCCGTGCCCAAGCCCGCGCCGGCGCCGCCCGCCAATCCGCGTCCGGTGACGCAGCCCGAGCTGCCGCTGCTGGCGCCGCGCACGAGCCAGCCGATCGCCTTGGACGGCGAGCTCTCCGAGTCCGTGTGGCGCGCGGCGACCCATTCCGGCGGCTTTAGCGACGAAAAGACCGGGCTGCTGGCGGTGCCACATTCCGAACTGCGGCTGGCCAATGACGGCACGCGGATCCTGCTGGGGCTGTACGCCGCGGACGAGGACATCGTCGCCGCCGCCGCCAAGCCGACGACGCCGACGACGGTGGAAGAGGACGCGTTTGAGGTGCAAATTCAGCGGCCTGGCGTTGATCCGCCCTACCAGCTGTGGATCTGGGCCGATGGCGAGCGCCGGCAGGCGGGTGTCGACGCCCACGCGCCGACGGCAAGCGCGACGTGTGCGATCGAGATGGACGGCACGCTCAACAAGCCGGATGACGACGACGAAGAGTGGGTCGCGGAGTGCATGATCCCGTTCACCGCCATCGGCGCGCGCGTCGGTGACACGCTGGCCATCACCGTGCGGCGGTGTGACACGCCCAAGATCGGCGGCAAGCGCTGCGGCGTCTGGCATGGCCGCGCGCAGCTGCAGTAGCCGTCACGCCAGCGGCGCCAGCTTGGCCGTGAACGCGCGCAGCACCGGCCGCTGTTCCAGCAGCGCGTAGCCCGGCAGCTTGTCGCGGTGGTACCACACGTGGCTGACGACCTCGACGAGGTAGTCCATGTGGCTCTGCGTGTACGTTCGCCGCGGAAAGGTCAGCCGCACGAGCTCAAGCGCCGCCAGTTCCTCGGGCTCGCTCGGCGTCGCCGGCTTGCCAAACATCAGCGAGCCGACCTCCACGCCGCGCACGCCGCCTTCCAGGTACAGCGCGTTGACGAGCGCCACGCCCGGGAACTGGTTTTTCGGCAAGTGCGGCGCGAACGCCCCGGCGTCCAGGTACACGGCATGGCCGCCCGGCGGTCGCATCATCGGCACGCCCAGCTTGTCCAGGCGGTCAAAAACGTAGCGCACAGACGCGTGGCGGTAGTGCAGGTAGTCCTCGTCGAGCACTTCCTGCAGGCCTTGCGCCAGCGCTTCCAGGTCGCGTCCGGCCAGCCCGCCGTAGGTCGGAAAGCCTTCGGTCAGGATGAGGCGCGTGCGGCAAAGCTCCGCCAGCGCATCGTTGTTGATGCCCAACAGCCCGCCGATATTGACCAATCCGTCCTTCTTCGCCGACAGCGTGAAGCCGTCCGCGAGGCGAAACGTCTCGTGGGCAATCTCCGTCGCGGTGCGGTCGCCCTGGCCGGGCTCGCGCATCTTGATGAGCCAGCTGTTCTCGGCAAAGCGCGCGGCGTCGAGGAAAAGCGGCACCTTGAACTCGTCGCACAGCGCGCGGACGGCGCGCATGTTGCCCAAGCTGACCGGCTGGCCGCCGCCGCGGTTGTTGGTGATGGTCACCATGACGCACGGCACGTTGCTGCCCTCCCGCGTCAGCACGTCGCGCAGCTTGCCCAGGTCGACGTCGCCCTTGAATGGCAAATCTGCTTGCGGATCCATGGCTTCATCGTACAGCAGGTCGACCGCGATGCCGCCGAGGAACTCGACGTTGGCGCGCGTCGTGTCAAAGTGCGCGTTGGCCGGCACAACGTTGCCGGGCTTGAGCAGCGCCGAAAACAGGATGTGCTCCGCCGCGCGGCCCTGGTGCGTCGGGATCACGTTGCGGATGCCGGTCAGCGCCCGCACAACGCTTTCCAGCCGGTAGAACGAGCGCGAGCCGGCATACGACTCGTCGCCAATCATCAGCGCCGCCCACTGCGCCGCCGACATCGCGCCGGTACCGGAGTCGGTCAGCAGGTCGATCAGCACCTCGTCGGCGTGCAGCAAAAACGGATTGAATTCCGCGCGCTTGAGCGCAACTTCGCGCTCAGCAGCCGTCGTGATGCCCAGCGGCTCGACCGCGCGGATGCGAAAGGGCTCGATGATGGTGCGGTGCGTGTGTTCCACTGGAGTCCCCGAAGCCAAACGTGGCCGCGGCGGAGTGTAGCGGGTTTGCCGGCGCAAAAACCGTGGCTGGCAGCGGCAATTGTCATGGCTTTGTCGCCGCGTCAGCCGGCCCAGCGCCGCCAGGCGAGATCGTGCATCTCGGCGTGAAAACCCAGCGCCGTCAGGACGTTGCGGTAGCTGGAGCGCGCCGCCGTCTCCTCGCCGATCTTTTCGATGACCCAGCCGTGGCTGCCGCTCTGCACC
>CAIPXZ010000787.1 GCA_903869075.1 uncultured Myxococcales bacterium | reverse complement strand
GTCGCGTACGCGATCTCGGCTTCGCGGGCCAGCCGCGCTTCCGGCAAGTTGGTCATGCCGATGACGGCGACGCCCGGCCAGGTGCGAAACGTGTTGGATTCCGCGCGGGTAGAGAACTGCGGGCCCTCGATGCAGACGTACGCGCCGCCGTCGTGGTGGCGCACGCCCACGGACTTGCACGCGCGCAGCAGCGCGCCACGCACGCGCGCGCTCACGGGATCGGCAAAACCGACGTGGGCGACGATGCCGCGATCAAAAAACGTCCGCGGCCGCGACACCGTGCGGTCGATGAACTGGTCAACGAGCACCATGTCGCCGGGGTGGATGTCCTCGCGCATCGAGCCGACGGCGCTGACGGAGACGATGTCCGTGACGCCGACGCTCTTGAGCGCCCAAATGTTGGCCTGGTACGGCACTTCCGACGGCGTGAAGCGGTGCCCGCGGCCGTGGCGCGGCAGAAAAAACAGCTGCTGATCGCCCAGCCAGCCCTCGATCAGCGCGTCGGACGGGTCGCCAAATGGCGTGCTGACGCGGACTTCCTTGACGCGCTCCAGACCCGGCATCTCGTACAAGCCGCTGCCGCCGATGACGCCGAGGACGACGGTTTCGCGGGCGTTGGGGTTCGTGGCAGTCATGGCAACCTCGGGCGCGTGGCGGGTTTCGCAGGCGATGGCCCAACGAACGGCGGCCGGAGTCTAGGCGGATGCGGCGGCAACGGCAACCGCCAACGGCGCGGCGGATGCGATTCGCGCGGTCAGGTCGGCGCGGCTTCGGCGTCCGGGCCTTCGCCATCGCCAGCCGCCAGGCGCCGTGCGACGAATTCCGCCAGCCGGTCGCGATCGGTCGGGCTCAAGTCCAGGAACCGCACCGCCAGACCGTGGGCAAAGCCGCGCGCGCGCCGAGCGCCGAGCACCTGCCCGCGGGCGCGAATCGGCGGCGCCGCGTCCGGAAGCTGGAACTGCAGCTCGATGAACTGCCGCTCGCTGGCGCTGCGCTGCGAATACGAGTGGCTCTCGATGAAAATGCCCGACGCGCTCAAGTTCGTCGCCGGGTGCAGCCACACCCGTTCGCCGTCATTTTCCTGCACGAACAAATCGACCGTCACGCGCCGCGAATGCCGCCGCTCGATGGGGCCCTCGATCCGGTGGTTGCCGGTCACGGACATCGTCTCGGCCGTCGTCGGGCGAACGGTCGTCGGGGCGCGCGGCGCATCTTCTCGGGTTGGCATGTGGCGTGTGTCTGTGGCTGGGGTGATTCCGCCCTTTGGAGCGTAGGGAGTCCCCGCCGCCGCGTCAACCGGAACGCGCGCGTTGACGCGAAGTCGTGTGCAGACCTAGACTTTGGCCATGGCGGGATCGACTTACAGCGTGAGGCTCAGGAACGGACTGCGCCGCCTCCGTCGCGTGATTCTGCCGGTGCTGACGGCGCTTTTGTTGCTGATCGTCAACCTCCAGCCGGCGCTGGCGATTGACGGCAAGAAGACCGCGAAGGCGCTGGCCCAGCAGGCGGCCAAGGCTTTTGAGGCCGGTGAGATGGACCGCGCGGCGCAGGCGTACCTGGAAGCGTGGCACACGGACGGCAGCGAGCCGAACTACCTGTACGGCGCGGCGCGGGCGGAGCAGTCTGCCGGTCAGGGCGAGCGCGCCGAGGAGCACTACCGCCAGTTCATCGCCCTGGGCACGGCCGATCCGGCGCGCGTGGCCAAAGCCAAGGGCTATTTGACGGAATTCGCCGGCGTGCGCTCGGACGAGAAAGTCCAGGCGGGCGACCGCGCGGCCAAGCGCAGCGAGTGGCCGGTGGCGGCGGCGGCGTACAGCGAGGCGTGGCAGCTGCGGCAGGATCGGCTGGCGGTGCTGCTCAAAGCGGCGCGGGCGGCCAAGGAAGCCGGGAACCAGCCGCAGGCCGAGACGTGGCTGCGCAGCTATCTGGAGCGCGCGCCGCCGAATGCGCCCGATCGCGCCGAGGCGCAGGCGATGCTGGACGCGGCTGTCGGCAAGCCGGTGGTCGTCGCGCCGCGGCCGGTCGAGTCAGTGGTCACGCCGCCGCCGCCGCGGCCGGTCGAGCCGGTGAGTGTGGCGCCGCAGGTGAGCGCGCCGCAGGAGAAGCCGTCGGGGCGGCGGACGGCGGGCTTGTGGACGCTGGGCTCGGGCGGCGCGCTGGCGATCGCCGGCGCTGTGCTGCTGGGGCTGGGCAAGGCGCAGGAAGGCCAGTTCAACTCCGACCTGAACTACGACGGCACGGTTGTCCACGGCGCGCTGACCTACGACCAGGCGACGAGCCGAGCGCAGTCGATCGGCACGCTGCAAACCTCCGGCGTGGCGCTGCTGGCGACCGGCGCGCTGGCGGCGGGCGTCGGCGCGTATCTGGTGCTGACGGCGGGGGACGCCAAAGTCGCGGTGCTGCCGCAGGGCCAGGGCTTTGCGCTGGCGGGGCGGTTTTGATGCCGAAGCGCGCGCTGGCCATTTTCGTAGTCCTGACGAGCGCTTGCACGATCGCCGTGCCACCGCGCTCGGCGTTCGTCGCGGCCGATGCCGACACAGCGGGCGAAGCCGACGCCGCGAACGATGTCGCCGCGGACGCGACGGCAGCGACGCAGGACACCGTCGGCGTCGATGCGGACGCAGCCAAAGCCCCGGACGGCGCCGCCGAAGTTGAAGACGGAGGCTCCGAAGTTCAGGACGGAGGCTCCGAAGTTCAAGACGGAGCCTCCGAAGTTCAGGACAGTGGCTCCGAAGTTCAGGACAGTGGCTCCGAAGTTCAGGAC
>CAIPXZ010000786.1 GCA_903869075.1 uncultured Myxococcales bacterium | reverse complement strand
TTGACGCCCGCGGTGGTGCCGTTCCAGGTGAAGACGACGTCGCGATCCCACGAAACCTGTTGCAAATCAGGCAAATGGCCGTAGTCCGCACGCAGCAGCCGCACGTCGCTCAGCTTCAACTGCTGGGTGATGTCGGTGATCCAGCCTTCGCCAAAGCTCTCCCACGCCAGCACGTCGACCCCGCGCGCGCCGAGCAGCGACCACAGCACCATCTCCACTGCGCCGGTGTCCGACGCCGGGACGATCGCGATGCGGTAGTCCGCCGGCAGCCCGAGGATCGTCCGCGAGCGGTCGAGCACCTCCTGGATGCGCGCCTTGCCCGGCTTGGAGCGGTGCGAGCGACCGACGAGCGCGTCCTGCAGCGCCGCCACCGTCCAGCCCGGGCGCTTGGCACACGGTCCGGACGAAAACCGCGGATTGAGGGGCTTGCGAGCGGGCTTGTCCACGAAATCTCCAGCGCTGGCCAGTGGTTAGAACGGCAGTTTCTCGACCACTTCCGCCTTCTTGCGCAGCTCGATCAGGATGCGCCGCTCTTCGGTGTAGCCGCGGCGCGTGGTCAGCTGGGCGCGAATCTCATCGCGGCACTCGCTGTAAGGCCGCGTGCGCTCTTCGTTTTTCTCGATCAGCCGCAGCACGTACCAGCCCCAGCGCGTCTTGATCGGCTTGGACACCTCGCCGACCTTGAGCTGGAACGCCACCGGACCCAGCTCCGGCTCCGCCGAAGCGCGCGTCAAGTGCAGCGGCGGCAGCGGACCTTCGCTGAACTGCCGGGCAACTTGTTCAAAATCCTGGCCTTTCTTGAGCGCCGCCGACGCCTCCTCGGCCTTCAGCTCCGCCTTGTGCTGGGCATCCGGGCTGGCGTCCGCCGCGACGCGCACGAGGATCGGCCGCAGATCGCGCGACGCCGTCTCGACCCACGCCGACGGGTTGTTGTCGTAGTACGCCTTGGCGTCCACCTCGCTGACTTCCACTTTGCCCAGCTTTTGCACGAGCTTGGCGCCCAAGCGCTGTTGCCGCACCTGCTCGCGCATCTGCGCCAGCGTCAGGTGCGAGCGCTCGAGCTCGGCGTTCAGCGCCGCCTGGTCAAACGGCCCGTCGCCCTTGTGGAAACGCGCGGTGAATTCCTTCCAGGCGTCCTCGAATTCGCTGTCGGTGAGCGTAATGTTCTCGTTGCGGATGGCCTGCTCGCGCAGTTCCTGGTCGATCAGCCGGTTCAGCACGTTGGTGGCGATGCGGCGCAGGCGATCCGGCGGCACCTTGGTCGACCGGCCGACCAGGCGCTCGAATTCGGCGTTGAAGCGCTCCGGCGGGATGTCGCGGCCGTTGACGGTCGCCACCG
The DNA here is from genome assembly GCA_903869075.1 of uncultured Myxococcales bacterium. Lineage (GTDB taxonomy): Bacteria > Myxococcota_A > UBA9042 > UBA9042 > UBA9042 > CAIYBN01. Next base: position 23,198 of record CAIPXZ010000786.1, on the reverse strand, counting down.
GACCAACGGCGCTCGGCACGCCATTGGCGTTGACGGCTGGCGCCGCTGGAGCGCCCGCAGTCTCGGTGGTGGCAGCGGGCGCGGCGGCGCCCTCGGCGGTCGCTTTGGCAGCGGCAGCGGCGGCAGGCGCAGCGGCGGGTGCGGGCGATTTGCCACAGGCGGGCGCGAGCGCAACGGCGACGATGGCGAAAGTAAGTCGAATGGTCACTGGCTGTGTCCTCGTCATGACAGGGTGGCGGGGGAGCCGACGCCTTCAACGCCGCAGCGGGCGCATTTGTTCCCGAGCGGTTCGGGGCCTGCCATGGTGGCATGGCCGCGGCAAAAAGCGCAACGCCCCGACGGGATCGGTCGATCCCATCGGGGCGTTGTGCAATTCCACCACAGATTCAGGCAGCTACGTCACCGCGCCGGCCGTCACCTGCTGGCTTACCAGTCGTAGCCGAGCGCCCAGTCGATCGCCCAGCCAGCGCCGGGGGCCGAGTTGGCCGGCGCGCCAGTGGCGTTGCCGGTCACGGCGGCGATGCCGTTGTTGAAGAACGCCGGGTTGACGTTCAGGTCCAGATCCCAGCCCATCAGCTTGATGCCAAAGCCGGTCGACACGGTGTTGGTGACGGTCGAGAAGTGGGTCTCGTTCGTCACGCCCGCCTGACCGGCAGCGGCCACGGGCAGCGTGTTGTTCTGGTTGGTGCGCGAGATGACCTGGCGGGCGCCGAGGCGCAGGTACAGCCATTCGAACGCCTTGGCCTCAGCGGCGAAGCCGTACCACGGCATGATGTTCGACGCGTCTTCCTGCGTGGTCGCCGCGTTGCCGTCCGGCGTGCTGTGACCGCTGGCGCTGGCCATGTGGTACAGCAAGCCGAGGCCCGGCTGGATCAGCACGCCTTCCATGTTCGGCGGCGCGATCGCCAGATCCGTACCGAGGATGATCCAGGTGTTGTTGACGGTGCCGACCTGGCTGCCGAACTGGTCACCCTGGTTCTGCGAGACGCCGACAACCGAACGGCTGTCGTAGTTGATGCGCAAGAACGGCACGATCTTGGAGATCTGGCTGACCATGAACTCGCCCTTGGCGGTCAGCGCGATGTCGTACAGACCGTTGGAAGCGTAGCGCGCCTGGCCGCCCAGCATGTTGGTGAAAGTGCCGGCCTGGATGTTCAGGCCGAAGTCCAAGCTATTGACTTCATTGATGTCAAAGCCCACGCCGACGTTGAAGTCGACCCAGGTGTTGGACTGCTCGTCGTCGATCAAGTTGCCAGAGCTCGTGTTGATCGAGTTCGGGTTGATCGCGTCTTTGCGGTTACCGCCGAGCGACAGCGTCGCGCCCAAGCGCACGGACTCACCGGCCTTCATGCCGAAGCCGATACCGAACTGGTGGTTGGTCGGGTCGGCAACGCTACCGGTGTAGTTCGGCAGACCGCCGGCCAAAGCGAACGCCGTGTTCGCGGCCGCACCGGTGGCGGTCTTCATGATGCCGCCCTGGTTGGTGACCGGGCTCCACGCCGAGCGCTTGCCGAACAGCATCAACACCGGCGGGGCCGGGTCGTCGCTGAGCGCGTAGCGGATGTTCATGGAGCCGTAGGTCGTGCCCGCGGTGTTGTCCACGTCGACGCTGTTCTTGTACGCCACCATGTACTGCGGGAACACGTTGATGTTCGAGCTGTCGTGAATGGTGATCGACTTCTCGTTGAAGCCGCCGTCCAGGCCGCCCGCGGCCGAGAGGCTGTTGATGCGGGTCTCGGTCGCCAGGGCCGAGCCGGCGAACGCCATGCCCACCGCGGTGGTCACGGCTGCTGTCAGCAGTTTCTTCATCTTCCTCTCCTTCGGGTCGTCCGCAATCAGGACGAACATTTCGCGACGGCGTTGTGCGTGCCACGCACCTTCGCCTGTAGTTATCAGGCCCTCTCAGTCCGTCTACGACCGCTGACCAGTGCTGGCCAAGCGGACGTCCGCCCGGAAGTCCGGACGGCGGCGCGCAAGTATCACACGCCGCGAAGAACTGGAACCCCCCAAGCTCCCTGTCCTGGGCCGATTCATTTCGCGGAGTGTCGGCGATGGTCCGTCCGTGTCAAGTTTTGCAAAGCCACGCGCCTTGCCGCTCGCGATCGGTGTGCGGCATGTGCCAAAAGCCGCCGTGGCAATCGTTTGACGCCGTACGGCCTTGTGGTACCTTGGCGCCGTGATCCAGTTCTACCACGTCCAAAAACGCTACCCCAATGGCTGTGACGCCCTGACCGACGTGACGCTGCGGGTCCGTGAGGGCGAATTCGTCTTTCTGACCGGGCCTTCCGGCGCCGGCAAGTCGACGCTTTTGCGGCTGCTGTTGGTCATGGAACGCGCCAGCGACGGGCAAATCCTGATCGGCGGCCGCAATATTCACGTGCTGCGCGACTCCAGCGTGCCGTATTTGCGCCGCAATATCGGCGTCGTGTTCCAGGATTTCCGGCTCATCCCGCGCCGGACGGTGTTTGAAAACATCGCAATTTCGCTGGAAATTCTTGGCATCAAGGGCAACGAGATCGAGCGCCGCGTCAACCAAATGCTGGAGGCCACGCGCTTGCTCAACCGCGCGCAGGCGTACCCGGGCGACCTGTCCGGCGGCGAGCAGCAGCGCGTCGCGATCGCGCGCGCGTTGGTGAATGAGCCGGCGATCCTGCTGGCGGATGAGCCGACCGGCAACCTTGACCCAGAATTGTCACATGAAATCATTGAGTTGTTGCTGAGCATCAACCGCAAGGGCACCACCGTCGTCGTCGCCACGCACGACACGGCGCTTGTCGACCACTACGCGATGCGCACACTTTCCTTGGCCAAGGGCCAGCTGATCGAAGATCGGCCCAAGTCCGCGCGCGCCGAGAAATTCTTGAGCGGCAGCCACAGTGACCGCGGCGCGACGGAGCGCCAGACGGCGCCGCTGCCGGCCGAACGGCTGGCGGGCGAACGGCAGACCGGGCCGATCGCGGTGCCGGGCTCCGGCGGCATCCTGCCGCTTGTGGGCTCGCCGTTCTCGTCCGCGCCGGTGCGGCCGACGCAGCCGGTGCCGGTGCTGGACGACCTGATCGATGAGCCCAATGACGGCGATCGCGGCGGTGAGCCATGAAACGCACGCCGCGCATTGGCTACGTGCTGGGCCAGGCCTTCTTGCTCGTGCGTTCGTCGCCGTGGCTGACCGCCGTGAGCGCGCTGACGATCGCGCTGGCGCTGACGCTGGTGGGGCTGTTCGCGATGGTGCTCGTGAACGCCAGCCACCTGATGCACAGCCTGGGCGAGTCGCTGACGATCCCGGTGTACCTGCAGGAAACCGCGACGACGCCGGACATCAAGGCCGTCGAGACGCAGATTCGCCAGCGCAAAGGCGTCAAGACCGTGAAATTCCTGACGCCGCAGCAGGATCGCGATCGCAACAAGCAGGCGATGACGCCGGAGCTGCTGGAAGGCCTGGATGAAGCGGCGATCCCGGGGCAGCCGGTGCTGGAAGTGGAGCTGGAGGCCGATCTGGCGAGCCGCGGCGACGTCGAAGAGCTGGCGAAGTGGGCGGCGAGCCTGAAGTCGGTGAAAGCGGTCGATGAAGTGCCGACGGGCGCGGAGAAGCTGCGGCTGCTGTTCGCGCTCGTCGAGATCGCGCGGACGGTCGGTCTGGTGCTGTCGATCGTCCTGCTGGCGAGCGCGATGTTCTTCGTGTTTTCGACAATCCGCTTGGGGGTTTTTGCCCGCCGCGACGAGATCGAGATCCTGTCGCTGGTCGGCGCGACGCCGAGCTTCATCCGCCTGCCGTTCCTCGTCGAGGGCGCGCTGCAAGGCCTGTGCGGCGCGCTGGTGGCGATGCTGCTGCTGGGTCTTTTGCACTTGGAATTGCGCGGACTTGTCCGCGATGTGCACCTGCTCAACCTGTCCTGGTCGCTGATGCCGCCGGGGATGATTGCGTGGCTGGTGCTGGGTGGCCCAACGGTCGGCTTGACGGCGAGCGCGCTGTCCGTCGGCCGCTACCTGAAGGTGTAAGTCGTGAAGCGCGCTTGGCTGTTGGCCATTCTCGTCCTGGCGCAGACCGGTTACGCGCAGCCGCTGCCGCAGCCGCCGCACCTGGAAGGCGCCGAGAAAAAAGCGCTGCTGGACCGCTACGCCAAGCAGCTGGACACCGAGCTTGGCCTGCTGAAGGCGCTGGACGAGCTGGATCGCGACTCCACGGAAATGGACAATCAAATCGTGAAGTTGGCGGTGGAGCGGGCGAGCGCGACCGACGCGCTTGTCGCCGCCGAGGACGCGCGCGCCAAAGCCGAGGGCGAGCTCGCGCGCATGCGCCTGGCCGTGCAGGCCCGGCTGCGGGCGCTGGCGCGGATTGAGGCGCTGCCGTCGCTGCGGTTCGCGCTGTCGACCGAGGACTTCGCCAAGTCAGTCGTCAAGGATCGCCTGCTGCGGCGGCTGATCGTCGACGACCGGGCGCGGCTGCGCGACTACACGAAGCGGCTGGCGGACCAGGAGCGGCTGACCCACGAGCGCGACGCGGCGCTCAACGCCTTGAATCAGCTGGACTTGCAACTGCACGACAAGCGCTGGCAGGCGGAACAGGAGCGGCGCGACAAGCTGGCGCTCATCGTGCAGATCGACGAGGACAAGAAGACTGCCGAGCGGCTGGCGCGCGATCTGGACGCGGCGAGCCGGGAATTGGCGGGCAAGGTCGCGACGCTCAAGGAATGGCAGGAGCGCAAGTACACGTTTTCGCAGACCCAGGGCAAGCTGCTGCCGCCGGTCGCCGGGCGCGTGGAAGTGGCGTTCGGCGAGGTCAAGCATCCGAAATTCGGCACGATTCTCATGCACCGCGGCCTGGACTATCGCGCCGCCGGCAGCCAAATCGGCGCGCCGGTACGGGCGGTGTTCTGGGGCCGCGTGGCCTACGTCGGCTGGCTGACCGGCTACGGCGACACGATCATCCTCGACCACGGCCGCGGCTGGCACACGGTCTACGCGCACCTGGAGGACATCCGCGTGCAGGTCGGCGAGGTGGTGCCGGCGCGGCAGCGGATCGCCGATATCGGCCAGTCCGGCTCGCTCAAGGGCCGCTATTTGTACTTTGAGATCCGCCACAACGGCCAACCCGTCGACCCCGGCGAGTGGTTCAACCGCCAGTAGCGCGAGGCGCCCCGATGGCAGAGCGTCAGTACAGCCGCGAGGAACTGCAGGCGATCCTGGCGCGCGCGCTGGAGCGGCAGGCCAAGGGCCCCGGAAGCGATGGCCTAAGCCACGCACAACTGCTTGAAACAGCGCATGAAGTTGGGCTATCGCCGGCGGAGATCGCCGCGGCGGTGGCCGAAGTTGATCGCACCCGCGCGCGCGATGCGCTGACGGCTGAGCTGCAACAGCAGCGCCGCGAGCGCCTGCGCAACCACGTCGCGACGTACCTGGCCGTGAACCTCGGGCTGTGGGGCATCGACTGGGCGACGACGGCGATGGGCACCAACGCGCAGGGCGGCTGGCACTGGATCGTCGCCGCGGCGTGGGGCATGGGCCTGCTGCTGCACGCGCTGCGCTCCGTGCTGGCGGACCCGGCGACGCTGGCGCGCGATGCCGAGCGCTGGGAGGCGCGGCGGCAGCGCAAGCTGCAGAAGCAGCAGATGAAACGCGCGATTGAAGGCGCCGTGACCGACGCCGTGACGACGAGCACCGCGGCGCTGACCCGCCTGCTGGATCCCAACCGCGCGCCGCGCCGCGATGGTCGGCGCCGGGATCGCGACGACGATCAACGGCCATGACAGTCGCGTGACGAACCGCGGCTGGTCCGCCGGTCGTTCGCTGTTATCCTCTTCTGGCGCAAAGCGTGAGTGGAGGCGGTGATGGCTACGTTTCAAGAAATCGAGATCGGTCTGCGGGAGCGCCTGGCGCAGTTGGAACAGCGCGTTGGCTCCGTGGAAGATGGGCTGCGGCACACCCATGAGCCGCTGGAAGCGGATTTCGCCGAGCAGGCGGTATCGACTGAGAATGACGACGTTTTGCAGGCGTTGGACTCAGCCATGCGCAAGGAATACGCGGAGATCCTCGCGGTGCTGCAGCGGATGCAGATGGGCAGCTACGGCTTTTGCTCGACGTGCGGCGACGAGGTTCCGGTCAAGCGCTTGCGCGCGCTGCCGTTTGCCCGCGAATGCGTGGCGTGTGCCAGCGGCGCCTGAAGTCCGGCGATCGACAACGGCAAGAGGAGGCAGCGATGAAGACCTGGCACGTGGCAATCTGGCTGTGTCTGGTGTCTGGCGCCGCTGCCTGCGGCACTTCAGCGACGACGCCATCGTCTGATGACGCGGTGGTCAGCGATGCGACCGACGACGCGATCGCCGATGCCGTAGGCGACGGCGACGTCCTGGCCAACGACACACTCGCCGGCGACGCGCCGGTGGGCGACACGGTCAGCGCCAAGTACCCGACGTGCGCCGCCATCGTCGACTGCGCCCGCGCCGCGTGCACCGCCAGCAACACCGCCACCTGCACCGCGCCGTGCCTCGCCGACGGCGCCGCCAGCGCCGTGCCCGCCGCCACAGCCTTGTTGGCGTGCGTCCAGACCAGGTGCATCGCCGGCCAGTGCCAGGGCAGCACCGACGCGAACTGCCTGACCGACTGCACGTCGCTGCGCTGCATGCCGCAGATCTTCACCTGCGTCGACGACGGCACGAGCGGCGCCAAGGGCTGCGCCGACATCAAGCCGTGCTTCGACACCTGCAACCAGCAGAAAGCCGGCAACTTTGCCTGCTTGCAGGCGTGCTACGAATCCATCAGCGCCGATGCCAAGGCCAAGGCCAAGCCGTTTGCCGATTGCGTTGCCAACGCGCCCGGTACCGGCGATCCGACGGCGGGCTGCCTGAAGGAGACCGTCGGGTGCTTTTTGGACGGCAAGACCGGGCAAAAAGGCTGTGCCGACTCGATGAGCTGCCTGAGCGCCTGCAGCACGGCTGCCGACGGCTTTGCCTGCGGTCTGGACTGCATCGGCAGCATGACGCTCGCGGCGCAAAACGCCTACATCGACGTCGCGCCGTGCCTCGGCAAGGACATCACGGCGACGGCGGGCTGCGAAGACAAGCTCATCGTCTGCCTGGCGCCCACCGGCACGCAGACATGCGCGGAGTCGCTGGGCTGCGTCATGGGCTGCACGAGCAACGGCCAAAATGACCCCACTTGCACGTTTGGCTGCCTGCATTCCGGCAGCGCCGCCACGGACAAGCTGTTGCTCAGCAAGCTCGGCTGCCAGCCCACCAGCGACCCGACGTGCACGGACAGCATCGTGCAATGCCTCGCGCCCAGCGGCAGCGCCGGCTGCCCGGCGATCGTCAACTGCGCCATGGGCTGCAGCACCGGCCAGGGCCAGCCGCCCGACGCCAAGTGCCTGATGGCCTGCGTCCAGACCGGCACGCAAGCCACGGCGACGACCGCGTACCAGATCTTCGGCTGCCTCGGCAGCCCGACGGCGCCCGGCTGCCTGGACACCTTCGTCAGCTGCTACAAGCCATCCGGCACGCACAACTGCACGCAGACCATCGGCTGCACCCAGACCTGCTACCAGGCCGGCGGCGACGTCAACAGCTGCGAGAACACCTGCTACACGCAGGCATCCGTGCAAGGTTTCAAGGACATGGAGACTTGGAGCGCCTGCCAGCAGGGCTGCAACACAAGCTGCAAGGGCGACGCGACGTGCCTCAGCACTTGCACCGGCCAGCAGTGCCCCGCGGCCAAGACCGCCTGCCAGCCCACATAGTTGGCCCGCACCAGACACTTCCGTGACAGACCAAAGCGCCCCCGCCGTTGACGTTTTCGGCCGTTCCGGCGACACTCTTGGCCCCGCTGGACGGCGCGTTTCTACGTCCAGCCTGCGTCCTTAGGAACGCGAACCCGGAGTCTGCCATGCGCATTGCCGTGGTGCGTGAAGCCCTCGCCACCGATCCCTCGCCCCTTGAAACCCGCGTTGCCGCCACGCCGGACAGCATCAAGCGCTTGAAGGCGCTTGGCTTTGAGGTCAGCGTCGAATCCGGCGCCGGTCAAGCCGCGAACTTCCCTGATTCCGCGTACATCGACGCCGGCGCGACAATCGCCACCGACGCCCGCAGCAACTACGCTGACGCCGACATCTTGCTCAAAGTCCGGCCGCTGCGCGATCGCAGCGATCTCGGCGCGCATGAAGTCGACCTTGTGCGGGAAGGCGCGACGGTGCTCGGCTTTTTCTACCCCGGCCGCAACACCGAGCTGCTCGAGCGCGCCCGCGCCCGCAAGCTGACCGTGCTGGCCATGGAGTGCGTGCCGCGCATCAGCCGCGCGCAGAAGATGGACGCGCTGTCGTCGCAGGCCAACATCGCCGGTTACCGCGCGGTGCTCGAAGCGGCAAACCGCTTCGGCAGCTTCTTCACCGGCCAGATGACCGCCGCCGGCAAAGTGCCGCCCGCCAAGGTGCTCGTCATCGGCGCCGGCGTCGCGGGCTTGGCTGCGCTCGGTGCGGCCAAGGGCTTGGGCGCCATCATTCGCTCATTCGACACGCGCGCCGCGGTCCGCGAGCAGATCGAGTCCATGGGTGGCGAATTCCTCGAAGTCACGTTCAAGGAAGACGGCGACGGCGGCGGCGGTTACGCCAAGGAAATGAGCCCGGCGTTCCTGGAAGCCGAGTACGCGCTGTTCCGCCAGCAGGCCAAGGAAGTCGACATCGTCATCACGACGGCGCTGATTCCCAACAAGCCCGCGCCCAAGCTGTGGTTCCAGGACATGGTCGAGCTGATGAAGCCCGGCTCGGTCATCGTCGACATGGCGGCGGAATCGGGCGGCAACTGCGACGTGACGGTCGCCAACGAAGTCGTCGTGCACAACGGCGTGATCGTGCTGGGCTTTACCGACCTCGCCGGCCGCCTGCCGACCACCGCGAGCAACCTGTACGGCCAAAACCTCGTGCACTTGCTGACCGACATGGGCGGCGCCAAGGGCTGGAAGGTCGATTTTGACGACGAAGTTGTGCGCGGCGCGACAGTCACCCATGACGGCGCCATCACCTGGCCACCGCCGGCTGCCAAGCCCGCCGCTGCCGCGCCGGTCGCCGCCAAGCCGGCTGCCGCGCCCGCGCCAGTCGCTGCCGTCGCCGCGCCGGAGCCGATCAAGTCCACGGGCGGTCACGGCCACGGCAAGGTCGCGCGCGAGCACCTCGGCTCCGCCCGCACAGCGCCGCTGACGTGGGTCAGCTTGGCGATCCTGGTTGTCGCGTACCTCGGCCTCAGCACTTCCGGCAATGATGCCAGCGGCTTGCACCACTTCGCCCAGCAGCTGACGATCTTCGTGCTGTCGTGCTTCGTCGGCGTGCAGGTCATCTGGAGCGTGACGCCGGCGCTGCACACGCCGCTGATGTCGGTCACCAACGCCATCTCCGGCATCATCGTGGTGGGCGGCATGCTGCACATGCACGGCGATCTGAGCCACCCGGCACCCATCCTGGCGCTGCTTGCGGTGCTGTTTGCGACAATCAACATCGGCGGTGGCTTCCTCGTCACCCGGCGCATGTTGCGCATGTTCCACAAGTAGGAGCTCCCCCATGCCCACTGCCACCCCGATGGACGTCTTCAAGGGCCTCGCCTGGGTCATCGCCGGCGTGTTGTTCATCAGCTCGCTGCGCGGCCTCGCTTCGCAGGAAACCGCGCGCCGCGGCAACGGCTACGGCATCGTCGGCATGGTGCTGGCGATCCTCGCGATGCTCGTCGCCGGCTCCAAGGACAACGTCGTCTTCCTCATCGGCGCGCTGGCGATTGGCGCGGCCGTGGGCGTGACGATGGCGCAGCGCGTGGCCATGACGGCGATGCCGGAAATGGTCGCGATTTTGCATAGTTTCGTCGGCCTCGCCGCCGTGCTCGTCGGTTACGCCGCCTACCTCGCGCCGGGCCATGCAACCGTCGATTCCGCCGAGCGCATCGAGATCTGGCTGGACGTGCTGATCGGCGCCATCACCTTCACCGGCTCGATCGTCGCGTTCCTGAAGTTGCGCGGCTCGCTGTCCGGCAAGCCGCTGCTGCTGCCCGGCCGGCACCTGGCGAACCTGCTGATGTTCGGCGCGTCGCTGGCAATGGTCGTGCCGTTTGCGACGCTGCCGGGCGTTGAGGCGCTGCCGTTCCTGCTGGCCATGACCCTGCTGGCGTGCATCCTCGGCGTGCACCTGGTGGCGGCGATCGGCGGCGCGGACATGCCCGTGGTCGTGTCGATGCTCAACAGCTACTCCGGCTGGACCGCCGCGGCGGCTGGCTTCATGCTGGACAACAACCTGCTCATCATCACCGGCGCGCTGGTCGGCAGCTCCGGCGCGATTCTCTCGACAATCATGTGCCGGGCGATGAACCGTTCGATCTGGTCAGTCATCTTCGGCGGCTTTGGCGCGGACGCACCGGCGGGCGGCGGCAACGGCGCCAAGGTCGAAGGCGAAATGACCGAGACGACGATCGACGAGCTGACCGAAGAGCTGCGCAACGCCAAGGAAGTCATCATCGTCCCCGGCTTTGGCATGGCGGCGGCGCGCGCCCAGCACGCGGTCAAACAGCTTGTCGATTTGCTGCGCAAGCGCGGCGTCAACACGCGGTTCGCGATTCACCCGGTCGCCGGTCGCCTGCCCGGCCACATGAACGTGCTGCTGGCGGAAGCGAGCGTGCCCTACGACATCGTGCTGGAAATGGACGAGATCAATCAGGATTTCCCGCGCACGGACGTCGTGTTCGTGGTTGGCGCCAATGACATCGTGAATCCCGCCGCCCAGACGGACAACACCAGCCCGATCTACGGCATGCCGGTGCTGGAAGTGTGGAAGGCCAAGCGCGTGGTCGTGCTCAAGCGGTCGCGCGGCGCGGGCTATGCCGGCGTGGACAACCCGCTGTTCGTGGCGCCGTCGACGCGCATGCTCTTCAAGGATGCCAAAGCCGGCATGGAAGAGCTCGTCACCAAGATCAGCGCCTAATCACAGCCCCGCCAGCCCCGCGCCCGGGTGCGCCTGCGCGGCCGCGTGCAGCCACGCCAGCGGCGCCTTGGGCTGCGCCATCAGCCGCGTGTTCTCCGCGGTGTGCGCCACGCTCGCCATGCCCACAAGCGCGCTCGTCACCGACGGCGCCGACCGCGCGAACTGCAGCGCGAGCGAAGCCGGCGTCGCCAGCCCTTCCAGCTGCGGTACGTGCGCCGGCTGCCCGCGGCCCAGCCGGCCCTGCAGCAGCGGGCCCGACGCCAGCGCCAGCAGCCCCAGCTCGCGCACCGCGTCCAGCGCCGGCAGCAAGTGGCCGCGCACCGGCTGGTTGGGCAGCGTGAGCGCCTCGGGCATGGCGAGGTTCAGCGGCAGCTGCACCGCGCGCATGTTGTGGCGTAAACCAGCGATTTCACTCGCCAACTCAAGCATCCGCGCCAGGGAAATGTGGTCGCGCTCGTCCGGCTTGGCCCGCAGCGCCGACCACGTCGCCAGGCCGTACGCGCGGATCTTGCCCGCCGCCACCGCCTCCTCCAGCGCCTCAAACGCCAGCCGCAGCCGATCCTCGAACGTCGCCCGGTCGATCACCTGCAGCTGCGTCTCCGGGTTGTGCAGGAAGAGCACGTCCAGCGTCTGCAGCCCCAGGTTGTCCAGACTCTTGTCCAACGCCTCGCGCAGGTACGCCGGCGTCATGCAGTGGCAGCCGGCGACGAGATCGGCGTCGGTCGCCAAGCCGCGCGCCACGGTGCAGTCGCGCATCCAGCCGGCCTTGTCCGGCGGCGGCGCGCCGTCAAACGGCACAAAACCGGCTTTGCTGGCGACAAACAGCTCGCTGCGCCAGACCTCGCCGCTCTCGGTCAGCGCCTTGAGCGCCTTGCCGACGACGCGCTCGCCGCGCTGGCAGCGGTAGTTGCCGGCGGTGTCGATGACGTTGATGCCGCGGCGCACCGCGTCGATGATGGCGGCCTCGTAGCCGGCGTCGACCTCGTCGGTCGCGGCGCCGAGATAGGTGCCGACGCCGATCGAGCTGAGGCGCATCCGGAAGATGTCGGCGTACGCGTCCGCGGCCTTCCCGTGGGCGTGGCGGCGCAAGAAGCGCTGTGTGCCGGCTTCAGTCGCCCAGCTGCGTTGGCTGATGAGTTCGCTGACCATGGCCAACTCCCTGCGGCGAGGACCGCGGCACCCAGACTAGGACATCCACGCCGCATTGCCACCTTTGCGGCCAAACGGCTGCCTGGCCCGCGCCTAGCCGCCGTGACAATACCCCTGCACAGTAACGCTTTTGCCGGCAATGCGCATCACCACCTGGCCCGTGCCCGCTTGCACGTCCCCGATGCGCAGACCGCCCAAATCGGTCAAATCCAGCCCCGGCGGCGCGGCGCACAGCAGCGCGTAGTCGTCGCCGCCCGCGGCCATCGCCGTCCGCCAATCGAGCCTACGCAGCGCCAGCCACGCCACAAGCGGCGGTGACAGCCAGGTCGGCGGCGGCAGGTCCAGCACCAGATCCACGCCACTCGCCTGCGCCAGCCGCTGCGCGTCCAAGCCCAGACCGTCGGAGACGTCGATCGCCGCGCGCACGCCCGCGCGCTGCAGCGCGAGACCCAGCGTGACAAGCGGCTGCGGCCACAGATGCGCGGCGATGGCCAGCGGCTGATCGTCGCCCGCTTGCAGCGCCGCCAAACCCAGCGCCGCCAGGCCGACAGCGCCGAACAGCCACAGCGCGTCACCCGGCCGCGCGCCATCGCGGCGCAGCGGCGGGCCGGCAAGCGTCCCAAGCGCCGTGACCGTCCAGCGCGCCGGTCCGGGCGACAGGCCAAAATCGCCGCCGACAACCAGCGCGCCGTGCTGCGCCGCCAGCGCCTGCAGTCCGGCGGCCGCGGCCACCAGCGCGTCGACGTCGTGATCCGGCGGCAGCTCCAGCGCCAGCAGCAGCAGGCGCGGCCGCGCGCCCATCGCCGCGAGATCGCTCAGGTTCACGGCCGCGGCGCGGTGGCCAATCGCCGCCGCCGGCGTGCGACCTTCCAGCCAATCCACGCCCGCCACGACGGAATCGACGGTCGCCACCACCGGGCCATCGGGCTGCCACACGGCGGCGTCATCGCCATTGGCGACCAGCACGTCCGCGCGTGGCGCGTCAAACAGCGCCCGCAGCTGCCCAATCACCGCGCGCTCGCCCAGCGTGTGTACGTCCATCAGGTCGCGCTGCTGCTGGGTTCCTGGCTGCCGATCGCGGCGCGGTAGGCGACGGCGCGGGTGAACCGCTGCGCGCCCAGCTGCGCTTCCAACGCCAGGATGGCCGCCACTTGCGACGGCCCGAGATCGGCCGGCATGTCGATGAACACCTGCACCCGCAGCCCGCCGCGCTTGGCGCCGATGTTGCCGCTGATCGGCAAGCCATGGCCGCTGATGCGGAATTCCCGGCCCGGCGGCGTTCCGGGCGGCACCGTCAGCCATTGCGTACTCTCCAGCGTCGGCACCGGCACGCGGGCGCCGGCCACCGCTTCGCTCCAGGTCAGCGGCACTTGGCAAATCAGGTCGTCGCCCTCGGCGCGCAGGAACGGATGCGGCTGCAGGCGCACGACGGCGATGAGGTCGCCCGGTCGGCCGCCCGCCAGCACTTCCCCGCCACCGCGCACGCGCAGGTGCGCGCCATCGCGACAGCGCGGCGGCACGCTGACTTCCACATCGCGCGACGTCAGCACTTGGCCGCTGCCGCCGCAGGACGCGCAGGGCGCCAGCAGCAGGTTGCCGCGGCCGTCGCAAAAGCCGCAGCGGGCGTCATGGCGGCGCAAGCCGGTCTTGAGCGTGCCGGCGCCCTGGCAGACGTGGCAGACCGGGTTGCGGGTCGGCTCGACGGTGCCGGCGCCGCGGCAGGGCGTGCAGCTGACGGTGTATTCGGCGCGGACAATCGTCAGGCCGCCCAGCATCGCCTTGGCGAACGGCAGCGGGTGCTCCACGCGCAGGTCGCGGCCCTGGACCGCGTTCGGCAAAGCCGCTTGGCGCTTGCGCAGCCGCGTCACCACCGTGTCGAGCACGTCCAGCGCGCGCTCCGCCCGCGGGTCATCGACCAGCCGCAACGGGTCACGCAGCATCAGCATCCGGTCGTAGTTCAGGCGCTTGGCCGGATCGGACAACTCCGCGTAAGCGCTGGCGATTTGCTTGAAGCAGTTCTCCGCGACGACGCTGCCGCCCTGGGCATCCGGGTGGTAGACGCGCGACAGCTTGCGGTACGCGGCCTTGATCTGCACGTCCGTCGCGCGCGGCGCCACGCCCAGCAGGCGGTAATGATCGGGTACGTGGAGGTCGGCGAGCGGCGTTGACATGGCGGCGTGCGGTGGTTTGGCGGCCGCAGCGGCTACGCCAAGTCCTTGTACATGACCTCAGTGATGCGAAACGCCGACTTCTCCAGCTCGCGCAACGCGTTGGCCATCCGCGCCATATCGGCGCTCTCGGTCGCGCGCCGGCCCTCTTCCAGGTCGACGCGGATCTGCGCCAGCTCCGACTCGGTCAGGTAGTTGGCGCTCTCCGCCAGCGACCGCTCCGTCGTGTAGATCAAACCCGCGAGCCGGCGCCGCAATTCCGCCATCTCGACGTGCAGGCGGTCCGACTCCTGATACTGCTCTGCTTCCGACAGGATCCGCTCGATCGCCTGTTCGGTCAGACCGGACGTCGCGCGCACCCGCAGGCTCTGCTCTTTCTTGGTGCCCAAGTCACGGGCGTCGACGCTCAAAATGCCGTTGGCGTCGATGGAAAACGTCACTTCAATCTTCGGCACGCCGCGCAGCGCCGGCGGGATGCCGACAAGCTCAAAACGCGCGAGGCTCGTGTTGTCCGCCGCCAGCGGGCGCTCACCCTGCAGCACGTGGATGTTGACGAGCGGCTGGTAGTCCTCGGAAGTCGTGAAGATTTCGGTCACGCTCACCGGCACCGTCACGTTGCGCGGGATGAGCTTGGTCATCACGCCGCCGGCGGTCTCGATGCCGAGCGAGAGCGGATTCACGTCGAGCAGCACGACCTCGCCGACGTCGCCGGACAGGATCGCCGCCTGGATCGCCGCGCCGACCGCCACCGCTTCGTCCGGATTGACGCTGCGGTTGGGCTGCCGCCCAAAGAATTCCGCCACCGTGCGCTGCACCAGCGGCATCTTGGTCATGCCGCCGACGAGCAGCACGTCGGTAATCTGCTCGATCGTCACGCCGGCGCCGGTCAGCGCCTCTTCGCAGTGGGCGATCGTCTGGATGATGAGGTCCTGGGTCAGCGCTTCCAGCTCGCTGCGGTGCAGCAGGCGGCGCAGGTGCTTCGGTCCCGAGGCGTCAGCGGTCAGGAACGGCAGGGAAATCTCGGTCTCGTCGACGGTCGACAGCTCGATCTTGGCGCGCTCCGCGGCGTCTTTCAGGCGCTGCAAGGCCACGGGATCTTTGCGCAAATCAATGTTCGTCTCGGAAAGGAAGCTGGCGATCAGCGTGTCCATCAGCCGCGCATCAATGTCCTCGCCGCCGAGGAACGTGTCGCCGTGCGTCGCCTTGACCTGAAAGACGCCGCCGGAAAAGTCGAGGATGGAAATATCGAACGTGCCGCCGCCCAAGTCGTAAACCGCAATGGTTCCCGAGCTTTCCGCGCCGATACCGTACGCCAGCGCCGCCGCCGTCGGTTCGTTGATGATGCGCAGGACGTTCAAGCCAGCCAGCCGACCGGCGTCGCGCGTCGCCTGGCGCTGCGCGTCGTCAAAATACGCCGGCACCGCGACGACGGCGTCCTTGATTGTCGCTTCCGTGTACTCCTGCGCCGATTCCTTGAGCGCGCGCAGCACAAAAGCGCCAATTTCCGGCGGCGAGTAGCGCTTGCCGTGCACGGTCACCGCGGCGTCGCCATTGTCGCTGGAGGCGATCTTGAACGGCGCAGTCATCTGCATCCGCTGCACTTCCGGCGTCTTGAATTTGCGGCCCATCAGCCGCTTGGTGGCGAAGACGGTGTTCTGCGGGTTGGCGATCGCTTGACGCTTGGCGATGTTGCCGACAAGCCGCTGACCATCCGGCGTGAACGCGACCATCGACGGCGTCGTTCGCGAGCCTTCGGCGTTGGGGATGACGTGCGCAACGCCGCTTTCATACAAGCAAACGCACGAGTTGGTCGTTCCAAGATCAATGCCGACGACTTTATCCATCCGCCACCTTCCAACGCTGCGCGGCGTCAATAAACGCCGCCCAGAGTGGATCAAATGCGAGCGTCTTCTCGCGGCCGGTAGGATGGCGCGAAACGGCCATCAAGGTCAAGGCACTGGGCCCATTTGCTGCTGGCAACATCCCACAAATTCTCATACACTACACGTCAGGCGGGTCTTCGCGCTCGAGCCCTTGCGGCCGAGCAATGGGCACCGTTTCGCCGGAATCGCCGCGCTCGATGCGCGCGCCGCCGGGCTGGGCAAAGTGCGCCGCCTCGAGCTGGTCCTGCTCCTCTTCGGCGCCGTAGCGGTAGCGATACTGGTAGCGTGCCTTGTACGCGCCGCCCTTGCGGTAGCCCTTGCCGTAGTAGTAGCCGTAGCCGACGCCCTGCAGGCCAGTGCGCGACAGCACGATGCCCATCAGCGGCGCGCTGACGCTGCGGAGCTGGCCGATCGCCGCTGCCACCCAGTCATGCCGCGACTTGGCCGTGTGCGCGACGAGCACAACGCCGTCGACGAGCGCCGCGACAACCAGCGCGTCCGCGACGATCTCAATCGGCGGCGAGTCGAACACGACGGTCGTGTAGTGCTGCTTGAGCTCTTCAACCATGAGCTTGAAGCGCTCCGTGTGCAGAATTTCCGACGGGTTGGGCGGCAACGCGCCGCAGGGCATGAAATCCAGACCCGGGACGACGGTTGGGTGCACATAGTGCGTCACCGGCTCCCGCCCGAGGATGTAGCCGGTGACGCCGCCGATGTTGGGCACGCCAAAAACCTTGTGCAGACGCGGCTTGCGCAGGTCCGTGTCGACAAGGATGCAGCGGCCCGACGCCGCCGCCAGCGTGATCGCCAGCGTGGCTGAGGTCGAGGTCTTGCCTTCGCGCGGGTGCGCCGACGACACGAGCAGCGTGTGCAGCGGCTTGTCCGGGCGCATGAACAGCAAGTTGGTGCGCACCGAGCGCGCCGCCTCCGCGACCCGTGAATTCGGCCGGTAGTACACGTAGAGGTCGGTACCGCCCTCGGGCACGCCCTTGCCTTCGGCGACGTCGCCCGGCTCAAACGTCGGGATCGCGCCCAGGTACGGCACATTGTGGATGCGCTCGAGGTCGGCACGGCCCTGGATGGTGTTGTCCAGCATCTCGGCGATCATCGCCGCCACGACGCCCGCCAACAGCGCCAGCAAAAAGCCAATCGCCAAGCTGAGCTGCATGTTCGGCCGCACCGGCGCGCGCGGCGTCACAGCCGCATCGAGCACCGACACGTTGTTCACGCCGACGTCCTTGGTCAGGTCGGTCTCGGCGTAGCGCTTCGCCACCTTTTCGTAGAACATCTTGTCTTCGTCGGCTTTGGCGAGCAGCTTGTCGTGCTCCAGCTTGGTCTGGCGAATCTCCTCGTCCTCGGACTTTGTCACCTTCAGCTGCTCGACGATGTCGTCCTCTTCTGCGCGCGCCGCCGCCAGACCTTGCAACGCTGAATCGAGCATCGCCGCCACGTGCTTTGCCGCCAGCGTCTCCAGCTGCACCATCTGCTGGTCGATCGACTCAATGCGCGGGTGCTTCTCCAGGTACGTCGTCGCCAGCTCGCGGCGCTTGGTGCCGAGGTCCAGCCAGCGGCGCTTGAGCTCCGCCACAAGCGAATCGCGCATCAAGGTCGGCGCCGACACCGAGAAGATGTCCTTGACACCCTTGGACTTTTTGAGCTGCGCGACATCCAGCTCCGCCTTGAGCCGCACATTGTGGACCGCCCGCAGCGAGCGGTTCAGCTCCATGTTGCGCTCGTTCACAGCCAAGCGTCGGTTGTCGCTGAAGTCGTGCTGCCGCTCAAAATCGTACAGCGCCTGCTGCGAGCCGCTCTTGGTCTCCTCCAGCTTCTTGCGCATCGCCCGCAGGTCCGCGTACGCGTCCTGCACCACCCGGCGCTTGTTGTTGATATTGCGGTCTTTGTACGCCGCCATCACCGCGTTGACGATGTCGCGGGCGAACTCCGGGTCCGGGTCTTCCACCGAGATGCGCGAAATCAGCGTGTCGTCAGTCATTTCCACAAGCACGCGGCTCGCCATCATGCCCACCGCGTCGGCGTTGGCCATGATCGACTCTTTTTGCGCCTTGGTCAGCGGCTTTTCGGCGTACTGGAAGCCAAAAAACCGCTCGTCATGGCTCAGCGCCAGCCGGCTGACGACCATCGCCGCCAGATCGCGCGACTGCAGGATCGACTGCTGCGCGCGGTAGTACTGGCGCACGCCGGACGTCGCACCGGCGGTGCCAAGACTGTAGACCTCGTTCATGTCGCCGAGCACTTTGGGCGGCGTGTTGTCGATTTGCAGCGTGCCAGTGGCGCGGAAAATCGGCCGCTGATGGCGGACAAAGACGATCGACGCCGCGAAGACGAGCGCCACCGAAATCAGGAACCACCACCGGCGGCGGCCGAGTACGTCACGCAAACGCGCGACGACGGCTTCGACGGGCTGCTCGCCGGCGACCGCTGGTCCTGTCGCTTGTGCTGGATCGCGTGCCGTCACAGGATGGTCTCCGGTACGTAAATGATATCGCCAGGTTGCACTTGGAAGTTCACCGCCAAGCCCTGCATGATTTTGTCGACTGGCACCGGGATGCGCCGCTCGCCGGTGGCGTCGATGCGGGTGACGATGGCGTAGTTGCGCTCCGCCAACGGCGCAAAACCGCCAGCCAGGGTCACGGCCTCGACGATCGTCATGTTGTCCGTGTAGGCAAAGCGGCCTGGCACCTTCACTTCGCCCAGAACGAAAATCTTCTTGGAACTCAAGGTCTTGACCGAAACCATCACGTACGGATGCTTCAGGTAGCCCTGCGCCAACTTTTGCCGCAGCAGCGCGGCAACCTGGGACGCGACGAGCCCTTCAACGGTGATCGTGCCGATCAGCGGATAGTCGATCTGCCCGGTGGGCGAGACGGTGTGGATGCCGGACAGCGCCGGCTCCTCGTACACGCGCACGTCGAACTCGTCGCCGGGTCCGAGGCTTGCGGCCTGGATCGCCGAGCGGACGTCGATGTGGACATCGGTGTAGCCCGCGTTCGCCGTCGTTGAACAGCCGGCCAGCCACGCCAGCAGCACCGGGAGGGCCAACGTCGCAAAGGCTGTGTGCGTGTGGCGACGGGGCGCGGCGGGCATCAGGTGGGGCTCCGGGGAACGATTCAAGCCCGAGGGCGGGACAGCAACGCGGCGGACGGTCGCTCGGGGTCAAGGTCGGGCGAGGCGCACTGCCACGCTGCTTGGTTGCCTTTGGCGTTGCCGAGGATCAAACGGGCCAGCAATTTGTGGTGGTGTCGGCGGCGTTGCGCGCGGCGGCCAGCTCGTCCGCTCAGTAGCGAGCGGTCACCGTCGCGAACATTTCATGCGCCGTGTATTCGCCAGCATCGAGCAAGGACGACGTGCTGGACGTCAGCTTGAACGGCGTGACGACCGAGCGCAGGTTGTAGCCGATGGCCAACGCGACGTAGCGCGAGACCTCAAACGAGGCTGTGACATTGCCGTCGAGCCGCCAGTCGTACCGCTGGAAATAGCCGGGCATGCCGGGAACCGTCTTGGCGCCGACGACCGTCACGCCGGAGGTGGCCTGCGCCGCGCCGTACTTCAGGTAGGACGCGCCGAACGATGCCGACAGGTCGATGATCGAGCCAAAGCGCTGCTTGGCGCCCGCGCCGACGCGGTGCACATCGGCAAAGCCGCCGAGGTAGGAGTCGTTCATGTCGTGCGTGTAGCCGATCGACAGCCGCGTGGTGTCGGTCGGCCGGAAGCCGAAGGTGGCGCCCGCGAGGAACGAGCTGAAGCCTGGCGTCGCGGTCGCGCTGAGCAGCGACATACCCCAACCGGCGGAGAGGTCGAAGCTGATGCGCTTGGTGATGGCGCCGGACGTACCGGCACGGGCGCGGAACGGCTTGGAGTTGTAGGTCAAGTTGCGCTGAAGCAGCATCGGGTCCGTGAACGAGCGAAAGTCCCAAGTCGCGTCGATGTACGCGGCGGTCTTGGGCAGGAAGCGCCACGATCCGTTCAGGCGCGTGTGGATCGTGTTGGTGTTGAAACCGCCATAATCCTCAAAGCGATCAATGATGTACGATCCGGACAGCGCGATATTGAACGGCCGCCGCTCCGGCGTGTCGCCCGGGTGGAATTCCACGCGACCGCCGACGTCGTTGATGTTGCGGTTCAACGTCGTCGTGGTTTCCCAGGTGTTGGCACGCAGCGAGCGGGTGAAGAAGTCGTACATTGTGAACGCGATCGGCTTGCGCTGACCGAACGTCACGTCCAGGTTGGCGTTGCCGCCGAAGTTGTTCAGGCTCTTGACCGCCGGATCGCCCGAGACGTACACGCGGCCGTCGCCGGCGGCGGCGAAGTTGAAGACTGTGTTGCCGGTCAGGTCGTTCTGCAGCGAGAGGCGCGGCGTGATGCGCACGGACGCGGCGCCGTGGATGGGGTTGATCAGCGCCTCTTGGGTGCTGGCGTTGAAGATGTTGGTGTCGTAGTGGCCGGTCACGCCGATCGACGGCCGCAGCAGGAAGTCGCCGCTGCGCAGGCCGCGGTCCTTGGCAATCGGCGGCAGCGTGATTTCGGCCGACTGGGCGAACACGGGCGCTGCGATCAGCGTCAGCGAGGCGGAAGCGACCAGGACGAGCGCTGCGACCAAGGCGGTCTGCGCGCGTCCTGACGTTCGGCGGGATGTCGGTTGAAGCTTGAGCACGTTCTGAATTCCTCGGATTCGGGGTTCGTGCGCGCGCGGGCGCACTGGAACTGCTTTGCCTCGGCGTTACGGCTTGAAGAACGGGCTCGCGGACGGCGGCACTTCAATCTGCGGCGCCAGGTCGGTCAGGCCCGCGGTCGGATTGATTTCCGGCATGTCCTTGTCAACGTTCTTCTCGATGTACGGCCGACCATCGATCGTGCCGTCCACCGATGGGCCGCCACAGCCTTTGAGCTGGCCCTGCAGTTCTTCCGCTTTGTTGAAGGCGATCGACACCTTCACGTATTCGTGCTCCGCGCAGTCGGAATCGCGCCGCGACGAGCATTCCTGGAGCGCCGTGTAATTGCTGTCCGCCAGGCGCTTCAGGCCGTTCATCGTGGTCAGCGCGTCGTTGACGCAGTTGACGCGGTTGATGTTCTGCGACTTGCGGGCGTCTTCCAGCTCGGCAAAGCCGTCGCTGACCATCGCGCTCATCTTGTCGATGAACGCCTTGGACTGCTGCATCTTCGAGTCGATCGAGGACGGGTCCGCAGGCGGCGCGTCTTCGGCGGCCACGCGACCCGCAACGATCAAGCAGCACGCTCCGATCATCATGGCAAGGTACTGGCGCTTCATCCTCTGGCCTCATTCCGATGGGCAACGTGCCATCGGTTCCGAACTCGGGTCCACCTGAGTCACTCGCTACACGGGCAACGTTGGACGTCGCCGTCCGCTCCTGCCACAAAATCCGCGCAGAATCATGGCGTTCAACGCCGCGAATCCGCGTGACCCAGCAAACTTTGCTCGGCGCCGCGACCCGTTCTCGACGGCCAAAAGCCGCCGCGCGCGGGTAGACGCAACGCAAGCACCGGTACTGTATGGCTCGGTCATGCTGCCTGTCAACTCTCGGCGCCTGTTTTGGCCGCTTGGCCGGGCAGGAACCTTCACACATCCACACACATTTTCCGGCTCGCGCAGAGCTGGACGCGTGGTTGTGTGGACCCTGGGCAAACCGTCCCTCGGTCTGGCGGGTCTGGCAGTTCTGTTGCCCCGGGTGCGCACGAGGATCAAAACTATTTTGCAGCGGCACACGCGCGGCGATGGCTCGCGCCGCGCAGCAGAAGCTGGTACGGTGGCAAACCGCAGCGCGAACGGCCTTTGGCGGCCAATTCGCCCGCACGCAGCGAGGTGCCGGATGGCCAATCAGGAGTCGACAACGCCCGCGCTGGGGGACTGGCCGCTGCTGGTCAAGCTGTTTGCCGAGGCGAGCCCGCTGCGCATGGGCCACTGGAATCCACAGACCGGCGAGACCTTCGCCGCGCCGCGTCGCAAGAACGGTCGCGCGATCGCCGAGGCGTTCGAGCTGCGGCTGCTGGAGGAGGACGGCTGGATCGAAGTGCCCTTTTTGGAGAGCGACGAGGCGTTTGCGCTGGCGGTCAGTTGGGCGCAGTCGCTCGATCCGGGTCGCGGCAAGGCGGCGGTGACCCAGGCGCTGGGCCAGCCGAAGCCGTTTCGCCAGCTGCGCGTGGTGCTGGGGCAGATGGTCGGCCTGCAGCGCCGCTACGAAAAAGCCGTGCGGGAAGAAGCGGAAGCGCGCTTGGTCGAGCTGTGCGTCGGCCTTGGGCTGACGCTGCCGCACCCGCGTTTTGTCGAGCTGGCGCCGTATTTTGCCGATCCGGAAGAGCCCGATCCGGTCGCGTCAGCGCTGTCACCGGTGCTGCGGCGGGTCAGCGCGTTGTCCATCGGGAGGTCGCCATGCGCTTGATCGCTTGCCTGCTCGCGTGTGCCGCCGTCGCGTGTGGCCGCGCGGCTGCAGATCCGACCGCGGACGCGCCGCCGCCTGTCGCGCCGATCGTCGCGCCGCCACCGGTTGAAGAACCGCAAAGAAAGATTGCGCACTTTGCCGGCCGTGGCGCGCTGCGGATCGCCGACCGGCCGAACAGCCCGACGATCGCGCTGGAGCTGGCGCGCACCGAGCCCGAGCGCCAGCAGGGCCTGATGTTCCGCCAGAAGATGGCGGACGACCACGGCATGCTGTTTTTCATGCCCTACGACAACGACTGGGTGTTCTACA
Organism: uncultured Myxococcales bacterium; assembly: GCA_903869075.1. Taxonomy (GTDB): domain Bacteria; phylum Myxococcota_A; class UBA9042; order UBA9042; family UBA9042; genus CAIYBN01. Next base: position 331 of record CAIPXZ010000786.1, on the reverse strand, counting down.
TGCGCAACACCTACTTGCCGCTGGACATGGTGTTCATCGACCGCGAGTGGCGCGTTGTGGGCATCGTCGAGAACGTGCCGCCGCTGACGGAGGATCACCGCTCGGTCGGCCAGGATTCGCGCTATGTGCTTGAATTAACGGCGCATACCGCCGGAAAGCTCGGCATCCATGCCGGCACGCGGCTGCTGTATGAGCCGCTGCCCGACGCGCCGCCGCCGGGGCCGTAGCCGATGGACGTCGCGGCGCTGCAGGCGATTTTGCGCCAGGACGCCGAGCGGCTGGCGACCGTCGTTGGGCAGCTGCCGCGCGGCGATCGCGCGCTGGCGCGGAC
>CAIPXZ010000785.1 GCA_903869075.1 uncultured Myxococcales bacterium | reverse complement strand
GGCAAGCTGAACGCGGGCGATACCGCGCAGCTGGAGGTGACGCTCGAACAGACCGCCGGTCAGGCGCCGCACGAGGTGCGGCTCACGGCGCTGACCGCCAGCGAGCTGGCCGTGAGCACCGCGACCGTGCGCGGGCTGGCGCGCGGCCACGCGACGACGACGATGCTGGCGGTGCGGGCCGACCGCGACGCGGGCGATGGGGTCAAGCGCATCGTGTTGACCGCCGATCCGGGCGTCGGACGTGCGCAGACGGTGACGATTGACGTGCCCGTGAGCTCGCAACTGCCGCATCTCGGAGCGGCGCTGGTCGATCTGAACGACGGCCGTTCCGGCAACGCGCTGGGCAACGGCAACGGCAAGATTGACGCCAAGGAAAGCGTCGAGCTCACGTTCGTCGTCTACAACGAAGGTCCGGGCACGGCGCGGCAGCTGGCAGTAAGCGCGGTGACAGAGGATGCAAACCTGGAAGCCGAGGACGGCCCTGCGAGGTACATTGGCGATCTGCCGGCCGGCGCGAGCACGAGAGTGACCTTCCTTTTGTCGGTCAAACCGCATTTTTCCGGACATGCGTTGCCCTATCGCCTCAAACTGACGACGCAACCGGCCAAGCAATCGCGGACCGTTTCGCCAACGCTTGCGCTCGGCGTCGCGCCGAAGATGGACTTGCTGCCGCAGTTGACGAAGCTGAACGGCAACGTTATTCCCGACGCAGCGCCGTCGGTGCCGATCGGCCCGATGCGCGGATTGCCACCGCAGCTGACGATTGAAGCCGCCGACGTCAAGTTGGAAGACGCCAACCACAACAACGCGTTGGACGCGGGCGAGACGGGTGCATTGGTGGTGCGCATCCACAACGGCGGCAAAGGGCCAGCGCAGGGAGTGCGCGTCGATGCGCAGTTGGCCGCCGCGCCGGGGCTGACCATCAAGAGCGTCACGAACGTCTCCGGCGCGATTGCGCCAGGTGGCGACGCGATCGTGCGCATTCCAGTCGTCGCGGACGAAGAGCGCGCGACCGAGGCGATGGTCGCAGCGACGTTGACCGCGCGCGAGCCGTACGGCTACGACTCGGAGCCCGCGCAAGTGCGCTGGCAGGTGCACGCACTCGACGCGCCGAAACTCGAGGTGGCTTTCGTGAAATTCGATGACTCGCGCCGCGGCCTGGCCGCGGGCGACGACGACGGCAAGTTCAACCGCGGGGAGACCGTTGAACTGACGTTTACGGTGGTCAATTCCGGGCGCGGCAGCGCGCGCAACGTCCGGGTACGGCTCGAGCCGGATGCGGATGGCGTAAACGTCGTCGAGGAATTCCAGCGCCAGGAGCTCGGCACGATGGCAGGTGGCACGACCAAGGATGTGGCTTTCGCGGTGTCGGTGGCGAAAACGTTCAAGTCGGCGACCGTGCCGGTGCGCCTCGAAGTGAGCGAGGATCGTCCGCGCTTTTCGGCGCGGCTCGCGCAGGCGCTGGCGATCGATCAGGGCGTCAAGGACCTTAAGGTCGTGACGATTCACGCAGCGATGCAGGGGGAGTCCTCGCCCGCGGCGATTGAGATCGCCGGCGATCCCGTTGAGACCCCACCTTTGGCGACCGATGGCCGTTTTGCCAACGCGATCGCGCTCGTCGTCGGCATTGAGCAATACCAAGCGGACATCGCCAAGGCCACGCACGCTGAGGATGACGCCAATCTGGTGGCAGACTACTTCGTACGGTCGTTTGGCGTCGCGCCGGAGCGCGTACACCGGATCATCGGTAGTTACGCGACCAAATCGGCAATTGAGGCGGAGCTTGCATGGCTCAAAGCCAATGCCAAGCCAGACGCGCCTGTGCTCTTTTACTACGGTGGCCATGGTTCGCCAGAGACGGAAGGCAGCACCAAAGGCAACGCGTACGTGCTGCCCTGGGACGGTCGCCCCGGTGATCTGGTGCGAACAGCGGTCACGCGCGATACGTTGCTGGGCGCGCTCGGCGCCATCCCGGCATCGGACGTCTACGCATTCTTTGACGCGTGCTACTCGGGCGGCGGCGGGCGGTCCGTCGTTCCGGCGAACGTGCGGCCGCTGCTGAGCGCGAGGCTTGCCGTACCGAAGTCGAGCCATCTCGTAGTATTCGGCGCAGCGGACGCGGACCAGACCGCGGGGGCGCACCCAAGGGCTGCGCATGGGCTGTTCACGTACTATCTGCTGAACGCGCTGCACGGCGCCGCCGACGTCGATCACGACGGCGTGGTCAAGCTCGTGGAATTACGAGACTACGTGGTACGCGAGGTCTCGGCAGCGTCTCGGCTCAAGAGCGGGCATGTGCAAGTTCCGCAGTTGATCGGCGGGCAACTGGACGCCGCAGTGTTGCGCGTGGGCGGCAGCCGGAAGTGATGGCTAGGCTCTGTCCAACAACTTGCGCCCCAATCGCCCCATGCGACGAACTTCCCGTGTGACCTGACGCGAAGACGAGCATGTGGCGAAGCGCTTTAAATTGACAGACGAACAGTGGGTGCGGATTGAGTCAATCACGCCGATTCCCGGGGCGCGGGGTGGCCGTCGACCTCCTCACGACCGACATCGGCACGGCGGACGTTCCCAATCCGTGCGACGACGGCGATCCGTGCACGACCGACTGGCAGGCAAACGACATTTGTTTGCACAAGTACAGCACTGCGCCATGCGACGACGGGAATGTGTGCACGGAGAACGACATGTGCAAGGGCGGTGTTTGCGCGGGCGCGCTTGCGGGAGTGATTTGCGCGGATGACGGGAATCCGTGCACTCAGGACTATTGCGATCCCCAGCTCGGTTGCACACATGGACCCGGTGATTGTGACGACGGGACACAATGCACCCAAGATTGGTGCCTGACGGATGGCTGCACGCACAAGGACGCCTGCACCGGCGGAAACGAGTGCAACACGGCGTCGTGCGCTGCAAAATTGAAGCAGTGCGTATTCTTGCCGAAGCCAGACGGCACAAAATGTGGAAGCGCGTACAACGGACAATGCCAAAACGGGGCTTGCCAGAAGGTGAACT
>CAIPXZ010000784.1 GCA_903869075.1 uncultured Myxococcales bacterium | reverse complement strand
TCCTCGTCAACAACGCCGGCGCCGCGTATGGCGCCCGCGCGTTGAACGCCGATGGCCTGGAAAAGACCATTGCGCTCAACCATATGGGCTATTTTGTCCTGACGACCGCGCTGCTGCCGACGCTCCAAGCCTCGGCGCCGGCGCGCATCGTCAGCGTCGCGTCGCGCGGGCACAAGCGCGCCAAGCTGGACGTCGACGATTTGGCGATGGCCAAAAGCTGGGGCCAGATGCTGGCGTACGGCAACTCCAAGCTGTGCAACGTGCTGTTCACCCGCGCGCTGACGCGACGGCTCGCCGGCACGGGCGTCACGGCCACGTGCCTGCATCCGGGCGTTGTCAGCACCAATATCTGGGGCGCGAGCGGTAGTCTCGGCGGCAAGCTGGTCGGCGTGCTGGGCAAGCCGTTCATGGTGACGCCGGCGCAGGGCGCGGACACGATCGTCTGGCTGGCGTCCAGCGAGGAGGTCGCGGGCGCGAGCGGCGGCTACTACATCCGCCGCAAGCTGGCGCCGACGAGCGCCGCCGCCAACGATGAGGCGCTGGGCGAGCGCCTCTGGCAGGTCAGCGAAGGCCTCCTGCGCCGCTGATCACGCCGCAACCGGCGACGCAACAGTGACATAGCGTGCCGTCCACGCTTGCGATCGCGACCAAACCGTGACAATAATTCGCCGTAACCGCGGCGCGCTGGCCGCGCTTGTCGGACTGGAGTGGTCTGAGATAGACTCGGCCGCAGAATTGGCGGCAGCCGTCCCTGCCAGCGCCCGGGCACCCGCCGACACACGGTTGGGCCTGCCCGCCGGGGCGTCGGCAGTTTGCCGTGTCAGGGGTGGACTTCGGGCGCGTGGCGGCGAGCCGCGCGGGTTCGTTCCGCCGTCAAGGAGGATCCATGGCAGTCGAGCGGTTGCTTGAAACTGTTGGCAAAACAGGACTTTCCGCGCTGGCGCAGACGCGCAAGTGGGTGGACACGCTGCGGCCGCAGGAGACGGCGACGCCGCGTGGCGGCAACACGCGCTTTGTGCCGGAGCCGCTGGCGATCACCGCCGACGAGACCGAGAGCGCCGATATGTGGGGCTTTGCCGACACCGCGTTTGAGGCAAAACCCAATGGTGACGTGTACTTGACCGGCACGCGTTACGAGCTTTCCAACCAGCGCCTGCCGTCCCTGCTGCCGTGGGTGCAAGGCGTGATGGGCGTGACGATTGATCCGCTGGACATCCGCACCTGGCCGGCGCCGACGGCGTTTCCGGCGCCGCACGAGAATCCGGCTTTCCTGAGTGCGATCAGTACGTTCCTGAGCACGGAGCAGTGGACGGTCGACGGTCCGGCGCGGCTGCGGCATGGCCACGGCCAGACGCAAGAGGAAATGTACGCGATCAAATTCGCCAAGCTGGGGCGCATTCCCGACCTTGTCGTGTGGCCGACGGATGAGCAGCAGGTGCTGCAGCTCGTGCAGGCGGCGAAGGCGCACGGCGTCGTGCTCATTCCCTACGGCGGCGGCACCAACGTCACCGACGCGCTGCGCTGCCCCGAGAACGAGACGCGAACCATCGTTTCGGTCGACATGCGCAAAATGAATCAGATTTTGTGGATCGATCCGGTCAATCGCATGGCGTTCATCCAGGCCGGCGCCGTCGGCCGCCACATCATCACCAGCCTCGCCCGCTATGGTTGGACGATGGGCCACGAGCCTGACAGCGTCGAATTCAGCACCATGGGCGGCTGGGTCGCGACGCACGCGTCGGGCATGAAAAAGAACCGCTACGGCAACATTGAGGACATCGTCCTTGACGTGCATGTCGTGACGGCGCAAGGCAAAATCGAGCGCTCGTCGGTCGGCCCGCGCGAGTCGGTCGGCATCGATCCGCGGCTGTGGCTCTTCGGCTCGGAGGGCACGCTCGGCATCATCACCGGCGCGGTGGTCAAGCTGTTTCCTTTGCCGGAAGTGCAGAATTACGGCTCGATTTTGTTCCCGACGTTCGAGCTCGGCGTCGCGTTCATGTACGAGCTGGCGCACGCCGGCAACTGGCCGGCGTCCGTGCGGCTGATGGACAACCTGCAGTTCCAGTTCGGCCAGGCGCTCAAGCCCGCGTCCGAAGGCTGGCACGTGCAAAAGTCGAAGATCGAGAAACTTTTCGTCACGCAAATCAAGGGCTTTGACCCAACCCAGATGGTCGCGTGTACGCTGGTTTTTGAGGGCGCCAAGGACGACGTCGCGGCGCAGGAAGCCAAGGTCTACGCCATCGCCGCCAAGCACCAGGGCATGAAAGCCGGCGCCGAGAACGGCTCGCGCGGCTACCAGCTGACCTACAGCATCGCCTACATTCGTGATTTTGTTATGAAACACTGGGTGCTGGCCGAGTCGTTCGAGACAAGCGTGCCGTGGTCGCAGGTCATCCCGCTGTGCGAGGGCGTCAAAAAGCGCATCTGGGACGAGCACGCCAAGCGCGGGCTGCCGGGCACGCCATTCATCACCTGCCGCGTCACGCAAATTTACGAGACGGGCGTCTGCGTCTATTTCTATTTCGCCTTTCATTACAAGGGTGTGAAAAATCCGACGGCGGTCTATCACGAGCTGGAAAATGCCGCGCGCGATGAAATACTCGCGCAGGGCGGCTCGCTGTCGCACCACCACGGCGTCGGCAAGCTGCGTCAGGCGTATCTGCCGAAGATCATGAGCGATGCTGGGCTGAGCTGGCGGGTGCAGGCCAAGAAGGCGCTGGATCCGACCGACATTTTTGGCTGCAACAACCAAGCAGCCGCGCCGGAAGTCGCGGTCGATGCGGCGCCGGCGCCAGTCAAAAAATCCCGTGCTTCCAAGCATGTGGGAGGTGCGGCATGAGCAGCGCGAAGATGACGTCCCTCCACGGCGCGCACCTGCTGCTGACCGGCGCGACGGGATTTGTCGGCAAAGTCGTGCTGGCGGAGCTGATCCGCCGCCGCGAGGAGCTGGGGCTCGAGAAAATCTACGTGCTCGTCCGCGGCAAAAAGGACCGGACGGCGGAGCAGCGGTTTGACAAGGAAGTCGTCGAATCGCCGTGCTTTCAGCTGCTTGGCGACGAATGGCCGGCGTTCTGCCACGTCGTCAACGGCGAACTGACGCGCGAGCACTGCGACCTGAACCGCAACGACCAAAAACTGCTGACGACGCGGGTGACGCACATCATTCACTGCGCCGCGTCGGTGGATTTTGACCTGCCGGTGGCGGAAGCGGCGACCTGCAACATCACGGCGGCGCTGCATGTGCTGGCGCTGGCGCAGCGCTGCGGGCGGTTGAAGCACATGGTGAGCGTCTCGACGGCGTACGTGACGCCGTGGCGCGAGGACCAGGGTCCGGTGCTGGAACAGCTTGTGGCGCTGCCGATCTCGCCAGCGGAGACCTATCAGGCGATCCTCGACGGCACCGCCAACGAGCGGGAATTGCTGACGTTGACTGGCCATCCGAACACCTACACCTTCACCAAGTGCCTGGCCGAGCACCTGCTCAGCGAGCGCCGCGGCCATGTGCCGCTGTCCATCGTCCGGCCGTCGGTCGTCTCGGCGTGCCTCGAGCACCCGTTCCCGGCGTGGATCGACTCGGCAGCGGCTTTTGCCGGCTTCGTCGCGCTCATCGGCACCGGTCACCTGCGCGTGCTGTGCGCCGACCCGAACAGCCAGCTGGACGTCGTGCCGTGCGACATCGTCGCCAAACGCGTGATTGACGCTTGCTTTTTGACCGAAGCCGAGCGGCCGATGCGGATCCGTTACGCCGTCGCCGGCCTTGTGCAGAACCCGACAACGTCGCAGTCGGTCGACGGCATCGTGCGGTACTTCCAGCGCCACGTCGTCGATCGCTTTCCGGACGTGTCGTGGATTGGCCCGGCGTCCAAGCGCTTTACACTCGAGGAGTTGCGCCACCACCGTGTGCCGCTGCGCGTCGCGCGCGTGGGCCTGCGCGTGGCGCGGCAGCACAAGAAAGTGCGGCAGGCGACGCGCGTTGGCGAAAAGCTCAAATTCCTCAACCGCGCGTTCCCGTATTTTACCCACAACACGTTCGATTTTCGCGCGGCCGATCCGTCGGGCGATCCGCATTGGGATGTCGATACTTACATCGAACTCGTCTGCCGCGGCGTGTACCGCCATCTGATGAAAAAGGACGCCAGCCAGATGGTTTTCGGCGGCAAGCAGCACAAGGACAACGGCCAAGACTTGCTGTGGGTGCTGCGGCAGCCGACCGGCAACTGGGCGATCCGCACGTTCGCGCTGGCGATCCGCAAGGCGCTTCGGCAGTGCACGACGCAGGTCACCTTCGACCGGCCGAGCTTCGAGGCCGCCGTGCGCGCGCTGCCGCCGAACACGCTGCCGGTGCTGGTGCCCAACCACCGCAGCTACATGGATTTTTTGCTGTGTTCATACCTGTTCTTTGACCGCCCGGACCTCGGCATCGCGATCCCGCACATCGCCGCCGCGGAGGAATTCTCGCGCATTCCGGTGCTGGGCGAGCTGTTCCGCCACACCCACGCGTTCTACCTGAAGCGCGGTCAAGGCAAGGCGGACGCGGCGCTGACCAAGCAAGTCCATGATTTGGTTGAGCAACGCGAGACGCTGCAGTTCTTCATCGAGGGCCAGCGCAGCCGCAGCCGGCAGTTCCTGGCGCCGCGCACCGGGCTGCTGCGGTGCCTGCAGTCGACCGGCGAGCGCTTCACGATGCTGCCTATCGCCATCACCTATGACCGCGTTCCGGAAGAGGAATCGCTGATGCGCGAGCTAACCGGCTTCCAGAAACCGGAGATGCAGCTGGCGGCGCTGCTGCGCTGGACCGCGCGGATGGTCGACGGGCATGTGCACTTGGGGCGGATCCACATCACCTGCGGCGCGCCGGTGGCGATGGACCAGTCCAGCGACGTGCGCACCGTGAGCCGCGACATCATGGCCGAGCTGCAAAATGCGACGGCGACGACGACGCACCACTTGCGGGCGTTTTTGCAGCACAATCCGCTGGATGGCGTGGACGTGGCGTGGCTGCGGACGGCGATCGAGGCGCGCGGCGGCGTGGTGCTGGACAGCCCGCTGACGACGGAGGCGGCACTGGGCGAGGCGGCGGAGCTGTCGATGCGCCACAACTGGCAGCACTGGTTCTACGCCGACGCCGCGGCGACGTGGCCGGATCACCCGGTTGTGCAGCACCACATCGCGCAAAACGGTTTCTTGACCGCCGAGCCGGCGCCGCTGGACGCGCTGCGCGACCCGCAGCTGCAAGCGGTGCTCCACGCCCTGTTCGCGCCGGTGGTCCGCGATTACCGCGCGGTGGCGCAAGCGCTGGGTCCGACCGAGTGGCCGCCGCGCCACGGCTCGCCGCAGACAGTGCTGTACGATGCGCCGCAGGCGTATCTGCCGTATCTGCAAGGCGCTTTTGCCGACCTGAGCCAGCGCGGCGTGCTGACCGCGCATCCGCAGTGGGGCCACACCTGGGGCCACAATGCCCACGGGTTGCCGCAATACCTCGCGGCGATTGAAGCGCTGAGCGCCAGCGCGGCCCTGTGGCCGGAAAGCGCGACGGGAACCTGACATGGCCAACGACAAGACAACGCCGCGCGGCGCCATCCGCAAGGGCCACTGCGTGTTGGTGACGGGCGCCACCGGCTTTTTGGGCCGCCATGTGCTGCAAGCGCTGCGCGCGCAGGAGCCCGAGACGCGGCTGTGCGTGCTTGTGCGCAACCCGGCGGAATGGCACGCGCTGGACTGGACGGCGGCGCTCGGCGCGGTGGACGTGATTGAGGGCGGCGTCATCGGTGACGACGCGTGGCTGCGCGATCCGCGGCTCAACGGCCTGGGCGGCATTTTGCACCTGGCCGCGGTGGTGCGGCACTCGCGGCGCGCGCCGGCGGACATGTTCGAGACCAACGTCCAGGGCCTGCTGCGTATGGTCCGCCTGGCCGGAAAGCACGGCTGCCGCATCGTCTTTGCGTCGAGCTCTGGCACCGTGGCGTGCTTCAACCGCGCCGACAAGTTCGCCCTGGAAGACGCGCCGTACGTCGACCAGACCGTGCGCAACTGGCCGTATTACACCAGCAAAATCCAGGCGGAGAAGCAGGCGCGGCTGCTGGCGGCGGAGCTGGGCGTGTCCCTGACCGTCGTGCGGCCACCGGTGCTGCTGGGGCCGGGCGACCACAAATTCCGCTCGACTGGCCATGTGATCAAGCACCTGCGGCGGCAATTTCCGTTCCTGATCCACGGCGGCATGCACTTTGTCGACGTCCGCGACGTGGCGGCGGCGATCGCCCGCGCGCTGCGGCATCCGGCGGCGCGGCCGGTGTACCATCTGGGCGGCACGGCGACGTCGATCGAGGCGTTTTTCAAGATGGTCCAGGACGTCTCGGGCGTGCCGGCGCCGGCGCGCGTGATCCCGCAGCGGCTGGCGTGGTCGCTGGCGGCGGTGGCGGAGGAAGCGGCGGCGCGGCTGCCGCAGCAGCCCAAGTCGCCGCTGCCGGATCCGGTGGTGATCGAGATGGCCGGCCACTGGTGGGGCATCCAATCGCGCTACGCGGAGGCTGAGCTCGGCTACACGTCGCGGCCGCCGTACCAGACGCTGGCCGACACCGTCGCCTGGCTGCGCACGCACCACCCGGCGCTGCAGCGCTAGCCGCCGCTTGCGGCCATCGGCAATCGGCCTATCCTGTGCGTGGGTTTGCTGCCCGGAGGTCGCCATGCGCACAACTGCCGTTCTCGTCCTGAGCTTTTCCCTCTTTTGCCTCACCGGCTGCTGGCTGGACGACGGCGGCAGCGCCGCCACGACCGACACCAGCGGCACCGACGACGCACAGCTGGGCGACGCGATCGCCGGCACGGACGCCATCGCCGGCACCGACGCGACCGGCACGGACGTGGCAAGCGGGTGCACCGTCGGCTCGGACAGCTGCGGCGCCGGCCAATTCTGCGCCGCGCCGCAAGGCCAGTGCAGCGGCAGCGGCACCTGCAAAGCCCGCCCGGCCGTCTGCCCGATGGACTGCGGCGCGTTCTGCGGCTGCGACGGCAAGGACTACTGCAACGAGTGCATCGCCAACGGCGCCGGCGTCGTGCTCGCCCACAGCGGCAACTGCGCCGCCAGCACCACCAAGTGGTACGAGACGTGCGGCGCGCCGGTGTGCTCGGGCGTCAAGCCCATTGCCGGCGTGGCAGCCTGCACGACGCAGAAGGCCGGTGACGCGTGCACCGCCGGCGCGCCGCCATGTGACGAGCTGAACACGTGTCAGCAAGAGCTTGTGTGCGCGGACAAGGACCCCAAGCTGAATCCGGGTGGCTGCCCGATCTCGCGGCGGTCGCGCAAGACCGACATCCGCTATCTGGACGCCAACGACGCCGCGCAGCTGCAGGCGGCGCTGCTGGCGACCAAGCTGGCGACGTACAAATACCGCGACGCCGGTCCGCAGGCGCCACAGCAGCTGGGCTTCATCATCGACGACCAGCCCGATAGCCCGGCGGTCGACGCGCGGCGCGACATGGTGGATTTGTACGGCTACCTGTCGATGTCCGTCGCGGCGCTACAGGTGCAGCAGCGGCAGCTGGCCGAGCAGGCCAAGCGTATCGAGCAGCTGGAAGCGGCGATCCGCGCCGAGCCGGTCTGCCGCTAATTTCGCCATAACCACGCGTTTTTCCTGACGTTACAGCTCGCTGATCTCCTGCGCTACGACGACGGCGTCAAAGCTGCGCTCCATCGCCACGAGGATATCCCGCACCCACGCCAGCTCGGCGTCTTCCAGGCCACCGGCGTGCGCCGTCAGCAACCGCTCCACCTCTTCCAGCCGGTCGCACTGCAGCGCCAGCCACGCGCGATCGCGCTTCGCCTTGTCACCCGCCACCCGCTGCCGCCAGGCCTGGAATAGCGCCTGCGCCTGCGCGTGCAGCTCCGCCAGCGGCGGCGGCGCGTCGAGCTGCGCCCGCGCTGTCGCCGCGCGCTCATCCTGCCACGCCACAAGCCGCGCGGCGGCGCGCTGCACAAGCGCCTCGTGCGCGTCCGGCAAGTTGGCGTGGCGCAAGGCCATCAGCGTCTCAAGCGACTGGTCCAGCGTGGTGATCAGCCGATCCAACAGCCCCAGCCGCCGCAGGTGCCGCGGCGTCGCCAGCACCAGCGCCTGCCAATCCGCCTCGAGCGTCGCCAGGATCTCCGCCTGCGCCGCCGACTGCGCCGCGCGATCGCCGGCGCGCCAGGCCGTCCGCAGCTCATCGCGCTCGGCCATGAAAAAGCCGATGAACTGGCCGACCGCGCTCACTTCCTCCGCCACCGACGGCACTTGCAGCCGTGTCGCCAGCGGCTCCAGCTGCCGCCAGAGCGCCAGCAGGTCGTCGATCATCTCCTGCAGCCGGCCGGGATCGCGCGTGCGCCGCTGCTGGCCGGCAAAATGGCGGACGTAGCGGTGCAGCACGAGCCGACCGCGCCCGGTCAGCAGGCTCGCCTCGCGATCGCGCAGCCCCGCGACAGCGTGCGCCTGGGCGATCGCCCCGCGCGCCTCGACGTAAGTTTCCAGCCGGCGCGCCTGCGCCAGCGCCACGCGCTGCCAGTCGTCCTCCGGCGCCACCTGCGCCGCCGCGTCGGCCTCCACCGCCAGCGCCTCGCTCTCGGCAATCAGCGCGTCCAGCCGCCGCAGATCGCGCGTCAGCCGCACGTGGTCGACAAAATGCAGCTGAAAGCGCAGGTGCAGCTCATCCAGGCGGTGCAGCAGATCAGCAGCGGTTGCCGGCACGGGGACCTCTTGGCGCAGTTGCGCACCGCGACTGGCTAGCGGAATTCAGCGCCCGCGGCAAGGCTTGGCCGGCAAGTTGCGGCGGCGGCAGCGCTTCGTCACGCGTCCGTCACGGCCGCGCTTGTGCGCGTTGCCGGCGGGGGGCACAGGCCTATACTGGCCGCGGCAGCCGCCGTCTGGGACTGTCAGCAGGGTTCCATCGGGAACCGTGCGGCCTCGCGCCAACGACGCCATGACCGTACGGTCCCCCTCACGCGTGAGGTGTCGTATGGCCAAAATCTCCACAGCTGATTTGCGCAACCTGATCTTCGTCGGCCACATGGGCGGCGGCAAAACCACTTTGGTGGACGCGCTCTTGCACGCCGCCGGCGCCACGCCGCGCAAAGGCGCGGTGCAGGACGGGACGAGCTTGAGCGATTTTGAGAAGGAAGAGCGCGAGCACAAGCACTCCATCTACGCCTCCGTGCTGCATTTTGACCACGCCGGGCGGCGGGTGAACGTGATCGACACGCCCGGTGCGGCGGACCTGATCGGTCAGGCGATCGCTTGCCTGCCGGCGGTGGAGACGGTGGCGGTCGTCATCAACGCCACCGCGGGCGTGGAGCTCGTGACGCGGCGGATGATGGAGGCGGCGCGGAGCGCGAACTGGCCGCGGCTGATCATCGTCAACAAGATCGACGCACCGGACGTCGACTTCAAGGTGCTGCTGCGGCAGATTCAGGATACTTTTGGCCGCGAATGCCTGCCGATCAACCTGCCGGCGCGCGGCGGCAAGGCGGTCGTCGATTGCCTGCTGAACAACGTTGGCGAGAGCGATCTGGGGCCGGTCGGCGAATTTCACGCGGCGATCCTCGACCAGATCGTCGAGGTGGACGAAGCGCTGATGGAGACGTACCTGGGCGGCGAGGAGCCGAACTACGACGCGCTGCACGCGCCGTTTGAGACCTGCCTGGACCAGGCGCACGTGATTCCAATCTGCTTTACCGACGCCAAAATCGGCGTGGGCATTGCGGAATTGCTGGACATCATCGTGCGCTGGTGTCCGAATCCGCTGGAGGGCAATGAGCGGCCGTTCCTGACGGGCGAAGGCGCGGACGAGCGGCCGTTCGTCTACCACAACGACGTCAACCGACCGCTGCTGGCGCATGTGTTCAAGGTGACGACGGACCCGTTCGTCGGAAAACTCGCGTATTTTCGCGTACATGAAGGCCGAGCGGTCAGCAACGCGCAGGTCTACATCGGCGCGAGCAAGAAGCCGGTGAAGCTCAGCCACGTCTTTCACCTGCAGGGCAAGGAGCACCCGGAGTGCGAGGAGCTGGTGGCCGGCGACATCGGCGCGGTGGCGAAAGTGGAGGAAATTCATGCGGGTGACGTGCTGCACGACGACCACGCGCTGGATTTTGTGCACCTGAAGCCGCTGAATTTCCCGACGCCGATGCACGGCCTGGCGGTGGCGCCGAAGACGCGCGGCGACGAGGCCAAGATCGCCGGGGCGATGCACAAAATTGTCGAGGAAGATCCCACGTTTACCGTCAGCTACGACGCGCAGACGCACGAGATGGTCATCCGCGGGCTGGGCGAGCTGCACATGCGGCTGGTGCTGGAAAAGCTGAAGAACCGCGGTGTGGAGGTGGACACCAAGCCGCCGAAGATCGCCTACCGCGAGACGATCACCGCGGCGGCGGACGGCCACTACCGGCACCGGCGGCAGACCGGCGGCGCCGGGCAGTTTGGCGAAGTGATGCTGAAGGTCGAGCCGCTGGAGCGCGGCGCGGGCTTTGAGTTCGTCGACGCTGTCGTCGGCGGCGCGATCCCGGGGCAGTACATTCCGGCGGTGGAAAAAGGCGTGCGCGAGCTGCTGGACGAGGGTTTCGTCGGCGGCTATCCGCTCCAGGACGTGCGCGTGACCGTCACTGACGGCAAGCACCACCCGGTCGATTCCAAGGAAGTCGCGTTCAAGACCGCGGGCAAATTCGCCTTTCGCGATGCGCTGCAAAAGGCGCGGCCGGTGCTGCTCGAGCCGATCGTCACGCTGGAAGTGGTTGTGCCGGAAGACAAAATGGGCGCGATCACCGGCGACATGTCGAGCCGCCGCGGCAAGGTGCTGGGCACCGATCTCGGCAGCGGTGAGCTTGTGACCATCAAGGCGCACGCGCCGCTGGCGGAGGTCACGCAGTACCAGTCGATGCTGAAAAGCGTGACGGGCGGCTTGGGCAGCTTCGCCATGGAGCTCAGCCACTACGAGGCGACGCCGGCGCAGGTCCAGGCGGCGGTGGCGGCGGCGTACAGGCCGCGGGCGGAGGAGGACTAGGCCCGCTGTGCCGTGACCGCCTGGCGCTGGCGATCCTCGCGGTACAGCCGCAGGCCAAACTGCCCCGCGGGAGTCTGGCGAAACGCCTCGACCTCCGCCTGCAGCGCCGCTGGCACGCGCGCCCACGGCGTCTGCAGCACCGGGTGGTCGTCGGGCAGCAGCACCGGCGATGCCAGCGCCGCGAAGGTCACGTCCGCCGCGGTCAAGCGATCGCCGCACAGATAGGGCCGGCCATCCGCCAGCTCGGCGCCGACGTCGGTAAACAGCGCCTGCAGCTTGGCGCGCGACTCCGCGGCCTTTTTGGGCGTGATGTTCATGCCGCGCCGCATCATGCCGGCCAGAACCGGAAACAGCGCGCGGAACAGCAGCCGCTCGGCGCGCGGCGTGCCGGTACCCACGACTTCGACCGCCAACGCCGAGTGCGCAAGCAGGTGAAAATACACGACCCGACGCGCCGCCGGTCCCAGCTGCCGGTCAAACCGCTCCTCCCACTCTGCCACGCGCGCCACCAGCACTGGCTCGTCCGGGAACAGCCGCTGCGCCGCCGGTAGCTGCGCGTCGATCAGCCGCAAAATGTCCGTCGAATCGGTCGCAACTCCTTGGTCATGAACAAGAATCGGCACCGTCCGCGTGCCCCGCTGGCGCCGCGCCGCCGGCCAGTGCAGGATCGGCATGTGGCCATCCTCG
The DNA here is from genome assembly GCA_903869075.1 of uncultured Myxococcales bacterium. Classification (GTDB taxonomy): domain Bacteria; phylum Myxococcota_A; class UBA9042; order UBA9042; family UBA9042; genus CAIYBN01. The sequence continues at coordinate 160 of CAIPXZ010000784.1, read as the reverse complement.
CGATAGGCGATGCCAGCGCGGTCCAGCGCCCAGCGCGCCTTGTCGCAATAGTGGCTGGCGGGGATGGTGATCAGCGTCCAAGTCATGGATTCTCCAAGGCCATTGCGCGGCGCAGCGCCTCGGGGTGCTTCTGCCCAAACTCCAGCCAGCGCTGCCGCAG
>CAIPXZ010000783.1 GCA_903869075.1 uncultured Myxococcales bacterium | reverse complement strand
TGCAGGTCCTTCAGGCGATCGACCGACGCTGCGTCCTTTTCGCGCTTGAGCGCCGCAGCCTCGATCTCCAGCTGTTGCAGCCGCCGCTGCATCTGGTCGATTTCCGTCGGCAAGCTATCGATTTCAATGCGCAAACGGCTCGCCGCTTCGTCCACCAGATCGATCGCCTTGTCCGGCAAAAACCGGTCGGTGATGTAGCGGTCGGACAGCGTCGCCGCCGCCACCAGAGCCGCGTCCTGAATGCGCACGCCGTGGTGCACCTCGTACTTGTCGCGCAGTCCGCGCAGGATGCTGATCGTGTCGGGCACGCTCGGCTCGTCGCACATGACGGGCTGGAAACGCCGCTCCAGCGCCGCGTCTTTCTCAATGTATTTGCGGTATTCGTCCAGCGTCGTGGCGCCAATGCAGCGCAGCTCGCCGCGCGCCAACGCCGGTTTGAGCATGTTGCTGGCGTCCATCGAGCCGTCGCCCTTGCCGGCGCCGACAAGGTTGTGCAGCTCGTCGATGAACAGGATGACCTCGCCCTGCGCGTCGCCCAGCTCCTTGAGCACGGCCTTCAGCCGCTCCTCGAACTCGCCGCGGTACTTCGCGCCCGCGACCATCGACGCCAGGTCCAGCGCCAGCAGCTTCTTGCCCTTCAAGCCCTCCGGCACGTCACCGGCGACGATGCGCTGCGCCAAGCCCTCGGCGATCGCCGTCTTGCCTACGCCCGGCTCGCCGATCAGCACCGGGTTGTTCTTGCGCCGCCGCGACAAAACCTGCATCACGCGGCGGATTTCCTCATCGCGGCCGACGACCGGGTCCAGCTTGCCCTGCGCCGCCACCGCGGTCAGGTCGCGCGAATACTTCTCCAGCGCCTGGAACTGCGACTCGGCGTCCTCCGACGTCACGCGCTGGCTGCCACGCAGCGGCTTCAGGTTCGCGAGTATTTTCTCGCGGTTCAGCCCGCGCTCCGCCAGCGCGCGGCCGGCAGCGCCCTTGCGGTCGCGCAGGAACGCCAGGAACAGGTGCTCGGTCGAGACAAAATCGTCCTTGAATTTGCCGCGTTCGTCCTCGGCGGCCTCGAAGAACGCCTGCAGCCGATCGCCGCCGACCAAACCCTGGCCGCCGCCTTTGACCGCGGCAATCCGCTGAAGTTCCGCCTCCATCTGCGCGCGCAGCGGCTCGACGGGGATCTCCATGCGCGCCAGCAGCGGCTTGAGGATGCCCTCGACATTGCCGGTCAGCGCCCACAGCACGTGCTCGGGCTCCAGAACCTGGTGGTTGCGGCGAATCGCCTCTTCGCTCGCCAGTTTCAGCGCCATCTGCGCATTGTTGGTCAGCTTGTTGGGTTGCATGGTCTCGCCTTGCCGCAGGACGAGCTGCGACGATAACCACGGCAGACAATTCCGCCGCGGCTTCATTGGGTTGCGGCAGTCGAGCGACCGCGCGCTGAAGTCACGCTCACGCAAGGACACGGCGGCGAATTGTCAAGCCACGCGCCCCACCTGCCCAGGGCGGTCGCAAGCTCAGCAAGTCG
>CAIPXZ010000782.1 GCA_903869075.1 uncultured Myxococcales bacterium | reverse complement strand
TTGCTTCCATCGGACACCTCCGGGCGGGAGTGTGTCCGGGCGCGCGGGGCGGTGGAAGATGGGGTTGGCTGCGCCGTTACCAATCTCGACGGCATTTGCCGCCGACAAGGTGTAAAGTGGTAGAACTGAATTCTTGCCGCTGCGACGCAAGCGGCTCGCTTCACTCGCAAGTTGACGAGCGTGGGCAGCTGCATTAACGATGAGAACCGCATCCGACGCGCGCTCCAACGCAGCGATGGCGCGCTCGTCTTGGATGCGCCCGGCGATCTCTCTCCGCGCGAACATGATGTCCTCGTGCGCTGGCGCGGTAAAGTTCTTGACATCATGCGCCCACGCCTGCGCCTCTCGGTCTGCCGCGTCAATCTGGGCGTGCCTGAGTTTGAATTGACTTACAAGGTCGGCGGCTGCCAAATACGGAAAAACTGTTCCGGTGATGCCACGCCAACGCTCCACGACTGGTGCCGACAACGCTCCGTCTGAACAGAGGCTGAGCGCGGAATGAAGCCCTTTCGCGAGAGGCACAGGAAGACTCAAGAACGCTCCACCTCCCCAGCGCGAATAGCTCCGAATCAAATGGTACGTTGCTGCCGCCGCAGATTCTTCGAGATTAACATTGGAGTCTGGAATCATTCTTCGCAACTTTTCAACCAATTTCCGATCCGCAGCGGGAAATTCTGTGGGATTCTCTTGAAGGCGCGCCACCGCCAAATTCCACTTCTTTCGGCCATCGTCCAAAACATCGGGAAGCCCAAGCGGCGACTTGAAAATCTCTGACAGGGTCAGGTAATAGGGCACATCGTCACTTGGATGGCCGTGCCAAATCAAACCCAGCGGTCGCGGCTGCTCGCATCCGTGAAGGAGATACTGATTCCAGGTCAAGACTCTTCGTGTGGCTAGATCGCGAGTCACAGTCGTGTAGCTTGCCCAGTTCTCGTGCCACCAGCTCTCGATTTGCTTTCGAAATTCAGGATCCTTCCCGACACCATCTGATAGGATATGTACCAGGCAATCAGGGATCGGTGAGCGATCACTGGTCTCAAATGAAGAGTACGCGTCTTGACGGTCCATTGGACGCAGGACGGCAACGGAAATTCGTTCACCAACATCGTGAAGCTGCGATGGAATGTTGAACACCAGATACTGAATCGGTTGAAACAGTGGTCGCAATTCTGGCGCCAACGTCCCGTCGGCCGCGAATGAAGCGAGTTCCACGAACGCTTTCGCGACAGCGTCAACACGACAAAACAATGCGCTCGCCTCGTCGTTTGGCATCGCATCGGGCGCATACGCAATCCGATCAATGAGCCAATCGATCAGCTCATTGTAATTCGCGGGTAACGAGGTCATCTACCGCCTCCGTCATTGATGGCTACCGACGCTCTTCCATCCAAGCAAGGCGGCGCCCGTCATTCTCAGGGTCCAGCGCAGCCCCGAATTCACGATTGAAGATATCGATTGCAAGCCGTTGGTCACACCCTTTCGATAGTAGAATCTCGGTAATGCCGCCACGACCGCCTTCCGACGCATCCTGGAGTCGAACTTTCTTGCAAGATTCTAAGAGCTCTCGGTCTAAGCCCAGTTGCTTGAGATCACTCTCAAAGACTCTCGCCACCAGCCCCGGTTTCCCCCCCAGATCGTGAAGGAGATCGGCCGGCACAGCAACAAGATGCGAAAGTAATTGGGGGTCGTAGTATGGGCATTCCAGAGTCAATCCTGCCGCCAAGAACGGTTTTACCATTCGGCTACCAGCGTGCTTCGCTAAACCACTGCCGAGTTGCTTATTGTATTTTCCCTTGTCGCGTGGGTGTCCCCAGACCAAGAGTTGGCGTTCTTCGGTACGTTGAATGCGCGCCGAGTTGATTCGCTGAAGAATCACTACTTGGCCAGTTTTCGGATTGAATACCTCCCAGTCCTTGTAGTCGCCGACGGCTTCGTTTACTCCTTCCCCGCAGAATGCGGAACGCAAACCCATTTCATGGAGTTTTCGCGCCAAAAGCAACATGCCGACCGCGCAATACACGTTGTAAAGAGGATAACATTCGCTGGTTTTGACAGCCTGTTCAAAAACTTGCACGACATCTTCGTTGGACACGCGAATCACATGATGAGCGATGTGAAGGCGACCTGCGAATTCAGCGGCCATGCTGACGTCATCCCCGGCACCGTCGACGCTCAGGGTGTAGGCCTCAAACTTCAATCCCATTGCTTTCATCGTCAAAGCTATAGAAAGGCTATCAAGTCCGCCCGACAACAGCAGTGCGAGTGGGCCCGAAAGCGAGCGAACTCTTCTTGCGATCGATCCGACCAAGAGGCCTCGAAGATGTTCAGCCTTCGAATGATCGAGTTCGTAGCCCACGTCGTAACCGGCTTGATGAACTAGGGATGGAAAGTCACAATACTGCTGTGGTTCCATCGAGCGCATTGTCAAGGCCACACATAGGGGATCCGTCTCGGATAGGTCGATTTCCTGAATGTGCGCCTGCGGAAATGCCCGGACGTATGAGTAAGCATAGTCCGCTACAGCAGCATTGCGGATCGCGCCGATTGTGTTCGAGATAAGGATCCCTTGACGCGTCGCGAGGATATGGAATGGGAGTTCACCGATCCAGTCTCGTGCCAGAAAGAGACACCGTCGTTCCGCATCGAAATGGGCGGTGGCGAACCTGCCCTTCAGGTGAACGAGGAAAGGAAGGTGATGGGTGCGATAGCCCTGGTAGATGAAATCGTCAATCCATTGCTCGTCTGAGACCTTGACGCCCTGATTCCACGGGGCTGTCGGCGCTCCGACTGGGAAACGCCGAACCATGTCGTCGATGTTCCAGATGCGGCCACGCGCCACTCGAAGATCTTGAATCGGATGCACACTTAACATCATTGCTCCTCGCGAATTGCCCAACTACCTACTGTCGGTTTCGCTCATCGGTCCGTTGCCAACGTGGTTGCCGCGCTGCGCTCTACTTCGATCCCACGAGATTGCTCCGCGTTTGGATGTGGGCAAGTATTCTGTACGCTTTTCGACGCGAATTGGCCGCCGATCATCAAATACGAGCGATCGGCGACATCCGAAAGCCGTTGTTCATTCTCTTCTGCAACGAGCACGCCAACACCGGACATTCGGATGAGGTTGAGCGCGCGTTTTACGTCAGAGATAACGCGCGGGGCGAGCCCGAGAGTTGGCTCGTCAAGCACGAGTACCTGCGGCATGGCAATGAAAGCACGCCCCAAAGCAACCATCTGTTGCTCGCCACCGCTGAGTGAGCCGCCCCGTTGGCGACGTCGAGCGCCAAGTTCCGGAAAGAGATCAAAAATCGCGTCAATGCGCCCACGTGGATTACCAGAAGCCCATGCGCACGGCGACGCAGCGAGATTCTCTTCAACAGTCAGTTCGGGAAAAACGCGTCGGCCCTTCAGCACCACAAAAAGCCCCTTCCCCACCACGTCCCACGGTGCCGCTGGAAGAGCGATTCCATCCAGTCGAATCTCACCGCTTTGCCGTGGGTATAGCCCAGCCAAACACCGGCAAAGAGTCGACTTGCCGGCACCGTTCGGACCGAAGATCACCACGCACTCGCCTCGTGAAACCGTTAGCGAGACACTCGACACTGGCGGCTCCCCCACCGGACTACACCGCAGGTCATGGACATCAAGCATGGATCATAGCCCTCCGAAATAGGATGAACGCAACTCATCGACTTGGGTCAAGTCGCCAAGGGTGCCGGATGCGCGGAGTGCTCCCTGATCCAGGACGTGGACGATCGGTGCCGGCGACTGCATCTCCGAAAGGCGGGCCGCAAACCGTAAGTCGTGTGTCACCACACAGGATGTACAGTTTGCAAAGCGATACAGCCCGCTAGCGTGGAGCTGCTCGACAAGCCTCGGTAGCGTGACAGAAAGAAAGTCGGCCAGACGCTCGCGTTCACGGTCGTCGGACCCGGCGGTAGGTTCATCTAGGACGAGCAGCCTCGGTTCCGTTGACAGCGCCCTTACGAGTTCCACTCGACGGAGCGCGGCGACGGAGAGGTGCGCCGCACCGGCCCCAAGCAGGGTCGAGACGTCGAGCACGTCAACGAGGGCGTCGACGATAGTGGACGTCTCGCCTCGTTTTAAGCCATGAAGTCGATGGGTCGGAGGCGTCACAAGAGCTAGTGATTCTCTGACCGTTAGTGATTGAAAGGCTGGCGGATGTTGAAATGTTCGCGCGACACCGGCATGTACCTTTTGGACACGTGACAAGCGAATGATGTCGAGAGGATGTTCGGCAAAGAGGGTCATAGCGCCGCCGCTTGCGGGACGAACAAAACCGGACAGAGCGTCAAGAAATGTCGTCTTGCCCGCACCGTTCGTACCCATTAGCAGAGCTCCCGTTCCCGTGACTGCGGGGATGGCGAGTCGTTCAATGTCTAATGCGCAAACACCTCCGAACGCTACGCGAAGCTGCTCAACAGTCAAGACATCGGGTCTCTTCACCACGGCCTACCGCCATTCATCTCGCTGCCCGACAGCCACGAAAACGATTCGTGACTTCGCCGACTGGTCTGCAGCGCTCTATAAACGAGAACCGTCAGCGAGAGCGACGCAACGACGACCATTTGCCACTCAACAAGTCCCCTGAGCAACTCCGGTCCAAGGCTGGCGAGTGCCGCCCCGAGCAACACGCCCTCCAACCGCCCCAAGCCGCCAATAACGAGGAAGCATAGGCTGCCGATTGACATGCCAACGCCATAGCTTTCTGGCCCGACGAAGCCATCGACATACGCACTGACAGCGCCAGCCAACCCAGCCAGCGCCCCTCCGGTTGTGAGGCCGACAACGCGCAGGCGTGACACACTCACTCCGATTGCTTCGAGATGGATCCCCTCATCCCCCATGGCCCGCAAGGAGCGCCCGAAGCCTCCCTGGTCCAACCGCCACGTGAAAACCATGGCCCCAAGTCCGATTGCGACACAAAACGGATAATACGCCGACGGCGTGTCCAGAATGATATGGAAGAACCGTAGGGGTGGCACTCCCGACAGCCCGTTCGCGCCACCCGCGATTGATGACGTGCCCCGAAAGATGTTGACCAATATTTCACCAGCGGCAAGCGTCCCTAGCGCGAGGTAGTGCTCTTCTAGGCGTACGGTCAGGCAAGCAAGGAGTAACGAGCAGCAGGCCGCTACCAGCGTGCCAACGAAAATTCCCGCTATTGGTGACAGGCCGAATCGAAGGCTGGCGATCGCTGCGCTGTAGGCACCGACGCCGACAAATCCGACATGGCACAATGAGATAACTTTCGTAAGCCCCGTCACGACGTGCAATCCAGTCAGCATTGTGAGGCTGAGGAAAAACAGAGCGCCAACACGCGCGGTTGCAGCACTCGCAAAGAATGGCAGGATCAGCAGCACAACGGCAGCACAAACCAAGAATATTGTCGTCTTGATTCCGGTCATCCCGCTCCTACCCTACCGGCTCGCGTCGCCATCAGACCGCGGGGAAAGAATATGAGAGTAGCGAGCAGTAGTAGAAACACCGCAAGGTCTTTCCAGGCCGAGGAGACGTAGCCAGCAAAGATGGTCTCAGTCACTCCCAGTAGGATTCCGCCGACTACCGCACCGCCCAGTCGGCCAAAGCCTCCCAGCATCGCGGCAGTGAAAGCTTTCACGCCAACGATGCTTCCAGACGAGTAGGACACTTGCCAACTCGGGCCGATGAGAAGGCCTGCTGCCGCGGCAGCCAATGCGCTAAGCGCGAACGCTCCGGCTTCGACGTTACGGATCTTGATCCCGCTTGTCGCTGCGAGCTCGGGGTCTTGGGCGGTGGCGCGCATCCAAATACCAAGCCTACTGCGTGCCAAGATGAGCCAAAATGCAATGAGAAGCGCAACAGTCCAGACAATAAGCGTCACCGAGTAGCGTGAGACTATGATCCCGAAGACATCCACTGTGCCTGTGACGCGTGTCTGCGGAAAACTTGCACTGTCAGAGCCGAAGATGAGCAACATTGCGTCCCTGAGTCCCAAACTCACAGCAATCGTCGCCACCGACCGTTGGAGTGGGGACCGAAGACGCCACAAGACAAGGTAGGCAAAAGCGCTTGCCGCCAAAATCACGACCATCGACGACAGTAGCGATGCCGGGAGAAGCCCCAACTCGCCGTCACGTTGCAGCCAAATACCCAAGAGTGCGCCAAATGCAAAGAGTTCACCATGCGCGAAGTTGACGACTCGAGTTGTCGAATACGCGAGAGAAAACCCAAGGGCAAGTAGGCCATACACGAGCCCCGTGCTAAACCCGTTCGCGAGTTGCTGGCCCAGCATGAGCGCTGCCTACTTAGCAGCCGTGACGTCGAACGGCACGAATTTGCCACCAGAAACCTTCACAACAGACGTGGTCTGAAAAACGGCATCTCCGGATTCGGTGAAGGTAATAGTCCCCGTGACACCCTCGAAGTCCTTCGTTTGTGTAAGCGCGTGCCGGATTCCTTCGCGCGTTGCCCCGCCGCGCCGAATCGCGTCTGCGAGTAGCATCATGCCGTCATAGGCTTGAGCAGCCCAAGTGTCAGGTGTCGCACCATAGCGGGATCGGTATGCCTCAACGAAGGTGTGAACCTTCACCGTCGGCGCCGTTGGAACGAACAGGCAGATGTTCAGGGCGCCCTCAAGAGCAGCCCCTCCCAATTCGATTGTTTTGTCATTGACCGGAGCTTGATTGCCCATCAATGTGGCGGAGTAGCTTAGCTCGCGAAGTTGCTTCGCGACCAACGCGTACTCTGCATAGTACCCCCAGAACTGGATATGTGTCGCGCCACTCGATTGAATCTTGGTCAACTGCGCCTTGAGATCGCCATCGCCGCGCTTGAATCGTTCCACTGTGAGTGGGTTAACTCCGAGACGTTGAGCCTCAAGCCCAAATAGCAGGCCAGTTTCTCCGAATGCGCTGTCCTCGATGAGGAGCGCAACTTTCTTCGCCTTCAACGTGTTGACCACAAAGGCAGCCATTTTTTGAGCTGCAATCTTGTCATTGAGCGCGCTACGGAACGTAAACCGTGAGCCCATTTCGGTGATTTTTGGCAGGACTGCAACAGGGACGATGTGTGGAATGCCTGCGCGGTCGACGAGTGGGAGGTATGCGGGCACGTCAAGGCTGGCAGCGGACCCAACAATAGCCACGGTGTCTTTGCGCTCTGCCAATCGCGTGAATGCGGTAACCGCAGTCGGCGGTTCGGTCTTCGTGTCTTCGATGACGAGTTCCAGTCGGTGCCCGTCGATACCGCCTCGTGCATTCAGGTCGGTCATCGCGAGTTGGACCCCGTTGCGTTGACTCTCGCCGAAACGAGCCCCAGACCCCGTTAGCGGTGCCAACATTCCCACGACCAAGGAAGTGTCGTCGATCTTCTTGCATCCGGCGAAGGTGGTCACGGCCGTAAGTAGAATTGCAAAGACCCAAGTCGCGGCCCTCGAAGCCGATCGTCTCCGTCGAGTTGACAGCCCTCGTTGGCACACTACGTGAGTTGTTCGTTCAAGCGATCCACCAACAGTGCGTGATCTCAATTTCATCTCCAAATCTCACTGGCGGCCATCCTTTGCCGCCGTCGCTACACCCGATTGCCCCGTTGCCCGATCGCGGACGGCGACAGAGGCCAAGCTTTTCCAAAAGTACCAGATAGCCCGGGTTCGCCCTGACATGGCCTGACAAGGGGGCGTGACCAATGTTCAGACACGCTCGGGCGCCGAGCTGTGAGCAGCGCGTTCCGAATGGCATTGGTGAATCACTCAGTTCTCGGCGACAGCGACAGCGCACAATCCCGTGACAGCGCACGTCAGGTCGGACAGAAGCGACGGCTCAAAATAAAACACCGTGATCGTGGTCTGAACACGTTCACGGCGGACGGCGGCGAAAACGCACGCACTGTCTAGCAAGATCCGAGCCACGGGAGGGCTCAGACCATGCGTAAGAGAACATTTCGATATCGCGACGTCATCCTGGTTCGGGAGAAGGCCGTTGGCCCTCTACCGCCGACATCTGGGGTGTCCGCGGTTCCGGACACCGACCTGATTGTGTTGCGGTTTCAAGATGTCACTAACTCGATATTTATAGTCTATCACATTAGTAGGAATTTGTCAAGTATTTGTATTTGATGCTTTGTGGAGGTTCTATGATTCGCCTCATTTTCGCGCCGGTCGTGTTCGCAACCACCGCCGCCATGCATAACCACGCACCCTCGGTCGGCCGGATATCCGCGTCGATTGCTGGTGTCACCTTCTTGCTCGTCATCGTCTCCGCTTGCGAAGGTGCCAACCCCGTCGCAGTCGTCGGCGAAGCCGCGCGGGTGGCCGGCCTCGTCGAGCCCGAACCAGTGACGTTTGAGCTCCTTTACGACCCGACCGCCTCGGACCTGTCCACCTTGGAAGCCCAACTCGGCGCGCTCGCTGATAGTGCCCTGGAGCGGCCAGGTTCGGTCATCGCCGTTCGCGCACTGGGTGACCACAGCGCGGGCCTCGCGATTCTCGGGCGTTTCGACGTGCCCAAGCCGCCAGTTGGTCGGGAAGCCCGCACCGCTGCCCGTCAGCGCTTTCGCACTCGTGTCGTTGACGAGACGTTGGACGCGGCCCGGAGCACATGCCCGCCAGATTCGGTCCACCATTCGCTGCTGCTCCAGGCACTGACCACGTCGCAGCAGGAGGGCGCCGCCACCAAGCGAATTGTCGTGGTGCTGACGGACGGCAAGCAACACGAAGGCGGGCGCGGCCTGTCCTGGGAATGCAAAGTCCCAAGTGACCTTGCTGGGGTCGATCATCTGCTCAAGGGGCGAGGATTACTGCAAAACCTTGCAGGGACCACCGTTGTGTTCGCCGAATGGCGACTGCACAGCTCCGGCGCGAAATGTGACTTCGACATCGCCGATCAGGCGCGCCTCGAAGCGTTGTGGCGGCACATCGTGCTGCGGGCCTGCGGCGAGGCCGTCTTTACGCCGGGCATTGCAACAAGCCGATTGTTGAATGTGGGTAACTGATTAATATATATACACAAGTTTACTGCCAGTGGCGGATTGAGCACTACGCGTATCTGGCGAGCGGGTCCAATTCCACACGCGGGACGTCGACCTGCAAGCCTCAGCCGAAGCGGTCGAGACGCACAGCAGTGCTCTTGAAGCTGCGATGGTGCGTTGGCCGATCGGGGCACCGGCCCGCTCCGTTTCGCTGAGCGAGGCGGCCGAACAATTGCGCCGCAGTCGACCGCGACCACGCGACCGAGCGCGAGCCGCATCAGTGGCCGCGCAACCGGAACTCAAACTTGTGCCATCCGACGATCGCGGCCCGACCGAGCCGCCACCGGCTCGACCGCCCAAGGGACGTTGGGGGGTAACCATGCGCATAGTCGTGACCGTGCTGCGTTTCATTTGGACCATCGCTGTCCTGCTTGCCAACGGCCTGTGGCTGCTGGTTGCTGCGCTCTGGCTTGGGGGCCGCATCGGGCGCAATGCGCTCGAAGGCCTTCGCCGCACCCGCCCGGGCCTTGCTCGGGCGAGACGGGGTACATCTTTGGTAAGGACCAGCCGTCCAAGGGCAATCTGCGCCGCGACACCGTGAAGGCGTGCATCAAGGCCAAGGTGACCAAAACTGACTTCCACGGCCTGCGCCGTTCTTGCGGCGCGCGTTGGCTGGAAGTTGGGATCCCGCTCTTCTACGTGTCGCGGATGCTCGGACACGCGGACATTTCCAGTACGGCCAAGCACTACGCTGGGCTGGCAGACAGTTCGCCGGCGGCGGAAATTGACAAGGTCAACGTGGCGATGGACGCAGTCGCAAGCGGAGACGGCAAGGCAGTGCGGATGCCTGTCCGGACTCAGGTTTCTGGGGACCACACGGAAGCCGCGGACGTTTCTGCGACGGAACACGAGAACGACGACAGACTGCACGCCAAAAACGCCACCGCCCCGCACAAGTCGTCCTCGTGAACTTGTGCGGGGCGGTCGGCATGAGCAACGGGCGCTGCCCGTTCAGCCTGCGTTCAGGCGGCTTCCTCCACGAGTCTCTCCAGCTCGTCTGTAAAGCGGACAGCGTGGACGAGCGCGAGAACTTCGTCGAGTGCGTGTCCGCCGCCAGGATAAAGGGACCACCTCAGGCGCATTGCCGCCACGAGCATGGGACCAGGCGATTGCCGCCATAAACTAGGGACCACCTCGTCGCGCCGCGCCCGTGAATCGTCATGCTGCAGTCCGGCCCTTTTTGGCTGGAGGGCGGCATGGCGTACCGGGAGGTGTTGGTGACAGAAATCAAAGATGTTTTGAGGGTTTGGCAGTCGGGCAAAGGCATCCGCGCGACCGCCGACATCGTGCGCGTGGACCGCAAAACCGCGCGGCGCTACCTGCACGCGGCGACGACGTTGGGCCTGATGCGCGGTGAAGGTGCGGCGCCGCCGTCCGATGAGCTGCTGGGCCGCGTAGCGCAGAAAGTCCGCCCTGGGCGTCCGAGTGTGCCTGGCACGATGCGCGCGGTGTGCCGCCAGCACAGGCCGCTCATCGAGGGCTGGCTCAAGGACGGCATCCTGGTGCCGAAGATTCGGACGCTGCTGCATCGGCACACCGGCGTGCTGGTGCCTCGAAGGGCACTATCACGTGCTGTGCATGGGCCCGGTCGGCGTCGGCAAGACGTTCTTGGCGCACGCGCTCGGCCACATCGCGTGCCGGCGCGGGCTCGCGGTGATGTGCGAGAGCGCCGACAAGCTGTTCAAACGGCTCAAGGCGGCGCGCCTGGACCAGAGCCACGTGGCGGAGCTGCGGCGCCTGTTTGCGGTCGACCTGCTCATCATCGACGATTTTGGCCTACGGGCACTCGATAGCATGGAGACGTCGGACTTCTATGACATCATTGACGAACGGCACCGCAAGGGCTCCCTTTCTGCCAACTAAGGGCTTGTGACAAAGTAATTTGTCACAAGCCCTCTGCTGTCGGCTGGGTCGGCTGGGTCGGCTGGGTTGGCAGGGGCGCCCGCTGCGCGATACGCCCGCCGACAGTACATCAAGGTGATCGGGTTATTTTGTCTCGACCCCTAAGATCATCGGCGACGGGGTGCCGCGGGGCGGCCTGTCGCTTCGACTCGTTGGTGACAACTACCGCTTGGCGCGGCAGCGGTCAAGCGGATTAGCGCAACACAGTGGCGGGCCAACCACGCCGCCGCTTGTTGGTCTGGCGCCGATCGCGTCGGCATTGACAAGCCAACTGCGGCTCGTACGCTACCGTGCGGAGGACGCGGGAATGCCGAATCACAATACGCACTTCATCGTCGAGAACGCAGTCGACACGTCAGGGCATGTATGTCGGTGCCGGTCGTGGATCCAGCACTGGCGCAATTTCTCTGGTGGAACCCGAAGAACATGCGCCCAGCTTGGGTGCCAAAACGAGGCGAGAGTGGGCGCTCACGTTGTTCATGCGGACCGGCGCAGGCGACCGACCATGCACATTGCACCGCTCTGTCATTCGTGCAACCACTGGGCAAACGGCGCCCGGATGATCATTGACCAGCGGACATGGCTTGTCCCGGCACACCATCCAGATTGTGCGTTTTGAACCGCAACACGGGCGACTCTTGTGGCCTCGGGAGTCGGCATGAAGCGTTCTGAGAAGAAGCAAAAAGAAAGGAAGAAGGGTGCTTGGACCGTCCGAGCGCACTTGGTTGCGTTCGTCGACCTGCTCGGTGTTAGCCACAGTCTCGAAGCGATTGACAATGCGGCTCGCAACGACGCCGACTATGACCTGAGCACAGCGCGTGTATTTCCGGTCATTGAGACGTTCCGTTCTTCTTTCAAGGACTTTTATGAACAGCACGGTCGGATAAGGCGCAGTCCGGCTAAAGGTCTCGCCGGTGAAAAGCAAGAGCTTTGGCGCCGCCAAGTCGCGCCAAAGCCAACGATTCGCTGGTTCTCCGACTGCGTTGTCGTGCAACTTCCCGTCGACGTGACACAGCCAAACACGTTCATAAACGCATTCAACGGTTTGGCCTATGCCATTGGCGCTGCGACCGTCACGATGATTGGCATGGGAACGGCCGTGCGAGGTGCGGTCGCTCTCGGATTTGGTGCCGAAATCGCAGGTGGTGAAATCGTGAGTGCTGGACTCGTAAAGGCTTATCGGATGGAACAGACCGAAGCGGATGTGCCCAGAATTCTGGTCCATCCCGATGTCTACGGCGCCATCCAGACCTTGACCAAGAGCGACGAAAACTGGCTTCCCGAAGAGAAGGCAATCGGCGAAGCGCTGGTCGACTATGCGCGCAGCCTCATGCGAGAAGAGCCAGACGGCCAGGTGGCGATCGACTATTTTGGGCCGCGTGTGCTTGACGGGCTTCACGTCGACCCGGTCGCGGAAAGGACGACTTTGGAAACCATCGAAAAGTCGATTCACGCCCAGGTCCGACTGCACTCCGGCGCTCGCGGCTCGGACAAGGGGCGGCGAACGTTTACGAAGTGGGCGTGGCTCAAATCGTACTGGGACGCAAGCGTTTCCGCGGCACGGCTCAAGGAACTGCGCACGGCCGCATCAACTCGCGTGCGGTCGCGCGCGTGACGCCAGACGAATGACACGCCGGTTCCTACGCAACCGACCCACGCGCAAAGCGTCTCGCGAGACCAGACATGTCGACGAAGAAGAAATTGTCGGACAAGCCCAAGTTCGCCGAACGGCCAACCGCTGGATACACCGAGGCCGACACGAGGACGTTTGTTCAACATTGGATTGAAGGCTGCGAAGCCGTGTCCGATGACACGGCAGCCGCCGTGGCATCCATCGGCAAACTCGTCGACTGCGCAGGCGAACTTCGCATTCCGGAAGGTGTTGTGGAGGCGATCGCAGCGTGTTCCCAACTGCTGGCGCGCAACGTCGACAGCGGTTTACGCGCAACCATATACTATTACTTGGCAAATGCTTACTCTTGGCGTCGCGAACACGAACGCGTTCAGAGCGCGAGCACGCCTTGGGACAATGAAAACACGTTGCAGGTCATCAAAAATCTGCGATTGGCCTACCTATCGGACATCGCGGTTCCACCGCATGTGCAGACGCAGATTCGCACCAACCTGGGTAATGAAATGAGCGGCTGTGGGCGGACACTCGACGCGATTGGCTACTGGAATTCAGCGCTCGACATCAATCCCGAATTCGCGATGGCTCACGGCAACAAGGGCGTGGGCCTTCTGACGCTCGGCCAGCTCATTGAGGACCAAGGGCACGCCGCGTATCACGCGCGCGAAGCATTTCGCCATCTGAAGATCGCAACGTGCAAGCAGCACTCCGTCTTGTTGCATCCAAATGCATTAGGAACATTCAATAGTTACAAAACATGGCTGGCGAAGTCGGTCCCGGCGCAAATCTTGGTGCCACTGGACCATGTCCACAAACGACGGCGGATGACACGACGCGAACTTGAGTACCGGTGTTGGTGCCGTCATCACATCCTGTTCGTCAACGATCTCAATGATGTTGTCCCCGAAGACCCAATTTCGGAGGCCGACGTCCTGAGCGCACCGTCAATCGTGACGCCGATTCGCCAGAAAATGCCGCCAGCCTTTGGGCAGTTCAGCCAGATGCTCCAAGAGTTCGTTTCCGCGCGATTTCTGTACTACGAAGGGATTACGCAAAAGCGACCGCACTTCTCGGACCGCGATGTCACGATCGTCAATGAGTTTGACTACGCGGCCTACAGCCTGTCGATCGAAAAGGTGAAGAGCGCCTTCCGCACCGCATACTCGGTGCTGGACAAAATCGCCTTTCTTCTCAATACCTACTTCGAGCTCGGGGTATCTGAGCGGAGGGTAACATTCCGGACAATTTGGTATGTGGAACAGCGGCTTGACCGCGGCGTGAGGCCCGACCTGCCCGAGCAGAATCTTCCGCTCCGCGGTTTGTTCTGGATTGCGAAGGACTTGTCCGAAGTCGACGTTGGCTTTTCTGAGGCATTGGAGCCAGACGCTCGCGAGGTTTCGGCTGCCCGGAACCACCTAGAACATAAGCATCTGAAACTGCATGAATTTGATTTCGCTGTTCCACCGCCGACGGAAGCCACCGCGAGCTACTCGCTCGGTCGCGCCGACTTCGAGCGGAAGACGCTGCGTTTGCTCAAGACGGTTCGCGCGGCTCTCATCCACACGAGTTGCTCAATCCGCGTTGAAGAACAGCGACGCCAAGCAAGTACATCGGTCTCAGCGAGTCCAATCGTCGGGCTGGAGGTTTCGAAGGTCCGACACGAGGACAAATGGTAGGGGCAACCGACAGTGCCGGATGGCGTCGACTGCTCGTGCATGATCTTGCCGCACAGCGAGCGACCGCCAAAGCGCCGTCCCACCTTCGTCCCACCCTACCTTGAATCTCAAAATCTGGAGCCAACAGACGGACTTGAACCGTCGACCTGCTGATTACGAATCGCCTCAATAACATGT
>CAIPXZ010000781.1 GCA_903869075.1 uncultured Myxococcales bacterium | reverse complement strand
TGTAGCCCAGCAGCACCTCGTCCGCGCCTGGCCGCAGCCACACCGTCACGCGGCCGCCGAGCATTTTGTGCGGCTGCGCGCCTTCCAGCACCTCCGCCGTCGAGATCGTCAGGTCCAGGTACTGCTGCGCCCGCTCGCGCAGCCCGGACGGCGCCGTGGCATCGCCCGCGGTCTTTTGCAGCGACACGCGCGCCTGCGTGAACTTGCCTTCCAGAAAATCCGTGACGCCGCGGCAATACGCGCCCGAGACAGAATTCGCCATCTGCCGCTGCATATCGGCGACGAGCGGCTCCGCGCACACCGGATCTTCGCGGCCCAGGCAGGCGGCGATCTGGTCGCCCAGCACCTCCAACGACGGCGACGGCGCGAGCGCGGTGGCGAGCAGCAGGGCGAGAAAGGGAGTCGGCATCGCACGTCAATCCAGCGCCGGCTGGAGGCCAGAGCGTACCTGCGTCGGGCCGGGTTGCAAGTAGCGCCGCGGCCCTCGCGCGCGCGCCGGCAAACCGCTATCCTGCCGCGCGTGAACGATTCCCCGCCGATCGCCCTGCTCCACCGCCTGCGCCACCACACGCGCACCGTGCTCGCCGTGCTGGCGGCGGCCGTGGCGCTGGTCGCCGCGTGGCAGTTGGTGGCAGCGCCGCTGAGCCGGCCGCCAGCGGAGCGCGTGAGCCTGGCCGCCGCGGATCACCAGCCAAGCATCGCGTCCCCGCGCACGCCGCAGGCGGGCACGCGCGAGCAGGAGCTGGCGGCGCTGCGCGAAGGGCGCATCGTCGGCCGGGCGCTGGATCTGATGCGGCACCGCTACGTCGATCCGGCGCGGATGCAACCGCGTGAAATGCTGGAAGAAGCGCTGCAGGCCATCGCGCACCTGGTGCCGGAGATGCTCGTCGACGCGCCGCAGCTTTTCGCCGATGGCCAGCCGCGGACGCTGCGGCTGCGGATTGGCGAGGCGACGTGGAACATCGACGCGACGCCGGTGACCGATCCGCTGCGGCTGGGCTGGGCGCTACTGGGGACGCTGCGCATCGTCGCCGATCACCTGCCGCCGGACGTCCAGCCGGCGCGCGTGGAATACGTGGCGGTGAACGGCATGCTGGCGACGATGGACCCGTATTCGCACATGCTGGACCCGGACCAGTGGCGGGACATGCAGACCAACACCGGCGGGCATTTTGGCGGTCTGGGCATCGTGATTCTGACGCAGGAGGGCGTGCTCATCGTGCAGTCGGTGCTGCCGGATTCGCCGGCGCAGCGCGCGGGGATCCTCGCGGGCGACGAGATCCTGCAGATCGACGGCGAGGACACGCTGAACATGAGCGTCGACGACGCGGTGGACCGGCTGCGCGGGGAAGTGGCGACGGCGGCTCGGCTTTTGCTGCGGCGCAAGGGCTGGGCGCAGCCACAGGAAGTGACGGTGACGCGCGCCGTCATTCACTTGCAGAGCGTCGAATCGCGGCTGCTGGACAACGGCGTGGGCTTTGCCCGCATCAAGAATTTCCAGCGCGGCACCGCGGAGGAGCTGCGCGAGGCGGTCCAGACGTTGCTGGAGTCGGGCAGCCAGCCGGCGCTGGTGCTGGACCTGCGCGACAATCCCGGCGGGCTGCTGGACGAGGCCGTGAAAGTCTGCGACTTATTTATGCTTTCCGGGCCGGCAGTGATCACCGTGACCGGCGGCCAGCACGCGCGCGATGAGCGCCTTGTCTCGGGCAAGGGCAAATTCCGCAACCTCGCGCTGGCGGTGCTGGTGAATGGCCACTCGGCGAGCGCGTCGGAGGTCGTGGCGGGGTCGCTGAAATTCTCCAACCGGGCGATCGTCGTCGGCGAGCAGAGCTTTGGCAAAGCCAGCGTCCAGGTGCCGTATGAAATGGGCGACGCGGCGCTCAAACTCACGGTGGCAAAGTACCTTGTGCAAGGCGATGTGGACTTGCACACGGTTGGCATCACGCCGGACGTGGGCGTGCAGTTCATCTCGGCAACCCATGAAAATGTCAGCCTGTTTGGCCCACCGCGGCAGACGCGCAGCAACCGCCGTTCGCGCCTGGCGCAGCCCATCGCCGTGCCCGACGCGCAGTACCGGCTGCGGGTGCTGCTACCGGACCCGGCGCAGGCGGATCTCGGCCAGGAGACGCAGGTGGAGGTGATCGAGCGGGCGCCGCGGCAGCGGGCGGCGCAGCTGCTGCGGCGCTCGGGCGACGTGAACGCGCGGGCGATGCTCAAGGCCGCGGAGGCGGACCTGGCGGAGATGGCGCGCGAGGACGACGACGGGCTTGTGGCGCACCTGAAAAAGCAAAATATCGACTGGCGGCAGGGCGATCGCGTGACGGATCCAGCGCTGCGTGTGGAGATCGCCGACGCCAACCAGGGCGTGCAGATCAACGCCGGCGACGTGCTGCGGGTGTCCGTGACGCTGACGAACCTCGGCAAAGTGCCGCTGACGCGGCTGCAGGTGCTGACGCGCTCGGATGACCCGGTGCTGGACGGCCACGAGCAGCTCGTCGGCCGGTTGGATCCCGGGCAGCAGCGGACGGTGCCGCTGTCGGTGCGGGTCTCGGCGCGGCACGGCAACGTCGCGGTGCCGATGCGGGTGCTGGCGGCCCAGGACGGCCGGGCGCTGCCGCAGCACGACGACACGCTGGTGACGGTAACGGAGCGACCGCAGCCGGACTTCGCGTTTCGCGTGGCGCTGGACGATAGCGCGAGCGGGGCGCCGGACGGCGTGCTGCAACCGAACGAGGCGGCGACGCTGGCGATTGAGGTGCAAAACCTCGGGCTGGGGCTGGCGCAGGCGACCGAAGTGCGGCTGCGGGTGCTCGGCGCGCAGCGGCTGCACCTGGCGGAAGGGCGCGTGCGGCTGGGGCAGCTGGCGCCGGGCGGCTCGGCGGTGGCGCGCTTTGCGGTGACGGGCGCCGATCCCAAGCAGCCGACGGCTTCCGGCGACTGGCAGCCACTGCAGGTGGAGCTGACGATCGCCGACGAGACGCTGGGGGTGCAGCGCGTGGAACCGGTGGACCTCGCGTGGGGTCGCAAGCCGCTCGCGCAGGCGCCCGGGCTCACGCAGCAGCACCTGCGCGACCAGGTGGCGGCGGCGGCGCGCGACTGGGTGCGGGCGCCGACGATCACGCTGCTGGACGCGCGGCTGCCGCCGGTGACGGACCCGTGCGCGCTGACAGTGGCGGGGTTGGCGCACTTTGACAGCCAGACGCCGGCGCGGCGCTTCGTCACCGCAAGCGTGGGTGGCGTGAAACAGGCGTATCAGGCAGGCTATGGCCAGACGGATGTGCCCTTTCGCGCACAGCTGCGACTCGACAGCGGCCTGAACGCCGTTACAATTCAAGCGCGGGCCGGCGCGCACCGGATTGCCGAGAGGCAGTTGCTCGTCCACTGCACGCGCACAGCGGGTGCGCCCGAATCGTCGCCCTGAGGTTGCCCATGTTGCCGTATCGTCTCGCTTTTGTCCTGTCCTTCGCCGCGCTGACGCTGACGGCTGCCCTGCCCGCGCACGCGCAGGCGCCCGAGGCGGATCGCAGCGAGGTCGAGGCCAAAAAGAAGGCGATGGAGGAAAAAGAGAAGGCCAAGGCGGCGGCCGTGGTCCAGGAGTCGGAGGCGTCGCGGGAGTCCCGCGAGGCGCAGGAAAAGAAGGAGCACAACGCCAAGGAGGCCGTCAAGCGGTTTGCCGAGGCGTCCGAGGCGGCGCGCAAGGGCCAGACGGCACGCGCCTTGGCGCTGCTGGAAGCCGCGGCGGCGCTGGACCCGTTCCGCCACGAATTCCCGTTGAATGTCGCGACAGTGGCCGAAGCGCTGAAGCAGCCCGAGACGGAATTCAAGGCGCTCATCGCCGCGACGATCCTGCTCAAGCGGGTCATCGGTCAGGTTGGCGACTCGCCCAAGAAGCCGGAATATGAGGCGCAGCTGAAGAAAGCCGAGACGCGGCTCGCCGAGCTGCGGTTGGATGGCAAGGTCGCCACCGGCACGATTCGCCTGTTCGTCGACCCCAAAGTCTGCGAAATCTATCTGGATGGTGTCTATGTGGGCCAAGGCGAGGGCGCCATCGAATCCCTGACCGGCACGCGCAAAGCCGAGACAAAGTGCCCGGGTTTTTATGACTACGAGCAGTTCGTCAACGTCCGCGTCGGCGATCCCACGTCGGCGACGATCAAGCCCAAGCCGGTGCCGTACTTCGGCAAGCTGATCGTGCGGGTGGACCAGACCGACGGCGTCATTACGTTTCTCGACGACGTGCCGATCGAGCAGCGTCTCGCCGACAAGCCGACCAACGAGGGC
>CAIPXZ010000780.1 GCA_903869075.1 uncultured Myxococcales bacterium | reverse complement strand
GGGCGGCCTGCCGGGCCGCGTTGTCTCCACCGATCGCGATCAGCTGACCATCGGCCGGGAAGGCTGCGATCTGTCATTTCCGCAGGATCGCTTTATGTCCGGCCGCCACTTGCGCATCGAGCTGGCCGGTGACGGCGGGCTGTCGCTCACCGACGTCGGCAGCCTGAACGGCACTTTCGTGCGCGTGACCCAGACGCCGCTGCCGCTGTCGCGCGGCGATGAAGTGCTCGTCGGCTCGACCCTGCTGCGCTTGGAGATCAAGCCCGCCGATTTGCCGTAGCTACCACGGCACTTCCCGGCCATTCCAGCTGAACGACCGCCCCGAGCGCGCGTCGTCGATCGTCTCGATCACCGCGCGCAGCCCCGTCACCGATTGCTCCGGCGTCAGCTCGGCGTGCGGTCCGCCCATGTCGGTCTTGACCCAGCCCGGGCAGAGCGCGACGGCGCGAATCCCGCGCGGCTGCCAGTCGAGCGCCAGGTTGCGCACGACCATGTTGACCGCGGCTTTGCTGGAGCGGTACGCGTAGCAGCCGCCGGACGTCTCGGCGATCGAGCCCATGCCGGACGAGATGACCGCGAAGAGCCGGCGCTCGCTGGCGGCCAAGTTGTCGGCAAAGGCTTCGGCGAAGCTGGCGGGCGCGAGCACGTTGGTGCGCAAAACCGCCTCCCACGACGCGTAGTCGATGGCGCCGAGGCCGCCGGGCGTGCTGCCGTAGATGCCGGCGTTGGCGATGAGCACGTCGATGGCCTGGCCGCGCAAGGTGGCGGCGAGCGCGTGGACGGCGGGGCGGTCGGTGACGTCGAGCGTGTGGACGGTGATCAGCGGCGAGATCGCCTGCAAGTCTGCGCTGTTGCGGGCGACAGCGATGACCTGCCAGCCGCTGGCGGCGTATTGGCGGACGAGCTCGCGGCCGATGCCGCGGCTGGCGCCGGTGATGAGGACGGTGGACATGGCGACTCCGGTGGGCTGGGCGGCGCAAGAAGTCGACCGCGGGTGGATTAGTGCTTGAGAAAAGCGCCCTTGCAGCCGACGCCCTCGTTGTGCAGGACCGTCACAGCGCGCTGCGACCGCACGACGATGTCGACGCAGCCGTCGTTGTCCATGTCCGCCATGGTGGTGTCGGCGGCTTTGATCGCGACGCGCAACTTGCCGGGATAATGGACAAATGTCGCGCTCAGCGGCGTCGGGCTGCGGCCCACGCCCAGCCACAGCTCCACCGTCGCGGCTGCGCGGTTCAGCAGCACAAAATCCTGGAAGCCGTCGGCGTTCACGTCGCCCGCGTCCAGCCAATCGGCGGGCTGCGTGCCCTCCGCCAGCGTCACTTTGGTGCCAAAATAGCCGGTTTTGCCGTCGGCCAGCACCGCGCCGGGCAGGTAGCTCAGGTCCACGCCCAGCAGCGCCAGCACGTCGACTTGTTGGTGGGCGTCAAAATTGACGTCCTGCACCGCAAACGCCTTGGCGTCGGGGCCCAGCGCGAACGTCTGCGCCGCCTGGAACGCCATCGCCGCCGTGTGCGCCAGCCAGGAGATCTGGCCGTTGGTCTGGCCGAGGACGAAGAGCGCGAGGTCAAATTTGCCCGACGACGGGTTGGGCCAAATGCCGGCCTTCAGCTGGGCGATACCCTCGGCAACTTGGCGATAGGTCACGGGATACGGCGTCGGCGTGGCGCTGGGCGCGTCGCACGGCTTCAGCAGGACTTCGTCCTTGGGCACGCCCATCGGCGCCAGGGTGAATTGGCCCGCGCCGTCGCCCTCAAAAACCCGCACGCGCGGCGCCATGTACAGCGAGCCAAGCTCCGTGCATGGGATGCCGTAGGCTTCCATCGCCGTCGCGACGTCCAGCACACCGTCGTGGTTGAGGTCGGCGAGGACCAAACCTTGCGGGTCGAGACCGGCGCTGAAGGCGTACACGGGCGAGATGTGGCAGACGCTGCCGACAGCGCACGACTCGGCCATGCCAAAAGGACCGGTCGCACTGGACAGGAACACGCCGGCACTGGCGCGCAGCAAGGGTGCGCCGCCGCCATAGCCAACGAGGGGCTTCGCGAAACACAAGTCATTATCGGTGTAATTCCGACACGCCGGGCCCTTCGGCGGGCAGCCGGGCGCCGGTGGCCCCGGGGGCGGTGTGGTGGGGCCGAGCAGGTTGTCGACCTCCGCAGTCTCCACGCCGCCGCAATCATCGCTGTTCACGAAGTAGGGCGCGTCTTTGCGCACGGTGACGAGGTCCGGAATGCCGTCGCCGTTGACGTCCCCCGGTCGCGCGACGCTCACGCTGCCGATCTCGTCGCCACAGCTTCCCACCCCGCCGTCCAGGTCGGCGAACGGCGAGAATTCACCCATGCGCGGCTGGGGATTGACGACGCCGTCGACCGTGTTGAAGAAGACTGCGAATGTCCAGACCGGAAGCAATACGTCGGTAGGGGCGCATGGTTCGCCAGTCGCTGTGCCGCCTCCAACGCTCAAGATCGTGAGATCCTTGCGGTTGTCGCCATCATAGTCGGTCAACACCGCCGCGCCGATGTCGTAGACGCCGTAGCCGTGGGGCACCCGGTCCTGCGCGCAGATGTGATGGGCGTCGGGCGCGACGAAGTTGCCGTTGAACACGCCGTCCTTGTCCAGCTGGCCAAATGCAACCGCCAAGCCGGGCTGTGCGACGTCCAACGCCACGAGATCGGGCGCGTTGTCGCCGTTCAGGTCAACCGCTGCGACCTTGGTCAGCTCACCGCCCAGCACCCAGGCGCGAAAACACTGCAAGGCGTAGCTCTGGTCGTCCAGCTGCGTCGGGATGATCGTCACCTGCCGCGTGTCGCTGATCGCCGTCAAATAGGGCTTGCCGCCAAAGCCTGCCGGTCCGACCTCGCCGACGCCCATCGTGCTGCAGCCCAAGCCGTAGATGTTGCGCGACGGCGTGTTGTTCTCGACGAAGCGGAAGCCGCCGTTGTGGTCGCCCGTCAGCCAGCGTATGAATTTGCCGCTCACGCTCTGGACAATCAGGTCTGGCCCGCCGCCGGCGGAGAATTGGGCAGCCACGATGGCGTGCGTGTCCTGGGCATCGTTGAACGTGTAGCTGTCCTGCGCCTGCGCCAGCGTGCCATCGCCGGCAATGTTGCGATAACACGAGATAATCGGCCGCGCCGCCTCGCCCACGCAGACATCCGGCGCGTTCAGGCCGTCCTGGTAGAAATCCGCCACGGCGATCGACGTCACCCCGGTCACGCCCTTGTGCAGCGTCGTCGCCGCGCTCGCCGGGAAAATGTCGGCGCTGACCATCGAGTCATAGTCGCTGAACTGGGCGCAGAGCTTGGGCGGATCGCCGCCCTTGACCGTGCAGATCGGCGCTTTCTTCAGCAGCAGCGTCATCAGGCCAACGTCCGCAGTCTCGGCGCCAATCAGCAGATCCGGCTGGCCGTCGCCGTTCATGTCAGCCAGCGCGGCGCTCAGCGCCGTCGCCGGCAGCGCGCGCGTCGCCACCAGCTTGAAGGCGCGGACCGGCACGCCGTCGATGGCCTTGGTCAGGTTGAGGATCGCCCAGACAACGCCCTTGCCGTTGCCGTTGCCCACCGCGATGATGTCCAGGTCGCCATCGGCGTCGAGATCCAGCGTGAAAACCCGGACGATCGCCACCTGCTGCGTCGGATCCTGCACGACCCACAGCGGCGCCAGGTGCGGCTCCAGCGCCGGGTTGGAAAAGTGGCCGTCGGGCTTGAACTTGGGCGCGCCGAGCGCCACGCCCTCGCCATCGCGCACCGGCAAGCCCGCGCGCACGACGAGGCCGTTGGTAGTGCCGACAACGGCGTCCAGCAGGCTGTCGTTGGCAAGCGGCGGTGTCTGGGTGAACGGCACGAGCCCTGGCGCGATGACAAAATCGGTCAGCATCACGTTGTTGCCCAGCGTGCCGCCGTCGCTGAACGCGTCGACGTTCTGGTCGCTGCCGAGGAAAAAAGGCGGCTTGACGGCGGTTATTTTGCGCACCACCTCGGTCGTCAGCCCTGCGGCGTCGCGCGCCGTCAGCGTGACCACCAGATCTTGCGTCAGTGTCGCGCCGCTCAGATCGACCGTGAAGTTCGCCGCCCATTTCAATTTGTTCGGCGGCAGGTCGAGCGGCGTCGGCGCCAGCGGCTTGCCGGCCCTATCGGCGACCGTGATCTGCGCCGCCACGAGCAGAGGATCCGCAATCATCGCGTTGACTTGCAGCTTGCCGACCACGGCGTCGCCGTCCAGCGGCGCGTCGACGGTGATGGTCGGCGGGCAGTTGTCGATCGTCACGTCAACGGTGGCGCTGCCGCTGATTGCCGCGCCGCCCTGGCTGCCGGCGGCCTCGACCCGCAACGTGGCGGCGGCGTTGCACGCGACAAGCGGTTTGCCGTCAATGACTTGCGCGGTGTCCAAGTGGCAGCTGAAGGTGGTGCCGCTGACCTCGCAGTCGACGCGGCTGGCGTCCTTGCCGACGATTTCCAGCGTCGTGGGCGTCGCGGCGCTGACGCCGGGGTCGTAGGCGAGGGTGCCGGTGACGTCGATGGCGCCGCTGACGACCGGCGTGCTGCCGTCGGTCGGCGTGGCGGGTCCGGTGATGGTGACGGTGACGCTGCCGCTGTTGTCGGTGCTGTTGCCGCTGGTGTCGGCGCGGTGGCTGGAGCACGCGAGCACAGCCAGCACGGCGCCCATTCCGGCCCAGATTCGCCCGCTGCCGGCACCGCTCGCCATGGCTCTCCCGCATCGCGCGCGGCTTTTTTCGCGCCAGTTCAGGATGCGGGAGCGCCCCCACCGCGTCAAGCACCGCCGCCGGTCGACAACGCCGCGCGTCTGCCGCACCATACCGCCGGACGCGCCGCCGCACCTTCCACCCCGTCACGAGAGCCCGCCGATGAGCAAGCCCAACCGAATCGCCAAAATGGTCCATAAAATTCAGGCTTTGCCGCTGGGCGGTCGCCTGTTGACGCTGGCCATGGGCAAGATGATTCCGTACGTCGGCTGGTCCGGGCTCGAGGTCGTCGAGATGACCGAGGACGTCGTGACAATCCGCGTCAAGAACCGCCCGACGACGCGCAACCACATCGGCCAAGTCCACGCCGCGGCGATGATCCTCGTCGCCGAGTCCGCGTCCGGGCTCGTCGTCGGCATGAACGTGTCGGACAGCAGCTTGCCGCTGATCAAGACGCTGAACACCAAGTTCATCCGCCGGTCCAAGGGCGCGATTACCGCCACGGCGCGGCTGAGCGCGGAGCAGAAGGCATTGTTTTCGCAAGCGAAAGGTGATTTGCCGGTGGAAGTGACGGTCACCGATGAGTCGGGCAACGCGCCGATCCTTGTGGAAGCGATCTGGGCGTGGGTGCCGAACCCCAAGAAGCCGGCGTAACCGCAGATTCTGTCACAGCAAATGCCGCGCCTTGACGTCGAGGTAGCGGCTCACGACCTCGGCAGACAGCCGCGACGCGTCGCAGTCAATCACGAGCGCGCCCGCCGCCCGCAGCCGGTCGATCACGCCCGCGCGCCACTGCACGAGCGTCGCCGCCGCGCCAGCGCGCCAAAACGCTTCTGAATCGAGAGGTTGCGGATCGAGCGCGCCGTGCAAATCCGGATCGCGCACCAGCACGATGAGCGGCAGATGCCGGCCCGCCAGCAGCCGCGCGTGGACTTCCAGGTGGTTGGCGTTCACGTCGTCCAGCACGTGCGTCAGCAGCACCACCAGCGAGCGCTTGCGTTCGCGCCGTTCCAGCAGCAAAAATGCGTCCTCGTGCCGGCTCTCCACCGGCGCCGCCTGCAGGTCGTGCAGCGCGTGGATCATCGCCGTCACGTGGCGCGGACCGCCCTGCGGCGGCACCCAGCGCTTGATGCCGTCGGCATACGCCAGCAGCCCCACGCGATCGCCCTGCCGCGCCGCCACCCACGCCAGCAGCAGCGCCGCGTCGACGGTGTGGTCCAGCAGCGTCCGCGTCACGCCATCGGCACCGCGCGCCGTCGACGTCAGCATCCGTCCGGCATCCACAAGCAGCACAATCCGCTGCGCCTGGTTTGTCTGGTAGTCGCGCACCGTCAGCTGGTCGCGCCGCGCCGTCGCTTTCCAGTCCATCCGCTGCAGCGCGTCGTCCGAGTGATAGTCGCGCAGCCGCTCGAACTCCGTGTCGCCGCCCAGCCGCCGGCTGCGCCGCACGCCGATCAGCGCCAGCCGATCCGTGCGCGCCAACAGCGCGTAATCCGCCAGCTGTTTCAGGTTCGGATAGGTGTGCACTTCCTGCGCCACGCCCAACTGCAGGTGCCGCCGCCACAGCCCGAGCGGACTCGGCAGCGCCACGTGGACGCCGCGCAACTGCCACGCGCCGCGCGCCGCCGCCAGGCCGGCAAAGACGAGCTCCAGCCGCGCCATCGGCGCCAGCGTCTGCCGCGCCGGCACATCCTCCACCCGCACCGTCGCCGGCACGTCCGGCGCCACTTCAAGCTGCAGCGGCCGCGACCCGCGCCACTCCAGCGTCACGTGGATGGCCTCCTTGCGGCCGAGCGACCACGTGCCGCGCGTCGTCACCGTCGCCTGCAGCTGCCGCGCCCGCCGCCAACCGGCCAGCGCGTCTGCCACCGCCAGCAGCAGCAGCACCGCGTCCACCGCCAGCAGCGCCGGCCACGGCCGCACGTCGACGAGCAGCAGCAGCGAAGCCGCCGCCGGCAGCGCCACCGCGCGGGTCAGGAGTCGGGTCGGGTACAGCATCAGACTCCGCGCGGAACTTCAACGGAAATCAGGATTTCGCCGAGGATCGCGTCCGCCGTGCGGCCCTCCACCTCCGCCTCCGGGCTGAGGATCACGCGGTGCCGCAGCGCCGCCAGCGCCACTTCGCTGACGTCGTCGGGCACCACGAACGTCCGCCCGCGCAGCAGCGCGATCGCCCGCGCCGCCGCCAGCATCGCCACGCCCGCGCGCGGACTCGCGCCGAGATGCAGCCCCGGCCACGACCGCGTCTTGCGCACAAGTGCGGTAATGTACTGCAAAATCGCCGGCTCGACCGTCACCCGCGTCGCCATCGCCTGCAGCGCAAGCACGCCCGCCGCGTCCGTCACCGGCTGCAGCGTCGCCAGCGCCTGTTCCGGCGACGTGCCGGCCAGGTGCAGCGCCAGGATCCGCTCTTCCTCCGCCGCGTCCGGATACTGCAGCACGAGCTTGAACAGGAACCGGTCCAGCTGCGCCTCCGGCAGCGCGTAAGTGCCTTCATTTTCAATGGGATTCGCCGTCGCCATCACCAAGAACGGCAGCTCCAGCGCGTGGTGCCGGCCGTCCAGCGTCACCTGCCGTTCCTGCATCACCTCCAGCAGCGCCGCGTGGGTCTTGGCCGGCGCCCGGTTGAACTCGTCGGCGAGCAAAAACTGCGTAAAAACAGGTCCTTGGTGAAAGACGAAGCGCCGCTCGGCGAGGTCAAAAACGTGGCTGCCGGTGATGTCCGACGGCATCAAGTCCGGCGTGAACTGGATGCGGTTGGCTTTGAGCCCCAGCAGCCGCGCCAGCGCTTTGACAAGCAGCGTCTTGCCCAGCCCGGGCAGCGACTCCACGAGCACATGGCCGTTCGCCACCACCGCCGCCAGCACGCCGTCCACGAGCGCGCGCTGGCCAACGAACAGCGTCGCCAGGGACGTCCGCAGCAAGTCCAGCGTTGTTTGCGCCTGGGCCACTTCCTCGGGCTGCAATTGTGCGTCACTCATCAGCTTTTTCTCCAGGTGGGGCGGTAGGTTGGGCCAGCCAAGCCACGGCCTCTGCCGCGCTTGTCAGGTCATCGGGTGGTGGCGCCCGGCCGGTGGCAGCGGCGAGTGCAGCGGCGGCATCGCGGGCGACGCGTGGGTCCTTGGCTGCGGCGCGCGCCAAGTGGCCGGCCAGCGCGTCGACGTGCCGCGAAAACCGCGCAACTTCGGCATTCGCCCGCGGTTCGCGCCGCCCCAGCCACGCCGCGCGCGCCAGCACCGCCACCGCCAGCAGCGCCAGCAGGTGCCACAGCGGCCAGGCGAACGGCGCGCGCCCGAGAAACCCCAGCATGTTCAGGTCAGGCGGCGCCGTGTCGCGCACATGCAGCGAGCCCAGCCAGACCGCCGTCGGCTGCGGCGCCGGGTGGTACGCGACGATCTCGTCCAGCAGCGCCGCCAGCAGCTTGCGCGCCCGCGGGTCCGGCAGCGCGCCGTCGACAAGCCCGGTCGCGTTCGCCACAACGAGCAGCGCCCCGTGCTCGCCCACCGGCCAGGAAACCGCCAGCGGATGGTCGTCCGCCGTCAGCAGCACCTCACCGTCGTCCTCCGGGTCCAGCCACGCGCCGAGCGTCAGCGTCGTCGGCGCTTCCGTCAGCCCCAGACCGTCCAGCCGCTCCACCGGCGCGGTCTCACGCGTCGCCAGCACGAACAGGTCGGTGTCCGACACAACCGCCGGCACCGCCACATGATCCGCCGCCTCCGCATGCGCCCGCGCCTCGAGCCGCTGCGCCGCGTCCAGCTGGCCGCCCAGCCGCATCCCGTTGGCCCAGCGCCGACACAGAGCGCCGGTCACATTGCCGTCCCGCAGCACGAGCACGACCTGCCGCGGCGTCTTGCCGGCCTCCAGCCAGTCCACCAGCCAATCGCTCGTCGCCAGGTCCGGCAGCGCGTGGTCGGTCGCCACGTAGACGAGCAGGTCGGCGTCATCGAGTTGCGGCGTCAACAGCCACGCGTCGCGCAGGTGCGTGCGCGTCGCCAGGGCGTCGTGCAGGACGCGGACGCCGTTGATGCTTGTGCCGGTGCGCGTGCCGTAGGTCGTGTCCAGGTCAGCGCATGCCGTCAGCAGCAGCGCGCAGCACAGCCACAGGTGGAGTCGGCTCATCGCGCCTCCGTCAACGCTGCCAGCGCCGCGCGAATCTGCGTCTCCAGCGCCGCGACGAGCGCCGCATCGGCCGGCTGCTGGCCGAAATACACGCGTTCAAAGGCGGCGATCGCCGCGTCCACCGTTGGCAGCAGCACCGGCGTCGCCGTCGCCGCGTCCGCCCAGCCCGCCACTTCCTGCCGGTACCGCTGGTTCGTCGCGCCGCGCCGCACCCGCACCACCCCCGCGCGATCCAGCTGCAGGAGCAGGATCGCGTACAGCCACACCACCGCCCGCGCCCACTCCGCCGCCGCCTTGGCCTGTGCCAGCGCCGCCTCCGGGTCGCCGTGGGTGTCCAGCGCCAGGTCCGCCAGCGTCCCCGGCCGCGCCCGCACCGGTTGCTGCTGCGGCTGCTGCGGCTGCGGTAGCGCCATCCCCGGCGGCCGCACCTGCCACACAAGCGCCGCCAGCGCCACGAGCAGCAGCGCCGCCAGTAGCCAGGCGATCCCGTTCACAAGCAGCGCGCCGCCCGGCAGCGTCCACGTTGACGGCGGCGGCGGCGGCGGTCGCACGTCCACCGCGCGCCAGGTGTCGCGCTCGGCGTCGTACCACTCCGCGTGCAGGGATTGCAGCGGCGCCCGCAGCGGATCGTCGTCCGCGCGCGCCGGCAGGGGCGCCAGCAGCGCGGCAAGCAGCAAGGCCAGCAGCAGCCACTTCACGGCGCCACCTCCAGCGTCTGCGCGGCGCGCCGCAGCGCCAAATCGATGTCCCAGCCTTCGCGGTCGGTGCGCAAGTCCAGGTACGTCAAAAAGTGCACGATCGCCAGGTACGCCAGCGCCGCAAAACCGCCGACGATTGGCAGCACGCTCGTCGCCGGGTCGAGCGCCGGCAGCAGCTCCAGCCAGTCCGGCAGCGCCCGCGCCGTCGTCAGCAGGTGCTGCAGCGCGTCCAGCGTCCCCACCAGCATCAGCACCGTCGCCACAAGCACCGCCGCCGCCAGCAGCAGGTGCGAAGGCCAGCCGTTGGCCCACGCCGTCCGCAGCGTGTTGGCCCGCGTCCACGCCGCGCGCCCGGTCTGGTTCTCCAGCACCGCGACGGCCACCGCGTGCGGCGGCGCCAGGAACAGCAGCAGCGGTAGCCACGCCAGCACGCCGTACAGCACGCCAATTTGCAGCAGCAGCTGCCACGCGCCGAGCGCCGTCCGCAGCGCGCGGCGCAGGGACGGCGTCTCGCTGAACATCGCCTCGCCCAGGTACGCCGTCAGCGGCGCCGTCGCCAGCGGCGCCTGCACCGCCAGCAGCAAAAGCAGCCAGTACCACGCCATCACCGGCTGCGCCACGTCGGCCAGGAGCCAGCGGTCCAGCAGCAGCCACGGCAGCGCGCCGCCGACCGCCAGAACCGTCAGCGGCAGAAAATGCCGGCGCAGCACAAGCAGCGCCAGGTCGTAAAGCTCGGCCACGGAGCGCCGCCGCACGGCGATTGTCATCCGGTCGAGGTTCATGGCGCGCGCTCCCGCAGCACCCGCGCGCCGCGGCGGCCGAGCACGCCCAGCCACAGAACGAGCAGCGCCGCGCAGGCGAGCGCCACGCCGGCTTTGAGCCACAGCGGCAGCGCCGACGGGCTGACAAAGGCCTCGATCGGCGCCGCACACGCCACAAGCGTCGCTGCCACGCCGAGGATCGGCACCGCCTCCGCCGCCGCCTGCCGCAGGCTATCGCGCCACACAAGTCCGCGCGTATCCACAAGCCCCAGCCCGAGTCGCAGCCCCGCGGCGCCCGCCAGCGTGATGCCGGTCAGCTCAAACGCGCTGTGCGCCAGGACGAAGGTGAAAAAGTGCTTGCGGGTCAATGGGTCGGCCGCGGTCATGGCGCCAAAGCTGCAGCCCAGCGCGATGCCGTTGAACGTCAGCCAGACCAACGAGCCGACGCCGGCGAAGATGCCGCTGGCGAAGCAGGAAAGCGCGATGCCGACGTTGTGGTTGATGTAGAAGCCGCCCATGAGCACGCCTTCATCCAGCTTGCGACCGGCGGCGTTCGCGTACATTTCGCGCAGGCTGTCGATGCCGTCCTGGCCGAGCGCGGCGACCGCCAGCTCCGGCTGCCACGTGCTCAACACGCCGCACAGCGCAAAGCTGCCGTAGAACGCCAGCAGCGCCACGCGCAGGCTGCGGTCGCCATACAGCCGCCCGGGCACGTCCACCAGAACGCGCTCGCGCCAGCGCGCCCACTGGATCGGCGCCGGGCGGTAGAACCGCGCGTGACCGCGGGCGACCAAGTGGTGCAGGTAGCGCTGCGTCGCCGCGGGCAGGTGGTAGGCGTCCGCCAGCGCCAGATCGGCGCACGCCGCCCGGTACAGCACGCTCAGCTCCGGCGCGGGGACGCCCGGCGGCTGGCTGTCGCGCGTCGGCAGCCACGCTTCCAGCGCCCGCCACGCCGGCTGTCGCCGCTGCAGGTACGCCAGCGCTCGGGCCGCCACGCCACCGGTCAGCGCCGTAGCGTCCTGCGCCGCCGTGCCGAACAGCCGGGCGTGCACCGCGCACAGCAGGGCGTCCGGGTCCGTCGCCGCCGGCAGCTGCCAGCGCGTCACAAGCACCGCCGCCAGCCGCTCCGCCATTTCCTGCCGCCGGCCGAGGTGAAAACGCCGCCGCTCCGCGACGAAAACGTGGATGGCCCGTGCGGTTTCTGGCGACAGCAGAGCCACTTCACCCGGCGGCAGCAGCGCCGCCAGCCGCGCCGCTTCGGGTTCCAACTGGGCGTCGGGCTGTGCCGGCGCCGGTCGCTCGTCGTAGACAACCAGCGTCCCCGCCGCCAGATCGCCCAGCCGCTGGAAATTGCCGGACAGCACCATCGCCAGCAGGCCGGTCGCCGGCGTCGGCAGCACGTCGGCAAACCGCAGCACGTTGCGCAGCAGGCACGCCGCGAGCGTCGGCGGCTGACCGTCCTGGGCGACGACGCGGATGTGGCACACGTGCTTGCCAGGCGTCACGCCGCGCCAGTGCCACTCCGCCAGCGCGCCGAACAGCCAGTCGACGACGAACCAGGCGATGAGCCACAGCCCGACGCCGAAGTCGAGACCCAGCGCCGCCACCGGCACGAACAGCAGCAAGAGCACAAGCCCGCGCGCCGCGAGGTCCAGCAGCCATGCCGTCGCGCGCACCAGCGGCCCGGCGGTGCGGTGGCGAAAGGCGATGTGCTCCGGCGTGGGAAAAGACCGGACGGTGTCCAGGGCAAGGTCAGTGCCGGGATGGGCGGCGTGCGGCATGGTCGGGCGAGCGTGGCAGATGGCCGCCACGCGTGCAAGCGACGGACTTCGACCGAAGTTCTGGATGAAGCCGTTTTTCATCCGCGGCGTGTCACCAGAGGCGAACGCGCGTGGATCCGGTCCGAAATGCCACAGGTCTGACCGGAATCACTGGAAGGTGGCCATCGGTCCGCATGTTTATGGCAAGTCGGCCGGCAGCGGCAGGAGCGCAAGGCGCGGCCAGCGCACGACGTCCGCGAGCGGGTCAAACGAGGCGCGGGCATAGGTCACGGCGATTGTCGCGGCATCCAGGTCCAGCTCCGGGTGCTGGGCAGCGCCGACGCAGAACGCATTGGGCGGCGCATCGCACGTCGCCAGCGGATGCGGCGCGGAGAACGGCCCCGTCGGCGCCAGCGCCGCGCGCACCTGCAGCACGGTGTCCAGCGGCTTGAAATACGTGACCAACAGCCGGCCGTCGGCGTGGCGCCGCACTGCGATGTCGCCGACGCCGGTGAGGATGGGCTGCGCGTCGTCGATGTTGGCGGTGAAGGTGTTGACGGCGGTGGCGTACTGCCATGCGGCGCCGTTGGCCAGCTGCGCCTCAGGCGCGCGCGCGACGTAGCAGGCGCGCGACCAGCCGCTGTCCGCGGCGTTGCAGCCGTAGGCGTAGACCCAGCCGCCGTCGCCGAGCGCGGCGCTGCCGAAGGGCGGGCGGTCGGCGGTCCACAACAGCGCGGCGGCGCGGATGAAGCGGCCTTGCGCGGCGTCCCAGCGCGCCACGCCGCGGCCGGTAGTCTTGACGCCAAAAGGCGCGCCCGCGGCGAATTGCCAGGTCTCGTAGAACTGCCAGACGTCGTCGCCGACGCGCACGAGGTCGAGCGGCTTGGCGAAATCGGTGTCGGTGCCGTTGGCGGGCAACGCAGCGGCGGCGCCGGCGAGCGTGCCCGGACAGCCGTTGGCTTGGATTTGGGCCACTGCCGCGACGCCGTCGCTGCGGCCACCGCTGACGAACGCGGCGTCAAACGTCCACAGCGTGGCGCCGTTGGGCAGCGCGACGGACGCGCCGACGCTGATGGCTGTCGTGCTGCCGGCAAAGAGCGCGCAGCCACTGATGACGTCGGGGCTGACCGTCGCGTCGCTGCCGCCGCTGTCGGCGTCGAGCGGTAGCCTGCAGCCGGCAAGGGCGAGTAGCCCGCAGCAGATGAGGCGCAAGCTAGCGCGGCACATAGCGCACCCCCAGACCGAGCCGCAGCTCATCGCGGTTGATCAGCAGCCCGGCGCCCGCGCCGACGTCCAGCACCGCGAACGGCACGAGCTCACCGCGCGGCCCCGGCAGCGCCACGCCCAGCCAAGACCGCAGGTAACCCCGCGTCGTGACAAAGCTATCCAGCGGCACGAACAGCTCGCCGTGCAGCGCCCACACCGGCTGCCAGCCCGGGGCGATCGGCCAGCGCAGCGTCAGGTCGATGCTCGGCTGGTGGCTCAGGTTGTCGGCAAGCGCATCGCCCACGGCGTCGGCCCAGACGCGCTGGCCAAAAAGCAGCGCGAATCCGGGAACATGCACGCGATCGCTGACGCGTGCCGTCGCGTGCAGCGGTCCGAGCATGCGGCGCAGCGCCAGGTCGAATTCGACGACGTAGCCGCTGCCGCCAAAAGCGATGGCGTCCGCCTTGAACGCGTCCGGCAGGCGGAAATCGCCAACGGTGCGCGCCTGCTGCCGCCACAGCCCGACGGCGAACTCCCAGGCGCTCGCCGTGTCTGCGCCGGGCAGCTGCACAGCGATCGCGCCGCCAAACTGCCAGCGTCCAAGTTCCATCGGCACCGGACCGCGCGACTGCGCGTTGTCCGCGGCGATCAGCGCGCCCGCCAGCCAGCGCACCTGCCAGCCGCGCGGCTGCCAGCGCCACAGCCCCAGCTCGCCGCCCAGCGCCGCGTGCGCCCGCCCGTCGTAGGCGAGCTCTACCACCGGCGCGTCGCGCGACGCCGTGTCCGTCCGCGTTATCGCGCGCGGCAGCTCCGGCAGGAATTCCGCGCGCGCCGGCAGCGCCAGCAGCAGCCCGAGCAGCGGCAGCAAGCGACGCGCCATCACAGGCTCACGCGCACGAAGTGCGGAAAGTAGAAGTCGGCGGGCGAGGGCCGTGGGTCGTCGCTGAAGCGGCTGGGGACGTAGCTGACGGCGAGGCCGCCACCGGCGATCTCGGGATGCGCTTTGCCGGCGTAAACAAACGCATTTTCGTCAAATGACGCCGGCGGGCGATAGAACGAGATGGGCGCGCTCCAAGGACCCTCGGGCGCGCTGGCCGTGCGGTAGGCCAGCGTTGTGGCGCCAAAGCCTTCGGTCTGGAACATCAGCCAGATCTGGCGGTTGGCGTCCAAGTGCACGGACGATTCCGGGGCGCCGTCGCTGAAAATGCTGCTGGGCGTGCAGCTCCCGCTGCTGCCGGGCGTGCACCAGCTGCCAGACGTCCGGTAGTCCGGGTGCGTGAGGTCGCCGATCGCCGCGGCGGCGCGGCTGTAGCGGGCGAGCACGTAGTCGTGGCTGGCGCCGCGGTTGCCGTAGACGAACAGTTGGTCGGCGGTGAGTCCCGCGGCGGTGCCGAAGATCGGGTCGCTGCCGAAGCTGGGCGCGGCGGTGTCGCTGGGCTGCCAGTCGCCGGGATCGGCGTCGGGGTTGGCGATGAAAAGGCTGGCGGAATCGACGCTTGTGAAGCCCCATTGGCCGGGGCTGGTCTGGCGCAGCCACTGGCCGAAGATCAGCAGCCCCGCGCCAGCGCGCACGCACGCGCCAGGCCAGAACCAGCGGTCGCCGCGCTCGGCGATGAACGAGCCGGGATGGCCGTCGGTCTGGCCCCAGCTGAAGGCGAGAAACGCCCGCGCCGGGTCGTAGCCGGTCTGGATCGCCGCGGAATTGCGGATGAAATACGCGGTGTCGCGGTTGCCGCTGGCGTCCCTGGCGATGAGGCTGTCGCCGAACAACCAGAGGACGCGGTTGTGGCCGAGGTCGCACGAGTAGGCGCCGTCACCGCCCAGCCAGCGCGTGTCCTGGCGAAACAGCGCGTCGAGCTCCGGCCACGGCTGGACGTCCTGCACCGGCTTGGCGTCCGTACACGCCGACGCGCACACGAGCGCCAGCAGCATCCGGAACGCGCGTCCGGCGCGGGCGGCCGTCATCGCGGCTCAGTGCCCCTTTTTGTGCTTGCCTTTCGAGGGCTTGGACTTGCCCTTGTGTCCCGCGTTGTCGTCCGCCGCCGCCGGTGCCGCCGCCGGTGCAGCCGCCTTGGCGTCGCCGCCTTTGGCCTTCTCTTCTTTCGCCTTGTCCTTCGCGACCTTCTCCGCCGCGCGCGACTCCGCGTAAGCCGTCAGCTTTTTGCCCTGGCGCTCAAAGCTGTAGGTCGCGTAGAACGTTCGCGCTTTCGCCGTCGCCTGGTCGATCGTGCCTTCCGCAGCCTGCTTGTCCACCGAGCGCACGAACTCCACGACGTCCGCCGCCGCCTGCGCCAGGTCGTACACTGTCACTTTTTCGC
This sequence comes from uncultured Myxococcales bacterium, assembly GCA_903869075.1. Taxonomy (GTDB): domain Bacteria; phylum Myxococcota_A; class UBA9042; order UBA9042; family UBA9042; genus CAIYBN01. The sequence goes on along the minus strand of CAIPXZ010000780.1, from coordinate 1,153 downwards.
CGTCTTGCGGCACGATCACCGCGTCGACAATCAGGTTTTCCTTCTTGTCCACGCCGCGCAGCGCCGCCAGCGACGCGTCATCGCCCAGACCGGCCAGGCAGCGCACGGAAATGATCTTTTCAATCAAGCGGTTGCTCTTCAATCCGCCGATCAGCAGCGGCCGCGCCACGTCCGCGCCGAGGCTCTTGATCTCGTTCTTGCAGAGGTCGGTCATCTGCATCTTCACGTCATTGTTGGCAAAAGTCTCCTGGCCGTAGTTCTTGTCATCGGGCAGCCCGCTCAGCACTTGCTTCAAGCCGTCGACACCACCGTACTGCAGCAGCAGCTGCGACGCCCACCACCGGTCATCGCAGTTCGCGCCGGTCAGCAGCTTGTCGACGACTGGCTTGACCTGCGTCGCCCACGCCGCCTTGATCTTCGCCTTGTTCGGCTCTTTCTCCGACCACTGGATCGCCACGACGATCGACTGCGACGCCGCCGCCTTGTCGTCCGGGTGCTGGCTGCTGCTCAGCTTCTGGTACAGCTCGATCCAGTACAGGAAGCCCTCGATGCAGTCAGACTTCTGGATCGCCGCCAGGTCGCCTTCGCTGACCTTGACGTTTTTGATCGCGTGGTAACGGCGCAGGCCGTTGATCAGCGCCGCGTGCGCCTCCGGCGTGTTGACGCCCAGCAGGTACGCCATGACGCCGTCGCGGCTGATGCCCTTGGAAAGCATGATCTCCGCGCCGCGCACGCCCGAGTTGCCCAAGCCCTCGATTTCCTCAGCGCGAATCCGCTGTTCCAGCTTCTCCTTGATGCGCGCCGGCGAGTCGTCCGGCTTCAGGTCGCCAAACGCCCACTTGGCCAAAATCTCCTGCACCGCGGCTTTCTTGTCGTCCGGCAGCACCGCCATCATGTCGAAAAGCACGCGCTTGCCGTAGCCTTGCTTCTTGGTGTTCGGGTTCTCCAGCATCTTCTGCAGCGCCGGCTGCAGCGCCAGCAGCACGTCCAGCTTGTCCGGCGCCTTTTGGGCGATGCGCACCGCTTCCGCCGGGTGGCCGCCCTCGTCGGTGAGGATCTCCAGCGCCCGGGCGCGGCTCTTCACGTCGTTGTTCTTGTCGGCGACGAACGCCTGCATCTCTTCCCAGCCGGCCTCGTTGTTGCTCCACAGGCG
>CAIPXZ010000779.1 GCA_903869075.1 uncultured Myxococcales bacterium | reverse complement strand
GTGAGGTGACCGATCGTCACTGCGGTTCCTCGTCGTCTCCGAGGACGACTGGCCCGAGGGCCTCGGCGATGTCCATCAAGATGGTCGCGCGCGCCCAGCTGGAGGCGCAGGACAACCCGCAGAAGGCCATCGCGACGCTGGAGGCGCTGGACCTCGCCAAGGTGCCGACGACCTCGCAGGACGACGTGCGGGTGCTGCGGGCGCAGCTGTACCTCGCGACCGGGCGGCTGCGCGATGCGGCGAACATGGCGGACGGCATCAACCTCGGTGCCGCGCCAAATGCCCAGGCCAAGGCGATGGTGACCGCGATCGTCGGCGAAGCCTGGGCGCGCACCGGCAAGGCCGACCGTGCGCTGATCATCCTCGACGAGCTGAAGATGGACGACGCGGACCTCGGTCAGGCGGGGATTCTGGCGCGAATGGCCAAGGTTTTCGCGGCGTTCCACGCGGGTAAGAAGGACCGGGCCCGCAAGGAGCTGGAGGGGCTGATGAAGCTCGACGTCAACTATCTGGGGCGCTTTGTCATGCCCGGTGGCGCCGTGCACTTGGAGCTGCAGCAGCTGGCCAAGCAAGTGGCGATGAACCACCCGGACGTGCGCAAACAGCAGCGGCAGGCCCAGCGCGGCACGTTTGGCCGCGTGCGCTAAGTTGCCAGTGGCACGGCGATGCCAACGCATGCGCCGCCCTCGGGGCGGTTGCCGGCTTGGACGGCGCCATGGTGCGCGAGCGCGATGCGACGCACCAGCGTGAGCCCCAGGCCCAGGCCGCCGTGACTCGCCGGACCGCGCTGGAACGGCTCGAACGCGCTGTCGGATTGGCCGTCGGCAAAGCCCGGACCGTTGTCCAAGGTGTCAAAATAGAGCAGGTTATCGACCTGGTGCAGCCGCAGCGCGACGACGCTGCCGCCGTGTCTGCGCGCATTGTCGAGCAAGTTGGCAAGCGCCTGGGCCAGCAGCGCCGGATCGGCGAAGACCTCCGTGCGGTCGGTGTCCACCTGCAGCAGCGCCGCGTCGATGCCGGCGCGCTCGAGCACGCGCACAGCCAGCGGCACCGCGTCGACGTTCTGCTGCTTCAGCGCCGCAAAGTCCAAGCGCGCCGACGCCAGCAGCTGGCCGACCATCCGCTCCAGCTCCACGAGTTCGTTTTCCAGCTCATCGAGCGGCTTCTGGCCGTCGGGCTGGTCGCGCGCCATCTCAATCAGCAGCTTGGCGTGACCCAGCGGCGTGCGCAGCTCGTGGGAGACGGCCGCCAGCAGCTCCTTTTGGTCGTGCAGCTGCCGCTCGATGCGCTCCGCCATGTCGTTGATCGACTGCGCCAGCGAGTCCAGCTCGTCGACGCCGTGGTGGCGCGAAGACAGCGCCGCGCGGCTCGATAGCTTGCCGTGGCCGAGGTCATCCGCCACCTGCGCCAAGTCCTGCAGCGGCGCCGCCAGCAGCCGCGCCACACGCCCCGACGCCGCCCACATCACAAGCAGCGCTGCCAGCACGGCGATCAGCATCCGCGCGCCGGGCCGCGGCGGACCATGCTCCTTGCCCTCGCTACCGGGAAAGCCGCGCGGCTGGCACAGCGCCAGGTTGCCCAGCAGCGTGCCATCGAGGGCGTTGACCGGCACCGTCGCGAACAGGTGCGGGCACAGGTCGCCATAGGTCTCCAGCAGCGCGCCGTTGGGCGCCCGCAGCTCAACGCCAAAGTTCAGGTGCTCGCCGATGTCCTTGAGGATCGCCGAGCGCGCCGCCGGATTTTGCCATTGCTCAGCGACGCGCGCCGCCTCAAACCGCTCAATCGGATGCTGGTGGTGCTCGTGGTGGTTCAGGAACCACAGCAGCCAGCCCAGACCGGTGCCAAAAATCAGGCTCGTGACGATCGCCACCGCGAACCACTTGAACAGGCGGCGCCGCAGCGGGCTGGACGGGTGCGCGTGACGCGTCATGCGGGACCTGCTTCGCGTGCCAGGACATAGCCGACGCCGCGCACTGTCTTGATCCAGCGTGGGTTTTTCGGATCGTCGCCGAGCTTTTGCCGCACGTGCGAGATGTGCACGTCCACCGTGCGCTCGCCGACCGAGACGTCGCCGCGGCCGGCTTCATCCAGCAGCGCCTCGCGCGGCACGACGCGACCGGCGCGGCGCATCAACGCGTGCAGCAGGTCGAATTCGATGCCCGTCAGGTCGATGTCCACGCCGTCGACTGCCACCCGCCGCGCGCCGGAGTCGAGCGCGATCGGGCCAATCGTCAGCACTTCCGCCGTCACACCTGGCCGCGCGCGCCGCAGCACCGCCCGCACGCGCGCCAGCAGCTCCCGCGCCGAGAACGGCTTGGCCACGTAGTCATCCGCGCCCAGCTCCAGGCCAACCACGCGGTCCGCCTCATCGCCGCGCGCCGTCAGCATGATGACCGGCACCGTCGAGCGCGCGCGGATCCGCCGCACCACTTCCAGCCCGTCCATCCCCGGCATCATGACGTCCAGCAGCACCGCGTCCACCGTCTGCTGCTCCAGCGCCGCCAGCCCGTGCGGTCCGTCCGCCGCCCACGTCAGGTGCACGTCGTGCGGCTTGAGCGCGGCGGTCAGCAGTTCAAACAGGCGATCGTCGTCATCGACTAGCAACAGGCGCAGGGACATGGGACCTCCAGCAGGCATGAGGATCACAGCGTAGGTCGCTCGTGTCAAAACAGCCCGCGCCAATTGCAAAGTCCTGCAAAGTTGCCGGGACTACAGCGGTTGGCCGTCGGCGTCCAGGCGCGTCACCTTCACGCCAGCCAGCGGCCCATCGGGCTTGGTCAGCGCCTCGAGCTGCGGCAGGACCAGCGCCGCGTCGCCCACCACCAGCACGCTCGCCAGCTCGGGATGCACGAACGATTGCGCGGCCTTGCGCACCTGCTCCAGCGTCGTCGCCAGCCAGCGGGCCGGCATCCGCGCGTCGTCGTCGAGCGGCAGGCCGTGGTAGCGCAGCCCTTGCAGGCCGCTGAGGATCGCGCCCGAGGTCGCCCAGCGCGCCGGCAGCCCGCCGATGGCGCCATCGCGCTCGCGATCGAGCTCGTCCGTACCAGCCAGTGTCTCGCGCATGGTCGACATTTCCTTGAAGATCTCGGCGATTGCCGGCCCCGCCGCGTCGGTGCGCACGGATGCAGTGACGAGCCAGCTGCTGCCGGTGCGCACGAAGTCGAAGCTGCCGCGCGCGCCGTACGCCCAGCCATGCTGTTCGCGCAGGTTCATGTTGATGCGGCTCGAGAAGCCGCCGCCGAGGACCGCAGCCATCAGCGACAGCGCCGGGTAGGCCGGATCGCTGCGCGGTGGTCCAAGGTGCACGACGTTGACCGAGGTCTGCGCGCTCTTGGGCACGTCCACGAACAGCAGCTGCCGCGGTGTGAACTGCGCCGGCGGCAGCGGTGGCAGTGCTGCGGCCTGCCCTTGCCAGTCCGCGACGAGCGGCTTGAGCGCGGCGATCAGCTCGGCGCGCGTCAGGTCGCCCACAACCGTCAGCCGCGCGCCTTTGGGCAGCAGCCGCGCTTGCCACAGCGCGCGACAGCCGTCCGGCGTCACGCCGGCCAGCGAGGCAATCGTCGTCAACCGCCCCAGCGGGTGCTGCGCGCCCCACGTCACAAGGGGCTGGAGCCGCCCGGCAATGCCGCCAACGCTGATTTTCTGCTGGCCGATCGAAGCCTTGCGCTGCGCCAGCAGCCGCTCCAGATCACCCGGGTGCATGCCCGGCGTGCGCACGACGTCGCCCCACAGCTCCAGCGTTTGCGGTAGGTTGCGCTTGAGCACGGCCAGCGACACGCCCATTTGCTCGCGCGTCGCCCAGGTCGTCACGCTCGCCGCCAGGTCCGCCAGGGCCTCGCGGTACTGCGCGCGCGCCAGCTTGGCCGTCGACTCGCCCGCCAGCGCCACGCACAGGCTCGTCTGGCCCTCGGCGCCCGGCACGTCGAGCTGGCTGCCACCGGGAACTTCCAGATCCAGCTGCACCGTCGGCAGCGCCGTCCGCGTCACGAGCTGCACCTCCACGCCGTTGGCCAGCGTGAACGTCTCGACGGTCGGCAGCCGCAGCGCGCTCGGCGGTCCCGCTGTCGGCTGGTGGGCGCGGTACGGCGCGTCGGCAAATTCCGGGCGCGGCTGGGCCAGCAAGGGCAGCGCCGGCAGCAGGCTCAAGGCGACAAAGAATAGGGTGCGCTTTGACATGCTACTTGCCTCCAGCTGGCGCGGCTTGGGGTGCGGTGACGGGCGGTGGCGGCGCGCCCGCGGGACCGGCTGGTTGTGTTACGACCTCGACGCGGCCGCCGTCGGTCAGCACCGTCTGGGCGACTTGCAGCAAGCGCGCGGCGTCCGCGTCGCGGTAACGCTGTAAATCCACAGCGAAACTGTCGGCTTTGCCCAGCCCCTGCGCGTACTGCTGCAGCGTGTCAGCGCGGGCAATCAGGCTCTCCAGCCCCCAGACAAAGCCGGACTCGATCGCCACGACGGCGCGCCGCAGCTCCGCGGGCGCCACCGGTTCCGCGCGCACCCGCGCGATCTCCGCCAGCACAGCTTGCTCGACCGCGGCGAGATCCGCCTCCGGCCGCAGGTCCACCGTGACCTGGAATACGCTGGACATTCGGGCACTTGCCTGCGATACCGCCACGGACTGCGCCCACTGCTTTTCATGTACGAGCAACTTCTCGAGCCGGCCCGTGCCGGACGCGCCGAGCACCGCCGCCAGAATGTCCAACTCCGCGTCGCCCATGGAGAAATGCGCGGGCGAATGCCAGGCGAAATGCACCCGCCGCAGCCGCGCCAGCGGATCCTCCACCACCTGCCGCAGCGGCCCGTTGACCGGCGACGGCGGCACGACCACGTGAACTGGCCGATTCATCTTGGGAAACGGCGCGAACCATTTTTCCACGAGGCGTCGCGCGATGGGTTCGTCAAAATCCCCGGCGATGCACAGCGTTGCGTTGGAGGGCGTGTACCATTTGTCAAAGAACGCCTGGACATCCGCAAGCTTGGCGGCCTCCAAATCCTCGTGCCGGCCGATGGTCAGATAGCGGTACGGGTGCCCCTCCGCGTAGAGCAATTGGTTGATCACAAAGCGCTCTTTGCCGTACGGCACGTT
>CAIPXZ010000778.1 GCA_903869075.1 uncultured Myxococcales bacterium | reverse complement strand
GTCGTTGAGCGCCCGGTGGCCGTCGATGACGCGGCAGTTGGCGCTGAGGATGCTGACGCCGGCTTCGGTGAAGCGCTGCGACATCGCCGCCAGCAGCCCGGTCTCGTTCTCCGAGTACACGCGCACCGCGACAGTCGTCCCGGTCTTCGACTCGGAATTCCACTCGCAATCCAGCCGCCGCATCGGGTCGGCGTCCAGCACGAAGTGGCAGCCGCGGCGGTGCACCGTGATGCCGCGACCGCGCGTCACAACGCCGACGATCGGCTCGCCCGGCACCGGCGCGCAGCAATTACCCATCCGCACCATGACGTCGTCAAAACCAGACACGGTAATCGCCGGACCGCCGCCGGAAACCGGCTTGCGCTGGCGCTTCGGCTCTTCCTTCGCCTCCTCGGGCTTGAGGTCCGGCAACAAGTGCTCAACGACGTCGCCCGCGTCGACCTTGCCATAGCCGACGGCGACAACCAGCTCATCCCACACCGCGATGCGGAAGTGCGCGAGCATTTTGCCGAATCGCTCGTGCGCCTGCGCCCGCGCGACGCTGAACTTGACGCGCCGGAACGCCTTTTCCAGCAAGTCCGCGCCCACCTCCAGCGCGCGCTCGCGCTGCTCCGCGTGCACATAGTTGCGAACGCGCGTCTTGGCGCGCGCCGTCACGACAAATTCGAGCCAATCCGAGGACGGATGCGCGTCCGTCCGCGTCAGGATTTCGACGATCGCGCCGTTGCGCAGCTGATGACGCAGCGTGACCATGTGGCCATCCACCCGCGCACCGACGATGTGATCGCCAATCGCCGAGTGCACCGCGTAGGCGAAGTCCACCGGCGTGGAACCCCGCGGCAACACTTTGAGATCGCCGCGCGGCGTGAAGGTGTAGACCTCGTCCGAGAACAGGTCGATCTTCATCGAGTCGAGGAATTCGTCCGTGTCCTTGACGCCGACGTGCACTTCCAGCAGCTGCTTGAGCCAGGAAAACCGTTCCTCGTCGCGGACTTTCAGCGAATCACCGCGCTCCTTGTACTTCCAGTGCGCCGCGACGCCTTCCTCGGCCTGACGGTGCATTTGCGCTGTGCGAATCTGTACTTCGATGCGCTCGGCGCCTGGTCCGATCACCGACGTGTGCAGCGACTGGTACCGGTTCGGCTTGGGCAGCGCGATGTAGTCCTTGAAGCGCCCCGGGATCGGCTTGAAGTGGGTGTGAATCGCCCCAAGCGCCTGATAACACTCACGAACATCGTCAACGAGGATGCGAAAGCCCTGCGCGTCGTAGATCTGGTCGTATGGCAGCTTGGACTGCTGCATCTTGCGCCAGATGCCATACAGGTGCTTGGGCCGGCCGTAGACCGAGGCGTGCTGCAGGCCCTCAATCGTCATAATATTGCGCAAGATATCAACAACTTCGGCAACGTGCGCCTGGCGCTCCGATTGCCGTCGGCCCACTTCCTGGTTCAGCTTCTCAAAGTCGTCCGTGTAGAGGTGGCGAAAACACAGGTCTTCCAGCTGGCTCTTCATCCAACCGACGCCGAGCCGGTTCGCCAGCGGCGCGTAGATCTCCAGCGTCTCCTGGGCGATGCGCTTTTGCGCGTCGGGCTTCATGTGCTCCAGCGTCCGCATATTGTGCAAGCGATCCGCGAGCTTAATCAGCAGCACGCGGATGTCCTTGGACATCGCCACGAGCATCTTGCGGAAATTCTCCGCCTGCTTTTGCTCGCGGCTGCTGAACTTGATCTTGTCGAGCTTGGTCACGCCATCGACGATCTCGGCGATCTCGCGCGAGAACCGCCGGCTGATCTCGTCCACGGAAACCGTCGTATCTTCCACGACATCGTGCAGCAGCCCGGCGCAAATGCTCGCCGAGTCAAGCCGCAGCCGCGTCAGCAGGAACGCCACGTCCACCGGGTGGCCAAAGTACGCCTCGCCGCTTTTGCGGATCTGGCCATCGTGGCTCCGTGCGGCAAATGCGTAGGCGCGCCGCACGATTTCCTGATCGACGTCCGGCAGGTAGCTGCGCATCGTCGCCAGCAACTCGTCCACCGGCGGCACGCCTTCGATGGTAATCGGCGCCTCGAGCGGATCACCCTGCCAAGGCGGCTCCGACGGCGGCGCCGCGGACGCAGACGGGGCGGTCTGCGCGCCGGGCGGCTCGGCTGCTAGCGGAATCTGTGGGTTCGATGCCATCGTTCCAGTCCATCTCGCAGCAAATGCCACAAGTTGCGTTGCCCCGTCGGACGTTGGGTCGCCCCCCAACTGCGCCATCCCCACCTTGAGCTTGCATAATGTCGGCGCGGCTGTCACCATTTTGCGGCGTTGTTCGCGGTAGGTGACGCCCTTGCGTTGCCGAATCACCGTTGAATGCCCGCCTCGGCGACTCAACCTGACCACCGCGCAACGCACGAGCGGGCGCATCTGCGCACGACGCGCTGCATCCTATCTTGGGTGCCTTGGCGGCGGCGCCCTCGGACCGCGCAACGCCCACTTTCAGGGAGCAAGGCAGACACCCGCATGACGCAGCAACTTTCCAATTTGTTTCACGAAATCGGCGTAGTGTGGGTGCTCGATCTGCTGATCGTCCTGGGCATCGCCTCGGTCGCCGTGACCATCGCCCGCATCCTGTTCCTCTGGCAAAACCGCGTGCCGGTGGCCGACTTGCAGCCCAAGGTGCTTGCGGCGCTGCAGCAGGGGCAAAAGCCGACTGAAGATTTGCTGAGTGGTTACACCGGCATGGAGGCGCAGGTCGTGCTCGCCGGCGTGCGCGAGATGCACCGCGGCGCCGAAGCCGTCGCCGAGATCATGGCCGGCAAAGAGGCCGTCGAGAAGCAACGCTACGAGAAGTTCCTGAATTTCCTCAGCTCTGTCGGATCCAATTCGCCGTTCATCGGCCTGCTCGGCACCGTCATCGGCATCCTCGGCGCCTTCGCCGACCTGAAAGAACAGGTGGGCCAGACCGGCGCCAGCCGCCAGGCGATGATCATGGGCAGCATCTCCGAAGCGCTGGTCGCGACCGCCATCGGCTTGTTCGTGGCGATCCCCGCGGTCGTCGCCTACAACCAGCTCCGCACCGTGGTCAAGCGCACGCAAGCGAACACGGACGCGCTGGCGGCCATCTTGCTGGCGCACCTCAAGACCATCAAGTAGGAGGCGGCGATGGCAGGCAAAATCGGCAATGATGACGACGTGATCGCCGACATCAACGTCACGCCGTTGGTCGACATCATGCTGGTTTTGCTGATCATTTTCATGCTCACCAACGAAGAGGTGACCGAGAAGATGAAAAAGCCGGTGATCGAGGTCGACCTGCCCAAGGCGGCGAGCGCGCAAAAAGAGCCGCAGAAGCCGCTGAGCATTGTGATCACAAAGGACAATGCGCTGTACGTGAACGGCGACGCGGTGACGGAAGCGTCGTTGGCGACGCGCGTCAAGGCGGCTGTGGCGGAGACGCCGGGCGTCGAGGCGGTTGTCAGCGCCGATCGACGGGTGATGCACGGTACGGTCGTGCGGACGATCGACGCGGTGCGGCTGCAGGGCGTCGAGCATGTGGCGGTCAACACCAAGGAACAGGACATCGAAGCGCCGTGAACCGCGATCTGGCCATCGGGACCGTGATCTCGCTGCTGCTGCACGGCGCGTTGGCGTATTGGGCGTCGACGCTGCAGGCCGTGCACCAACTGCCGCCGCCGGAGCCGAAAAAGCTGGTACGGACGGTGCATCAGGACATCGTGCTGCCCAAGAAAGAGCAGCCCAAGCCTGAGCCGCCCAAGATCGAGCCGCCCAAGCCGGAGCCGGCGGCGCAGGCGCCGAGCGAAACGCCGGAGCCGGTCGCCAAGCCGACGGCCAAGCCCAAGAGCGACGCGCCTAAGCCGCAACAGGCTGAAAAGCCAGCGGAACCGGCGCCGCTGGTGCTGAGCAAGACGTACGGCGCGAGCGACGGCTCCGGCGTCGCGGTCAACGCCGGCAAGGACGACACGTTGGGCGATCCCAACGTCGATGCCAACGAGCGCAACACGCGCCAACGCTTCGCGCCCAAAGCCGAAGTCGCGACCGGCAACGGCGACGGCGGCGGCGAGGGCGATGGCGGCGAGAAAGCCGTCGAGATCGTCCACGCCGTCAAAAAGCACGACTTCAAGGTCGAGTGGCCCGACGGCGAGGAGCCAACCGGCAGAACCGTTGAAGTGACGTTGCTTTTGGACATTGGCCTGGACGGCAAGGTCGAAAAAGTGCGGATTTTGCGCGGCGCCGGCGAGCCTTTTGACGGCCAAGCCATCGCCGCGCTCAAGCAGCAGGTCTTCAAGCCCGGCACGCGCGATGGCAAGCCATTTCGCGATCATGTGTCGTTTGTCGTAGAATTCAAGCCTTCGCGGTGAAGCCCGTGTTGTGGACGGTCGCCATGCGCCATGCCCAGATGTCCCGCGCCCTGCCCTTGCTGCTGCTCTTGGCGGCGTGCGGCGGCAATTACGACCCGCCGTCGCTGATCGTCACCGACAAGGTGCGCGTGCTAGGCGTGCGCGCGGAGCCGGCGGCGATTACGCTGACGGCGGAGACGACGATGACGGTGCTGGAAGCCGGCGCGCCGGCCGACGTGACGCTGTGCTACGCCTGGGCGTACTGTCCGTACACGTGGAGCCAGAACGGCGCGTTCACCTGCATCGACGATTCACTCCAGATTCCGCTGGGAACCGCCTCGACGGCGCAGGTCGGCATCAGCGACGTGATGGCCTCGCTCAGCCACGCCCAGGAGGTCTTCGCCAAGCTCGGCATGCAGACGCCCACCACCACGACCGGCAGCACCGACGGCTGCGCGCCGGCGGCGGGCAGCAGCAACCCGTTCGCCAGCGCGTCCTTGCCCGACAGCTACATCTTGTTCCAGGTCGCCGAGGCGAGCCTGTACGGCGGCACCTGCCCCGACGTCAAGACCGCGCTCGCCACGCCGTGCGCCGACCGGGACAAGTGCCTGCAAGGCTACAAGCGGCTTGGCATTTCCGCCGCGCCGCCGTCGGCCTGCGCACCGTTCAACGCCGCGACGGACAAGAACTGCGCCGTCGCCGATCCCTGCGATACCAAACAGGTTTGCGGCTGCGACAACCGGACCTACGACAGCGACTGCGCGCGCGTCGCCGCCAAGGTCAGCAAGCTGGCAGACGGCGCATGCCCCGACCAAAACCCGCCGTTATCCGGCGTGGCGATGTACTGGCCGCTATCGGGCAACACCTTGGAAAGCTTGGGAACTTTGGACGGGGCCAGCGGCGGGTACACGGTCGATTCCAGCCGCACGGGGCTGATCAACTGGCCGGCCGACGTCACGCCGGTCGTCTACTCCGACGAGGCGTTCGAGCTCTTGCCACAGTGGCCCGGCAGCGCCAAGGAGTATGTCGGCCTATCCGCCGACCCGACGGCGCCTCCGGTCTATGAAACCCTGTTGTTCTCGTGGTTTACCACCGGCGGCAGCTGGACCAAAGACCGCTCCTATGACGCCTATCCGGAGAACGTGCTGACAACGCCGGTGCTGGCGGCGGGCGACAAGCCGCTGCCGCTGACCATCTGGGTGGTCGTGCGCGATGGCCGCAACGGGACATCCTGGCAGTCGCGGCAGGTGCTGGTGTCGCAGCCCGTCGGCGCGCCGGCTGAGAAGCTGCATCCGCTGTGCCGGACCACGCCGCCGCTGCCTGGCTGCGCGACGCACTAGGCCAAACGTGTGCGGCAACTGGTCTCACTTCCGGTCTCGAGACCGGTACTGAGACCACGCCTGAGACCGCAACGGCGGGCGTACTCCGCGCATAACCACTTGAAATCACAAGATCGAAAACGCGCCAGCGCTTGGCATGGCGCTTGCATCGGCTGGCTTGCGGCAATTCCTGCCGGCTGGAGGTCCCCATGGTGTGGCGTGTGGCGTGTGTGTGGTTGCTCGTGCTGGTGCCCGCGCGCGCGGGCGCGGAGCCGTGTGCGCTGACGGAGCTGCCGATGGCGCAGATCCAGCACGCGTTGGCGTCGCTGGCGCACGCGCCCCCGCCGCGGGTGTTTGTGCCGCCCTCGCGGCTGCGCGGGCTGCTGCCGACGCGCATGGTCGCGGGCATGCGCAATGGCGCGTTTGACGAAGTTGCTTGGTACATGGCCAATACGCCGACGGAGAAGCTTTCCAACGGCACCAACATCGGCTGGACCTTGCGATTTGACTGGGATCTCCGGCCGCTATGGGCGAGCGCGGGACCACCGCTCGTGGCGGCGGACCAGCACCTGGCGCGCGCGGAACGCGTGGAACACGTGGCGGAGCGCGTCGCGCTGCAGCTGAACCACTGGCGCAAGGCCGAGTCCCTGGCATTGCAGGTCAGCGCCGGCGATCTGCTGTGCCGTGAGGCGCAAGCCGACGCTGAAGCGGCGCTGCTGGTGCTTGTCTCGGTGCTGGAGGCGGCGCGGCCGTGACGGTCAGTTCGGCGTTTCCTGCGCCAGCAGCCGCGCCCGTTCGGCCGCCTGCATGGCCTGCACGACCGGTTCGATGTCGCCTTCCATGCACAAGTCGAGCGAGTGCACAGTGAGGCCAATCCGATGATCCGTCAGGCGATTCTGCGGAAAGTTGTAGGTCCTGATCCGCTCCGAGCGATCGCCCGAGCCGACCTGATCCTTGCGCGACGCCGCTTCCGTCTTGGCGCGTTCCTGCTGCATGAAGTCGAACAGCTTCGACCGCAGCTGCATCATCGCTTTGGCTTTGTTCTTGTGCTGGCTGCGCTCATCCTGGCACTGCACCACAAAACCGGTCGGCAAGTGGGTGATGCGCACCGCCGAGTCCGTCTTGTTCACGTGCTGGCCGCCGGCGCCACCCGCGCGATAGGTGTCGATGCGCAGATCCGGCTCGCGGATCTCCAGCTCCGTCTCCTCGACCTCGGGCAGCACCGCCACCGTCACGGCGGAAGTATGGATGCGGCCTTGGGATTCCGTCGTCGGGATGCGCTGCACGCGGTGCGTACCCGATTCGTGCTTGAAGATCGACCACGCGCCGAAACCGGTGACGTGGATGACGACCTCTTTCAGGCCGCCCTGGCTCGCTTCCGACTCCGACAACAGCTCGACCTTGAAGCCTTTTTTCTCGGCGTAGCGCGTGTACATCCGCAGCAGATCGCCGGCGAACAGTGCCGCCTCTTCGCCGCCTGTGCCGGCGCGGATCTCAACGACGACGTTCGCGGCGTCCCGCGGATCGCGCGGCACCATCAGATCGCGCATCGCCGTGTCGGCGGCCTCGAATTTCCCCTTGAGATCAGTGAGTTCTTCGCGCGCCATGGCACGCAGCTCGGGGTCGCTCTCGTCGTGCATCATCGCCGTGACTTCGGTCACTTGGGCGTCGAGGCTCTTCCACAGCCGGTAGGCGTTGACCGTCTCTTCCAACGACGCGCGTTCACGCAGCAGCTTGAGCGAACGCTCCGGATCCATGGCGATTTCATTGGTCGCCAGCGCATCGCCCAGCTCTTCGTAGCGGGCCACCAGACTTTCAAAACGCTCGTACATCGGGCCTCAAGGTCATCGCCCGTGCAAGCGTGCGCGCGCGCGGGGGCCAAGATGGTGCGTCAGGATGGCCTAGGCTGCAACCTGAACCGGCGCCACCGGTCCCAGCGCGGTCGCGAATTCGCCAAAGCTGCCATAGACCACCGGCTCGCTCTCGGCTTGCGCGCCCGCTTTGGCGTCGCCCGCCTGCACGCGCCCCTCACGCCACAGCGTCATCTGCAGCGCCGCGAGCGCGATCTCCAGCTGGCCGTCATCGGGCTCCCGCGTCGTGATGTGCTGCAGCATCAGCCCCGGCCAAGTAAACGCCTTGACAATCGGGTTGTTGGGAAACTTGGCGGACAGCCGCGTCGCCTCGTAGGCGATGCCCGCCACCGGAAACATGAGCGGCAGCTTGATGCAGACATAAGCCAGCTGATTCAAGGCCTTGACCGACGAGATCTCCGGCAAAAACGGCATGACCAGCGAAAACAGGAGGATGGACACGACGAACGTGATCAGCAAGAAGCTGGTGCCGCAGCGCGGATGCAAGGTCGTGTATTTGCGGGCATTTTCGACAGTCAGCGGCTTGCCGTCTTCGTAGCAGAAGATGCTCTTGTGCTCGGCGCCGTGGTACTGGAAGACGCGCTGGATGTCCTTCATCCGCGAAATCAGCGCCAAGTAGCCGATCAGAAAGCTGATCTTGATCAGACCGTCGACGACCTGGAAGCTGAAGTCCTTGCCAGACGCCAAGCCCTTGTTGCCCGTCGTCACCCCCATCGCCCACGTGATGAAGTGCGGCAGCGCGGCAAAGATCGTGAAGCCAAACGCCACCGACATCAGGATCGTGCCGACGATCGCCCACTCCGAGGCCTTGCTGTCGGCGACTG
>CAIPXZ010000777.1 GCA_903869075.1 uncultured Myxococcales bacterium | reverse complement strand
TGCGTCTCGGCGTTCGTCGGCGATCAGTACCGCGCCGGTCAGGAAAAACTTGTCGAGAAAATCTTCCAGGCCTTCTATTTCATCATCAATTTCGGGTCGTTCTTCGCGACGCTGCTGGTGCCGTGGTTGAAAGTGCGCTTTGGCCCGGCGGTGGCGTTCGGTGTGCCCGGGATCCTGATGGGCCTCGCGACGTTCATCCTCTGGCTCGGCCGCAAGCGCTACATCCACGCGCCGCCGCAGCCCGGCGGGCGGCTGGGGCTGCTGGACGCGGCGAGCTCGACGCTGCTGTTCCTGTCGCTCGGCTCGCTGTGGTTCACCGGCGCGCTGCCGTGGTTCGGCAAGCTGGGCGTGTCGCTGGCGTGCATCGCCGCCGGGCTGGCGGTGTTCGCGTGGCGGGCGCGGATCCAGCCGGATCGCGGCGTGCTGTCGGTGCTGTGGCAAGGCATGCGCCACCGCCAGCCGGACGAGACGCTGTGGCAAACCGCGACGCGGCGGCTGGACGCCCCGGCGGTCGAGGGCACGCGCGCGGTGCTGCGGCTGCTGTCGGTTTTTGCGCTCGTCAGCGTGTTCTGGGCGCTGTTTGACCAGCGCGGCTCCTCGTGGGTCGTGCAAGCCAAGGATATGCTGCGGACTTTTGACACGCCGCTGGGCGCCGTGACGGTGGAAGCCAGCCAGATCAACGCGCTGAACCCGCTGTTCGTGATGCTGCTGATTCCGCTGATGGCCGGCGTGCTGCTGCCGGCGTGGCGGCGCCTGGGGCTGCGCGTCACGCCGCTGGGCAAAATGACCGCCGGCATGGGCATTTCCGCGCTGTCGTTCGTGGCGATCGCGCTGATCCAGCGGCAGATCGACGCCGCGCCGCCGCAGTCCGTCAGCGTGCTGTGGCAAGTGCTGCCGTTTGTGCTGATTACGCTCGGCGAGGTGCTCGTCTCGGTCACCGGCCTCGAATTCGCCTACACGCAGGCGCCGCGGGCGATGAAGTCGACGGTCGTCGGCCTGTGGTCGCTGTCGGTGACGGCGGGCAACCTGCTTGTGGCGCTGCTGGCGGGGCTGAAGTCCCTGCCGCCCGAGCGCTTTTTCTGGGTCTTTGCCGCGCTGATGGCGCTGTCGGCGGCGGCTTTTGCGTGGCGGGCCCGGTCGTTTCGCGGGCAGGTCGTGCTGCAGGCCTGATCAGCGCCACGGCCCCGCCCAGTCCGGCGCCACGTCGGCGGGAAAACACCACAGCCAGTGACCGCGCGGCGACCACGTGTGCACGCGTTGCGTCGGCGTTTCGGGCGCCACGCACCACAACGGCCGGCCATGCGGCGACGGCGCCGCTTGGGCAACCAGAATCGCAGTCGCCGCCGCCACGAGCCCATCCAGCCGCTGCTGATGCGGCGTTTGCGCCGCCAGCGGTGCCGCCAGCAGCCAGGTCACAGCCATCCACGTGCGCATCGGTCCCCCTCGGCCAGCTTGGGCCAGGAGTCAGACGCACGGCTGGCGCTTTGGGTCTACTTGCAGACGGCGGGCGCGCAGACCTTGCTGCCGGTCGGCTTGCCGTCGGTGCCAACGGCGGCGACGCACTTGCTGCCGCCGTCCTTGCCGGCGCAGTCGGCGTCGGCGGCGCAGGTCGGGGCGCAGCGGCCGTCGGCGGTGGCGCTGCTGGCGGCGAGGTTGCTGCAGGCGTAGGCGCCGGCGCAGTCGCTGTCCAGGCCGCACGGCACGCAGGACTTGGCCTTCTTGCAGATCGGCACGATGGCCGCCTTGGTCACGTCCTTGCGCGGCAGCCACTGGTTCTGCAGGTCGCAGATCAGGCCGTCGTTGCCGCTGCCGCAGTCGGCGTCCTTGCTGCACAGCGCGGTGCAGTAGCCGGCACCGGCGGCGTCGGGCATGCAGCCGAGACCGGCCTTGCACTCCGGGTCGGCGGTGGCGGCGGGGTTGGCGTTGCAGGCTTCGCCGACGCCCTTTGTCGCGGTTGTGCCAGGCGCGGCGCAGAGGAACTCGACCTTGGCGACGCTGTCCGGACCGGCGGCGATGGTCATCGGCATGCACTGTTCGCCGGCGGTCGCGCACTTTTTGGTAGCGCCGCAGTCGTCCAGCGAGTTTGTCGCGGCGATCGGGTAGCACACCGGCAGCCAGAGGTCGTCGCGGATGTCGCCGAGCGTGTTGTTGTAGCCCAGGCGCAGTGAGCGGCAGAAATTCTTGTAGCTGGTGCCGCCGATTGAGATGGTCGCCGGGCAATCGCTCTTGCTGCTGCAGTAATCGGCGCAGAAGCCCGGCTGCGCGGTGCCGGTGGAGGACTGGGTGTTCAGGCAATAGCCGCTGTCGCAGTACGCGTCATTGGCCGCGGGGCCGCAGACGTCGCCGTCCTTGCCGCCTTTGCTGTCGGGCGCCACGCAGACGCCGTTGATTGTGTCGTGGCCGATCGGCGTCGCGTCCGGCGGCAGATCCAGCTTGTGGACAAACGCCTTGCAGTACGACGCCGCGCCGGAGCAATCCTTGGACGCCGCGCACTTGCCGGCGGCCTTGGGCAGGTACGCGCAGATGTTGAGCGACAGCTCGAAGTCGTAGATGCCGTCGGTCTGACCGGTGCCCTGCGGGTTGTCAACGTCCAGCGGGATCTCCTCCACGCCGCACTGCTGGTCCGGCGCGCAGTCGCTTGTCGTCTTGCACAGGCTGCCGCAGCTGCCGTCGACGCAGGCGTACGGGTTCTGGCAGATTGCGCCGGGCTTGGTGGCGTCAGCGCTTGTGGCGTACGGGTCGCACGTGTCGCCGGGCTTGACGGTCTTGGCGGCGATCGGCTGGCAGCCGGGCTCAAACGCCGGGTAGAGCGTCTTTGTCGGGTCGGTGGGATCGGGCTGGCCGGTCACTTTCTTGATGCCATTCCAGTACGGCCGGCAGAAAAAGCCGCTGCCGCAGTCGTTGTCGACGGTGCAGTCCTTGGGCAGGCACAAGCTGGCGCTGTACGCCGGGTTGCTGCTGACCTGGATGTTCGGCTTGCAGGTGTACGCGCTGCCGCCGGCGCCGGCGGTGCAGTCGGCGTCGGTCTTGCAGAATCCAAGGCAGAATCCGGAGTTGGCGCAGAAGTCGTTGGCGCAGTTGGCCAGGTCGCCCTTGGTCGGGTCGCTGTTGCACGGCTGCGCCAGCTGCGCGCCGGCTTTGTAGGTGTAGGCGCCCAGCGTGCCGACCGGCGTCTTCATCGCCGGGCTGCACATCTGCTGGTACGCGCCGTAGATCAACTGCAGGTTGCAGGTGTCGCCAGCGTCGCAGTCGCCGTCGGCCTTGCACGGCTTGAAGCTGCTCTCCGGCGTGCAGTAAATGTAGTTCGGCGCCTGGCCGTTCTGCGGCGACAACAGCTGCACGCAGGCGAACTTGGTGCCGTAGACGCCGTCGACGGCGCCGCCGCAATCGCTCGTCGCGCCCGGGTCCTCGATGCCGTCCGCGCCCGCGGCGCCAGTCGAGTTGTTTTTGTCGTCGGTGTTCATGTTGCACTGCTTGGTGCAGACGCCACCGTTACAGATGCCGTCTTCGCACTGGCCATTGATGCAGTCGAAATACGTCGTCATGGCCGACTGGTCGGTTGTGTCCGCCGGGAACGGGCAGTCCTTGCTGGGGCCGCACGGCTCGCCAAACTTGGCCAGCGGCGTTGTGACAATGGCGATGCACTTGTGCGTCGCATCGCAGCTCTGGCCGGTGCTGCACGCGCCGCAGGACTTCGTGCATTCCTTGATGAAGCCGCACTGCGCGCCGTGGTCGGCGCAACAGTTGCCGGAATCGGCGCTGCCGTCGGCCGTACCGTCGGCGAGCGAGGAGATGTCTGAACCGGTTGCGTCGCCATTGCCCGACGCATCACCGCCGGTCGCGGGGGGTGTCGACGTGCCGCCACACGCGCTCAAACCGAGGGCCAAACAACCGAGGACGGTGAGCACTGTGCTGCGAAACTTCATGAAAACACTCCTTTTGTTCCGCCACGTCTGACAACAGAGGCACGGCCGGCGGGCGCGCCCGAGTCTAGCCACGGCCCCTTGTGCGGTCAAGAACTTGCGGCGCACGCGGCCGCGGTCAGAACAGCGTGTAGATGAACGGCGCTGCACCCTGGCCAGCCACGGCGATCAGCGCCGCGAGCGCCAGCACGAGCACGAGCGGCACAATCCAATAGACCTTGTTCGCCCTGGCAAAGGCCGTCAGTTCGCGCAGCAGCTTTGTCGAATAGGTGAGCTTGCCCATGGGCTGCTGAGGCTACGGCAGCAGATCCACGTTGTCCAGCAGCCGCGCGCGGCCAAACCACGTCGCGACGATCGCGCGCGTCGGCAGCGCAAGCGTCGCCACCGGCTGCAGCGTCTGCGGGTCGACGATCTCGGCGTAATCAACGCGCCCGCCCGCCGCAGTCATCGCCGCCACGCGCTGCGCCCGCACCGCCGCCGCATCGCGCGCGCCCGCCTGCACCGCCGCCT
>CAIPXZ010000776.1 GCA_903869075.1 uncultured Myxococcales bacterium | reverse complement strand
GGCATAGTCGCGCTGGTGGTTATTCAAAGGTGTGTTGTGCAGCAACTGCAACATGCCGAGGATGGCGTTCATCGGCGTGCGGATTTCATGGCTCATGTTGGCGAGGAACTGGCTCTTGGCGACGCTCGCCGCCTCCGCCACTGCCTTGGCCGCCGCCAGCGCCTGCTCCACCGCCTTGAGATCGCTGATGTCGCGGGCGTTCACCTGCACCAGCGGCTCACCCGACACCGGGTCCAGCACTGGCCGCGCGTCCAGCCCGTGCCAGCGCGGCCCTTGCCGCGTCGCCAGCTGCACTTCCGCGCTGAACGTCCCGCCCGCTGCGACCCACTCGCGCGCATCCGCCGCCACCGTCGGGTCAGCGAACATCGCGGCGAAATCGTCCTCGCCGCGCTCCGGCTGGCACGGTCCCAGCTCGCGCACCGCCGCCGGGTTGCGCAGGATCGCCGGGCCGTCCGGCTGATGCAAGGCCACGCGCACCGAGGTGTGCCGCAGCGCCTCCACCGCGCGTAACGCCGCGGGCTCAAAGCCTTCTGGCAGAGGATGGGCCTCGTACAGGATGGCGATTGTGCCGTCCTCCAGCATCGCCGCCGTGCTCTGCGCCCGCACCGTCACCGGCTTGCCTTTGGGATACAACGTCCACTGTTCGCGCACCGTGCGACCGGCGGCGTGCTCGGCCATCACCGCTTGGTTGCGCGTCACCGTCGCGTCTGAAAGGTTGGAAAAATCGCGCGTCAGCAGTTCGTCCAGCGACGGCGCATTCCAGAACGCCACGCCGGCGGCGTTCGCCCAAGCCATGCGGCGGTGCACGAGGTCAAAGACCCACATGGGCGTGTCCGACCACGCGAACAGTTCCAGGGCAGCGAAGGGCAGCGGCGCGGTCATCGGCTCAGTTCCCCGCGCCCGCAGCCGTGGGGGCCGGCGCGGCGGCACAAACCAGATCACGCGCCCGCCGCGCAGTCGCAGCTACGGCATTCAAGTGGCGGTCGGACATTGGCTCGCGTTTCATCGGCAGGTCGATCGGCTGGCTCGGTGGAGCGCCCGCAGCCGGGGCGCTCGGCGGCGTGGGGTTGTACTCCCCTTCGGCAGGTGCGGCAACGAAAAACCGCGCAGCCGCCGGTGCAGCTGTGCGGGCGCATGCGCCGGCTTGACGGTGCCGGGGCGCACGGCCAGACTCGGTCGGCGGTTCAGCGTGCGGGGGACGGGATGGTGGCGCAGAGCGGCAGGTTCCAGCGCGGGTGGCTGTGGCTCATCGCCGTGGCGCTGCTGCTGCCGGGTAGCCTGCGGGCCGCGCCGCCGCCGTCGGCGATGTCCGAGCCATTCCTCCAGCAATTCGCCGAAACGCGGCGCTTCGCAAGCGGCCGCCCGGTGCAGCCGCAAGTGACACCCGATGACAAGACGGTGCTGTTCCTGCGGGCGACGCCGACCTCCAACCGCCAGACTTTGTTTGCCTTTGACGTCGCGACCGGCGCCACGCGCGAGGTGCTGACGCCAGAAATGCTGATCAACGGCGCCGTCGAGACGCTCTCCGCGGCCGAGCAAGCGCGCCGCGAGCGCATGCGTGTGACGAGCCGCGGCTTCAGCAGCTACCAGTTGTCGACCGACGGCGCGCAGATTCTGGTGACGCTCTCGGGCAAAACCTACGTTGTGGAGCGGGCTTCCGGCCATGTCACCGTCGTCGAAGGCAGCGACGGCGCGCTGGACCCGCGCTTTTCACCCGACGGCCGGCACGTGGCGTTCGTGCGCGACAACGACGTCTACCAGTCCGAGCCGGCGGCGCGGCGCAGCTACCGCATCACGAACGGTGGAACGGCGAAAAAGCCACATGGTCTCGCAGAGTTCGTGGCACAAGAGGAGATGGGCCGCATGGCCGGCTATTGGTGGAGCCCGGATGCGCGCTGGCTGGCGTTCGCCGAGGTCGACAACAGCGCCGTTGAACACCTGACGATTGCCGACGTGGCGCACCCGGAAAAGACGCCGGAGCATATGGCATACCCGCGGCCGGGCAAGGCCAACGCCGTGGTTCGGCTGGGGATTGTCGCGGCGACCGGCGGCAAAGTCACCTGGTTGCGCTGGGACGCAGCGGCGCTGCCGTACGTGACGCAGGTTGTGTGGCCGCACAATGGGCCGCTGACGGTCGTCGTCCAGAACCGTCGGCAGACGGAATTGCAGGTGCTGACGGTCGACCCGGCGAGCGGCGAGACGCGGTCGATCCTCCGCGAGAGTGACGCGGCGTGGCTGAATTTGCACCCCGATTTTCCGCTGTGGTTCGGCGACGGCAGCGGCTTCTTGTGGTGCACCGAGGCCAACGGCGGTCCAGAAATTGTCGAGCACCGCGCCGATGGCGCGCGCGTACGCACATGGGTGAAGCCTGATGCCGGCTGGCGCAGCCTCGCCGCGTACAACGACGCGCAACATAAGCTGTTCTTTGCGGCGGATGTCGATCCGACGCAGAGCCACTTGTGGAGCGTGACCGACGCCGCTGCGCCCGTGCCGGTCGCCACAGGGGAGACTGCGTCGGCGGTGGAGACGCTGGCGCACGTCAGCCCGAGCGGCGCGCTGCTGGTGGCGGTCACGCAGACAGACGCGCGGCTGCCCCGCGCCCTGGTGCTGCGCGCCGACGCGGCACTGGTGGGCGAGCTGCCGTCGCTGGTGCCGCCGCCGCCGTTTGGCCTGCGCGCCGAATTCCTTACACTGGGACCGCAGCAGTTCCACGCCGTGGTGCTACGGCCGCATCAGGCGCAGCCGGGAGGCAAATGGCCCACGATTCTCAGCGTCTACGGCGGGCCGACGACGACGGTTGTGCGCCATAGCCTGCGCGAGAACCTGCTGGATCAGTGGCTGGCGGACCAGGGCTTTGTCGTGGTTCGCATCGACGGTCGCGGCACGCCGCTGCGGACGGCGGCGTGGCACCGGGCGGTGCGCGGCGACTTTGCCGCGGTGCCGCTGGACGACCAGATCGCCGGACTGCAGGCGCTGGCGGCGCGCGTGCCGGAGGTGGACCTGCAGCGGGTGGGGATTTTTGGCTGGAGCTTCGGCGGCTATCTGGCGGCGCTGGCGGCGCTGAAGCGGCCGGACGTGTTCAAGGCGGCGGTGGCGGGCGCGCCGGTTGTCGACTGGGCAGACTATGACACGCACTACACGGAGCGCTACCTCGGGCTGCCGCAGGATCATCCGGAAGCGTATGAAAGAAGTTCGCTTTTGACCTACGCTGCCGACGCCAAGCGGGGCAGTGCCGCGCTCCTGCTGATCCACGGCACCGCCGACGACAACGTGTTCTTCAGCCACACGCTCAAGCTCAGCAACGCGCTGTTCCTGGCCGGCAAGCCACACGAGCTGCTGCCGCTGGTCGGGCTCACGCACATGGTGCCGGACCCGCTGGTGACCCGGCGCGAGTACGAGCGGCTCCGGGACTTCTTTGCGGTGCACCTCTGACCGTCGCGCCACCGCGGCCGCTCCTTCCGGCCGCGGGACCACGGCGGCTTCCTCTCGGCTGACGCGGGAACTGGGCAAATCGACCTGGTTCCGGCTAACGCCGGGGACCTCCGCCCCGAGCTTGGACCTCCCCGCCGAAACGCCCGGAGTCACCCGGACGTGATCCACCATCTGCGGTCCCACGGCTCTCGCCGTGCCGCCCTACCTTCGGCCGCCCGTTGGAAGCCTTCACTTCCCGTAGCAGCCCGGCCTGGTTGATGTGGGCCATCCGCTCGCCCCGGCGCGCGCCGGGGTTCCCGAAGAGCATCGCGCCCGACATGCGCGACAAAAGGATGTTCGTGCGCTGGCGAATTTTGCCGCGCAAAAAAATCGCCGCAGGCCAAAAAAAAGATCGCCGCAGCCCGCCGGCCGACTCTCGCCCGCAAGCCGGAGTCGCGCTGGCCCACCGCAGAGGCCGCCCGCGCTGTCGGTCCGCGCGCGCGTGTGTTATGCATGCCGCGCGCGGCGCTGCGTCGACTCCTCAACCGCGTTGGAGCTCCCATGACCCTCATCCTCCGCTGGTCTCATTTGCTGCTTGTCGCCGCCGCCGCGCTTGGTTCGGCCGCCGCCGCGCACGCGCAGGAGCCGTCGCCTGACCTGCCGGCCGCGGCAACGCCGGTGGCTCTTCCCGCCGCCGCTACCCCGGCTGAGGACGAATTTGCGTACCTGAACATGACCGGCGCCGGCCGCGTCACCGCCGCGCGCAACAGCACTTTCGCCGTCGACCCCAACGGCGGCCGCTCCACCGACGGCTCGCAGATCTCCAGCCGCCTGTCGCTGCTCGGCGACTTCGACACCGGCCACCACCTCGGCAATTGGGGCATCCAGGCCGGCGTCGGCGTCGACGCGCTCAGCGGCACCTTCCTCGGCACGCCGGCGATCGACGGCGATTACCTGCCTGGCAGCCGCTTCGACGCCGTGCTGCTGACGCAAGCGTGGGCGGGGCTGAGCCTGCGCGACCTCGGCACGCTGCGGGTCGGCCTGATGACGAGCCACTGGGGCCTCGGCCTGCTGGCCAACGACGGCAACCACGCGCTGGACAGCCGCCGCGATGACTGGTTCGTGCTGCCGACCACCGGCGATCGCATTGCGCGGGCGCAGCTTGTGCTGCAGCCGTTCGGTCGCGGTCACTCGGCGGCGCGCGGGCTGTTCCTGGCGCTCAGCGTCGACGATGTCATCGAAGACGCGACGGCGAACCGCGCAGCTGGCGACAACGCGATTCAGGAGGTCGCGGCGCTGCGCTGGCACTTCGCCAAGGAGCGCTGGGCTGGCGTCAACTTTGTGCACCGCGATCAGACGTATCACGACGCCAACGGCCCATTTTTGAAGGTGAATGTCGTCGATGCGGCGTTTGACATGGACTACCGCAAGGCGGACAATGGCTTGCGCGTTCAAGGCGAGGCGGCGGTCATCCTCGGCACGACGAACCTCGCGCCGACGCCCGAGCACACGCAGCACGACGTCCGCCAAGCGGCGGCGGTGCTCAAAGCCCGCTACGACGTCGCGGGCCGGCGGCCAGTGCGGTTCGAGCTCGACGGCGGCTGGTTCAGCGGTGACGACAACTTGGCCGACGGCGCGCTGACCGGCTTCAAGGCCAACCCCAACTTCCAGCAGGGCATTTTGCTGTTCCCGCAGGTGCTGGGCTGGCAGAGCGGCCGCGCGCTCATCACCGCCAGCAACCCCGGCGTGACCGGCTACCCTAGCGCCGACCTCGACCGCCTCGCCACCAACGGCCAGGTCACAAGCGCCATCACCGTGTTCCCCAAAGTCGGCTGGAAATTCTTTCACCACGGCGATCGCAGCGTCGAAATCTACGGCGGCGCGCTGCTGGCGTGGTCGCCGACGCCGCCGATTGACGCCTTTTCGACCCAGGTCGTCGGCGGTGGTGCGCCGCGCAATTACCTCGGCAAGGCACCGAACGGCTCGCTGCTGGGCACGGAATTCGACGCCGGCTTGGTGCTGACCCGCGCGCCGCAGGATTGGCCGGTGGCGCTGGCGCTGCGGCTGGAGTGCGCGGTGCTGGTGCCGGGCGGCGTGCTCGCCGGCATGGAGGGCGATTCGCCCATCGTCGGTGAGCGGCTGACTTTTGCCATTCTGCCGCTGGCCAGCAAGGAGCACAAATGAACGCCGTGCCAACGCCAAGCCATCGCTGGAGAATCCTGATGCAGACAAATTTGCGCGCTATCCTCACCCTGGCTGCCGTCGCGGCGCTGGCGGCTTGTGAGTCGCCCGCGCCCGCTGGCCTCGCGCCGACGCCCGCGGGCACGGGCGCGCGCGTGAAGTTTGACGCGTTCCACAAGCCGCTGCCGGAAATTCCGCTGCCCAACGACTTTGCCACGCGCTATGACGCGACCTCGCCGACCTTGCGGCGCATCAATGCCAGCCTCGTGGCGCCGACGCAGTGGGAGCAGACCACGCGCACGAACCTCGACGCGATTGACGGCTGGGGCACGCTGGCGCCGATTACCGTGAGCTTTGACGCGCCGCTGGACGTGACCAACATCATCCAGCGCCAGGACGACCGGTACGACCCGAAAAATGACGTGATGCTTGTCATCGACATCACCGCCGGTTCGCCCGATCGCTGCAAGCCGATGCCGATCGACCTGGGGCAAAACCTCTATCCACTGACGTTGGATGACAACAACAACTACATCAACGACCCGCGCGCCAGCTTGAAGCAGCTGATTTACGAGGAAGTGGAAGAGGATTTGAACGGCAACGGCGTGCTCGATCCGGGTGAAGACACGGACATGGACGGCGTGCTGGACCATCCGAACACGCGGGATTTCCGCGACGGCTCGCTCGTCAATTTCTACGAACGCGAGACGAATACGCTGGTGGCCAAGCCGGTTGTGGCGCTGCGCGAGGGTACGACCTACGCCGTGGTGCTGACCAAGAACCTGCTGGATGCCAAGGGCCAGCCGGTGCGCTCGCCGTTTGACTTCATCAACCACGCCGGCCAGACAGAGGCGCTGGCGCCGCTGCCGGAGTGCCTGGGGACGATTGGCCTTGGCACGCCGGACGTCGCTTTCGCCTGGACGTTCACGACGCAGACCTGGACCAAGCCGTTCGTCGCCGTGCGCGATGGTCTGTACGGCCAGGGGCCGTTTGCCTACCTCGCGACCGACTTTCCGGCGACGATGCAGCTCGACGACGTGCGCGACTCGGCGCCGGCGGGCCAGACCCGCAAAATCGTGCCCAACGACGCGTTCCTGCCGCTGGCCAAGAACCTTTACGCCCAGTTTGGTGCGACGAACAAGCCGGCTGAGCTGCAGATTTTCTTCGATAATTTCGTGTTCATCGACTTCCACGCGCTGGGCGCCATCGACTCGCCGCAGTTCTTTCCGCGCTACGCCGCCGACGGCAAGACGCAGCTGGCGCTGAGCGACCAGACGTGGCAGCTGGACCCGCAGACCGGCGCGGCGTTCGTGCGCCGCGAAGGCGTGACGTTTTGGCTGATGGTGCCCAAGTTCCGCAAAGGCCCGGCGCCAGTGGCGATTTTTGTCCACGGCCACGGCTCCAACAAGTTCGACGCGATGAGTTTCGCCGGCTTTTTGGCGCGCGAAGGCATCGCTACGCTCGGCATCGACGCCGTCAGCCACGGCGTGGACAAGGACCCGGCGCTGCTGGAAGTGGTGCTGGCGCAGTTTGACGCCTACGGCTTGAAAGGCATGGGGCAGGGCATCATCAACGGCCGGGCGCTGGACCAAAATGCCGACGGCAAGCTGGATTCCGGCGTGGATTTCTGGACTTCCTACATTTTCCACACGCGCGACACGGTGCGCCAGACGACAGTGGACATCATGCAAGTGGTGCGGACGCTTGCGTCGTTTGACGGCACGCGGACCTGGCATTACGACGCGAATGGCGACGGCAAAGACGACCTGGCGGGCGATTTTGACGGCGACGGCACCGTCGACGTCGGCGGCAGCGCGCCGGTGCACATGGTCGGCGGCTCGCTGGGCGGCATCCTGTCGAGCTTCGTCGCCGGCATGGAGCCGAAGATCGAGACGGCGGTGGCGATCATCGCCGGCGGCGTGCTGGGCGAAGTCGGCACGCGCAGCGCGCTGGGCGGCGTGCGCAACGCGATGGTGCTGCGGATGATGGGGCCGCTGCTGCTCGTCCACGACGGCGCGCTGTATGAGGCGTTCCCGGACTTGGTCGACTACAAGGAAGTGAAAGTGGCGGACATGCCGGCGCTCAAGCCGGGGCGCGTCGCGGTGCTGGAAAATCTGGACACCGGCGAGTGGCGCTGTGCGCGGGTGCAGCCCAACGGTGCGCTGCGGGCGGCGGTGTCGGCGGACAAGGGCAACCGGCTGCGGCTGTCGTTCTACGAGACGGAGCTGCCGAGCCAGGCGCCCGAGGGCTGCACGCCAGTCGGCGCGGCGGTGGAGATGGTCGATGAGTTCGCCGAGGCGTTCTCCTACGGCGGCACGGACTTCAAGGCCGCGTCGCCGCTCATCGCCCTGACCGACGGCTACGGCTTGCGGCGCGGCAACCCGGAGCTGCGGCGGATGATGGGCATCGCGCAAGTGGCGCTGGACGGCGGCGATCCGGCGAATTCGGCGCCGTTCATCCACCAGGACCGCACGTTGACCTATGGCACCGGCGAGACCGTGGGCACGCGGATTTTGTACATGAACACGCTCGGCGACCCGGGTGTGCCGACGGCGTCGGGCCTGGCGCTGGGCCGCGGCACCGGCATCATCAACTTCCGCGACGTCGACCCGCGCTACGGCAAGAGCGTGCAGCAGCTGCTTGTGGACGTCGGCCTGGCCGAGGGCGTGGACGGCACCAACCGCTACGTGGACAAGAGCGGCGTGGGCGTGCTGTACGACGTCGACGTGCTGGCGAACCTTGTGGCGGGCGGCGGCGATGGCTTCACCGAGGCGGACGGCTTCTACGAGCCGCGGCTGTCCCCGCCGCTGCGGATGATCCGCGACAACGACCCGAAGATCGGCGGCAAGAGCGCGATGCTGTTCCCGGACATGACGCCGCAGGGCGTGCACGGCTTTCCGGTGCCGTCGCCGGGTAAGCCGTTTGACCTCGGCTCGCTGCTCGTCAACATGCTGGCGCACTACATGGCGACGCACGGCGAGGCGCTGGACCTGAACCCGTGCCAGCTGGATTGGACCTGTGCGTGGATTCCGGCGCCGTTGCCCAGCCCGTGACCGCAGCGAGGAGGCCCGCGCCATGATCCGGTTCCGCACCATCGGCGTCCTCGCTTGGGCCAGCTGTGCCTGCCAGACCGCGCAACCGGCGACGCCGCAATGCATCACCGACAACCCGCGCACCGGCGCGCTCACCGCGCGCGCGCAGTCCGAGCAGGCCAACTGCACGCAGGACGGCGGCAGCGGCTGCGACGCCACGACATTCATCAGTCAGGACGCGGCGTTGTGCCTCGCCGCCGATGCCAACCTCGCCGCTGGTATCAAGCCGTGGACGGCGCAGCTGACCTACCACCACGGCGTCAAGCTCGTGCGCTGGAACGTGCAAAACACCACGTACGACCACGGTCCGTACGACGGCATCGGCGGCGACTACCTCGCCTTCAACGCCGTCAGCGGCGCGCTGATCGACAGCGGCAAGTGGAGCGCCATCCCCTGAGCGCGCTACGGCCGCGCCAGCGTCTCCAGCCACGGCCAGCCCAGCGCGCCTGGATGCACCGTCGCCACTACCTCACCGCGGTGCGGCAGCTGGTCGAAAAGCCCACGCGGCAACTGGACTTCCACGGGACCGGCGCCCAGGTCGCTCAACGTCATGTACCGCGCCGGATGCCGGCCGCCGCTGATGCGCGTCGACAGCACGGTCGTGACAAGCTGCTGCGGTTCGCCCTGCGCGCCGGTGCGGTTCACGTCGTGCGCCAGCGCGAAAGCCGTCAGCCAGCCGCCCGCCAGCGCCAGCCCGACGACGCGCGCCAGCACCAGATGCCGCCGCGCGCTCGCGCCCAGCGCCACCGCCGTCACAACCACCAGCGCCACCGTCAGCCCCAGCGCGATGTGCACCGCCCGCCATGCCAACGGCGCCGGGTCCAGCAGCTGCGGCAGCGGCGGCAGCACCACCCGCAGCGCCTGCACCGCGCCGCCGACAAGCAGCGCGCCCGCCACCGCCTGCGCCAGCGCGCCGCGCGTGACGAGGTTGTCGTGCCACGCCAGCCGCCCGTCCTGCAGCTGCACGCGCGCGAGGCCATCGGCCAGCACCGCCAGCGCCGCCACGACCTCGGCGTCGCGCATTTGGCAGGCAATCAGGTCCGCCTCACCGTGCACCGGCTGCGCCAGCCACAGCCGCCCGGCACGGCACCGCAGCTGCGCCTTGGGCAGCGTCGTGTCGACGTGCAGCAGCGTCAGCACCGCGCGGCGCGCCTCGGCGTTGCGCGCCAGCAGGGCCTCCACCCGCACGTCATCGCTGACGATGTAGACCGCGCGGTCAAAAGCCACGTCCTGCGTCTGGAATTCCTCAGCGAGATGCAGGCCTTTGGCGAGGCGGTCGGCGTTGTCCTCGGTCTTGAGCACGAAGTCGAACGCGCTGGGCGCATCGACGCCGACCAGCCAGCCGACCGCGGCTTTTTTGTTGCGCTGGATTTCGCTGTAGTACCCGCGGCCGCCGTGCTGGCCGCCGACGCCTTGCCAGCCGATGCGCGTCTGCCAGACGAACAAGCCCCAAGCGGCGGCGACGAGGACGGCGAGCGTGAGTGCGATCAGCATGGTGGGCCTCTGGCGGCAGTCTCCGGTGCAGCGGCGCGGTCGTCAAGGTCCGCGGTGGCGACTCTGCCACGGGCGCGGTCGTCCAACGCTCCGTCGCCGTGCCGCTGCCCGTCCGCTGTGCCGCGCCCCCGCTCACCGACCGCAGATTGGGCCGTGGCTGCGCCGCGATCTCGTCGCCCGGTTTCGCAGTCACACGATCCCGCTGCCGCGGCGCGTCGAACGGCGGGTGGACGCGCTCGACCTGGCCCGTGCGCTGCTGCCGCCGCTACTTGATCACCGCAATCGTCTGCTCATTGAGCGCCACAAGCCGGCCGTCTGCCGTCCACAGCTCGCGGAATTCGACGGCATAGCCCTCACTGACCGCCGCCGTCGTCGCGCGGTACCGCAGCGGCGCCGCGGGGTCGAGCGTCGCCGGATCGACAAGCACCTGCAGCGTGAACGCGACGGTCGCCATCGGCCGCGGCGCGCTGACTTGCGCAAACAGCACCGGCCACCACGCGTCGGCGCAGGCGGCGATCCACGCGGCGTCGCGCTCCGACGCCTGCAGCGGGCGGATCCAGCCGGAAGTCTCCAGCTCTGTTTGACCGGCAAACGGCAGCGCGCCGGTGTTGCGGAACTCGAAGTAGCGGGCGAAGTGCGGACCCAGCGGCGGGGCAATCGGCAGCACCGGCACGTCCTGCCAGCGCGAAGGCGGCGGCGGCTGCAAGCGCGTGTGGTCAAATTCGCG
>CAIPXZ010000775.1 GCA_903869075.1 uncultured Myxococcales bacterium | reverse complement strand
GGCAGCGGCACACAGCGGGGAAAATCGTGGATTTTGATTACATTTTGCTCGGTGGCGGCCTGCAAAACGGCCTCATTGCGCTGGCGCTGCGCCACGCCCAGCCGACGGCGACGATTGCGCTCATCGAGCAGGCGCCGCAGCTGGGCGGCAACCACACCTGGTGCTTCCACCGCAGCGACGTGCCGGCGGACGCCCTGCCCTGGCTGCAGCCGCTCATCGGCCACAGCTGGCCGGGCTACGACGTGCATTTTGCCGAGTGGTCGCGGCGGCTGGCGCTGCCGTATTGCGCGGTGACGTCGCCGCAGTTCGCCCAGGTTGTGACGGCGGCGCTGCACGCGGGGCCCGGCGCGCTGCTGCTGGAGGCGACCGTGACGGCGGTGCAAGGCAACGCTGTCGCCCTGGCCGATGGCCGCACGCTACACGGGCGGCTGATTGTGGACGCCCGCGGCGTGCGTCCGGAGGCGTGGCACGGGCGCGCCGGCTGGCAGAAATTCCTCGGGCTGGAGCTGGAGTTGACGGCGCCGCACGGCCTGACGCAGCCGATCCTGATGGACGCGCGCGTGCCGCAGGACGACGGCTTTCGCTTCCTGTACGTGCTGCCGTTTGGCCCGCGGCGGCTGCTTGTGGAGGATACGCGGTTCAGCGACAGCCCGGCGCTTGACGTGCCGGCGGCGCGGGCGCAGGTGCACGCGTACGCGGCGCGCGCGGGCTGGCGCATCGCGGCGGAGCTGCGGCAGGAAACCGGTGTGCTGCCGATGCCGTGGCGGGCGGCACCGCCGGAGCTGCCGGAACGCGGGCTCGTCGCGGGGATGCGCGGCGGCTGGTTCCATCCGGCGACGGGCTATTCCCTGGCGGTGGCGGCGCGGCTGGCGCAGACCCTGGCGACGGTGCCGCTGGAAACTGCGCTGGCGACGGTGATTCCGGCGCTGCAGCGGCGGCACGCGCGCCAGGCGCGGTTTGGCCACGCGCTGAACTGGGCGCTGTTCCACCTCGCCGCGCCGCAGCAGCGCAACACCATGATTGAGCGGCTGTATCGCCGGCCGGAGCCGATTATTCGCGACTTTTTTGCGCTGGACCTGCATCCGCTGGACGCCGCGCGAATCGTACTGGGTAGACCGCCGCGCGGGATGCGCTGGTGGCCGCGCACGTTGCGCCTGGAGGCGATGCCATGACCCCGCCCAATCCCGCCCTGGACCGTCGCGCGCCGGCGGAGCTGCCGTTGCCGAACGCCAACCCGGCGCTTGCGCATCTGGAAGCGCAGCTGGCGACGCTGGAGCTGGGGCCAGAAGCGGCTGCGGTGCCGCTGCGGCTGTGGAACGCGGCGCTGTATGACCCGGCGCGCGCGTTCCTGGCAGAGCCGGGCAAGGGCTTTCGCGCGCGGCTTGTGGAGCTGAGCTGGCAGCTGGGCGGCGGCGCGGCGGGCGGCTGTCCGCCGGAGCTGGCGGTGGCGCTGGAGTGGCTGCACGCCGGGTCGCTGATTGTCGACGACATCGAGGACGGCTCGCTGGTGCGGCGCGGCCAGCCGGCGCTGCACGTCAGTCACGGCCTCGGCCGCGCGCTGAACACCGGGAATTTTCTGTACTTTGCCGCGCAGGCGCACCTGGACCGCGCGGATCTCCCGCCGGCGACGCGCTCGGCGCTGCAGGCGGCCGTTGTCGCGGCGCTCGTGCGGTGCCACCACGGCCAGGCGCTGGACATCGCCGCGCACGTGGAACAGCTGGCGCAGGCGGAGGTGGCGGGCGTTGTACGGGCGACGACGGCGCTGAAGACCGGCGCTCTGACGGCGCTGGCGGCGAACCTGGGCGCGCAGGCGGCGGGCGCGACGGGCGCGCAGCTGGCGGCGATCGTGCGCTTTGGCGGCGATTTGGGCGCCGGGCTGCAGATGCTGGACGACCTCGGCAGCGTGCTGGCGGCGCGGCGCCACGACAAGGCGCTGGAAGATCTGCGCGGCGGCCATCCAACGTGGTTGTGGGCGTGGCTGGCGGAGACAGCAGATCCCTTTACATTCGTGCGGTTGCAAGCGGCGCTGCGGGCGGTGCGCACCGGCGGGCCGGCGGAGCCGCTGCTGGCGGAGCTGCACGAGCGCCTGACGCACGTCGGCCGCGCGCGGGTCGCGGCGCACCTGGAGCGGGCGCTGGTGGCGCTGCGCGAGGCAGTCGTGCCATCGCCGGCGGTGGCGGCTGTGGAAGCAGAACTTGAACGATTGAGGCGAAGCTATGTCTGACCTGACGCATCTTGAAAACAAGCAGCCGCTGCGGGCGGCGGTGATTGGCTCGGGCTTTGGCGGCATTGCCGCGGCGATTCGCCTGCAGGCGGCCGGCGTCCACGTCACGCTGCTGGAGGCGCACGACCAGCCGGGCGGCCGCGCGCGGGTGTTCCGCGACAAGGGCTTCACGTTCGACGCCGGTCCGACGGTCATCACGGCGCCGGAAGCGCTGCGCGACCTGTTCCGCCTCGTCGACCGCAGCCTCGAGGAAGAAGTCACGCTGCTGCCGGTCACGCCGTACTACCGGCTGATATGGGACGACGGCGACCAGTTCGACTACTGCGGCGACAGCGCGTCGATGATCGAGCAAATTCGCCAGCGCAATCCAGCGGATGTCGATGGCTATGCCGATTTTGTGGCGTACTCGAAGGCGGTTTTTGAGGAGGGCTACCACAAGCTCGCCGGCAAGCCGTTCCTGAATTTCCGCGACATGGTGCGCGTGGCGCCGCAGCTGGCGAAATTGCGCGCGGATCGCTCGGTGTACAGCACCGTCGCGCGGTTTGTGGAAAACGACCACGTGCGGCAGGCGCTGAGCTTTCACTCGCTGCTTGTCGGCGGGAATCCCTATGAAACCAGCTCAATTTACACGTTAATCCACTACCTGGAGCGGCAGTGGGGCGTGTTCTTTCCGCAAGGCGGCACCGGCGCGCTGATTCACGGGCTGCTGCGGCTGTTCACGGCGCTGGGCGGCGAGCTGCGGCTGGCCTCGCCGGTGGACCACATCGACGTGGTGGCGGTCAACGGCCGCAACCAGCACCGCGTGACATCGGCGACGGCTACCGACGAGGCGTTTGACCTGGTCGTGTCCAATGCCGATGTCCACCACACCTACCGCACGCTCTACCGCAGCAG
>CAIPXZ010000774.1 GCA_903869075.1 uncultured Myxococcales bacterium | reverse complement strand
GCCGTCCAGCGTGCACGCGTTGCCGTCGTTGCACTTGACCGTGGTCGCGCCGGTGCAGGCCCCCTGGATGCAGGTTTCGCCGGTCGTGCAGGCGTTGTTGTCCGTGCAGGTAGCGGTGTTGGCCAGGTGCAGGCATTGACCGCCAGCGCAGCTGTCGTCGGTGCAGGCGTTCTGGTCGTCGCAGTTGGGGGCGGCACCACTGGTGCAGGCGCCAAACGCGCACGTGTCGCCCAATGTGCACGGGTCGCCGTCGCTGCACACTGCGCCGTCGGCGTTGATGGCGGTGCAACCGCTGGCGATGTCGCAGCTGTCTGTCGTGCAAGGATTGCCGTCATCGCACTGCACCGCCAACGCGCCGGAACAAGTGCCACCCGCGCAGTGTTCGCCAGTGGTGCAGGCATTGTTGTCGGTGCACGGCGCGCTATTGGCTGTGTGGGCGCACGACCCGTTGTCGCAGGCGTCGGTTGTGCACGGGTTGCCGTCGTTGCAGTTGGGCATCAGGCCGTGCACACAGTCACCGAGAAGGCATGCGTCGCCAAAAGTGCAGGGATTTCCATCGCTGCAGACCGCGCCGTCGGCGTTGACCCACGCGCAACCGGTCGTCGGGGCGCAGCTGTCCGTTGTGCACTGGTTGCCGTCGTCGCACGGCGTAGCGGTCGCGCCGGTACAACTGCCGCCATCGCAGTGCTCTCCCACGGTGCAGGCGTTGCCGTCGGTACAGGTCGAGGCGTTGGGCAAATGGACGCAGTTGCCGCCCGCACATGCGTCGTCGGTGCAGATGCTGGAATCGTCGCAGCCGAGCGGCGTGCCGGGCACGCAACCGCCCGCACTGCAGCTGTCGCCGAGGGTGCACGCGTCACCGTCGCTGCAGGGTGCGCCGTCCATGTTCAGGCTGAAGCACCCGAGCTTGGCGTCGCAGTTGTCCGCAGTGCACGGATTGCTGTCGTCGCAGGTGAGCACCTTGGCGCCGCCGCAGGTGCCGCCGCCGCAATGTTCGCCGGTGGTGCAGGCGTTGTCATCGGTGCAGGTCGCGGTGTTCGGCGCGTGCACGCAGTTGCCGCCGCCGCAGCTGTCGTCGGTGCAGACGTTTTGGTCGTTGCAGTCCGGCACGGCGCCGCTGACGCACGCGCCGGAGCTGCATAAGTCGCTCAGCGTGCAAGGATTTCCGTCGCTGCACGTCGCGCCGTCGGCGTTGGTGGCAATGCAGCCGTTTGCGACATCGCAGCCGTCGTCCGTGCACGGGTTGCCATCGTTACAGACCACGGTCACGGCGCCGAAGCAGCCGCCGCCGAGGCAATGCTCGCCGCTTGTGCATGCATTGCCGTCCGTACACGTCGCGCTGTTGGGGGCGTGTACGCAACTGCCGCCCGCGCAGCTGTCATCCGTGCACAAGTTCTGGTCGTCGCAGTTGGGCTTTTGCCCCACCACGCACAGGCCGCCGCCGCAGAGGTCGCCGATGGTACACGGGTCGCCGTCGGTGCAGGCGATGCCGTCGGCGTTGGACGCCGTGCAGCCCACCGCCGGGTCGCAGCTGTCGGCCGTGCACGGGTTGCCGTCGTCGCACTTCAAGGTCCCGCCGAATCCGCAGTTGCCGTTGCTGCACGCGTCGCCGCTTGTGCAGGCGTTGCCGTCGTCGCAGGTCGCGGCATTGGCCAGGTGCACGCAGCCCTTGCCGGCCACGCAGCTGTCGTCGGTGCACGCCACGCCATCGTCGCAGAACAGGCCCCAGGTCGTCGTGCAGCCGAGTTCAGCGATGTCGCCGCAGTCCTTGAGGCAGGACGTCTTGTTCTCGCCCAGCGCATCGCAGATGCTGCAGGTGCCATCGCCGCAAAATCCGCAGTCGTTTGGACAGCTTACAAAATCTTCCGACTTCTCGCACACACAGTTGCCGCACGTTGCGGCGCAGTCTTGCGGGCACTTGGCCGGGCCGCCGTCCTTGGGCTCGCAGACGTGGTTGCCGCACACGGCGGTGTCGCAGTCGGCTGGGCAGTTGCCGGGGTTTTCGCCTTTGTCGCAGACCTTGTTGCCGCACGCCGTCCCGCAGTCCTCCGGGCACGTCGTCGGACTTTCGCCGCATTGGTAGCCGACGCACTTGCCGTCGCCGCAGCCGCCGCAGCAGTCGCCCGGGCAGTTCGCCGGGCTCTCGCCGGGCTCGCACGTCTTGTTGCCGCAGATGTGGCAGTCCACGGGGCACAGCGCCGACGTTTCGCCGCATTGATCCGCGCAGGTCCCGTCGCCGCAGACAACGTTTTTCAAGTGCTGGCATTTTCCGCCGCTGCACAGGTCCTGCGCACACGGATCGTTGGAGGCGCAGCTGGCGTCCGCGCCGTCGTCGGTTAGGCCGTTGCAGTCGTCGTCCTTGCCATTGCAGGTCTCCGGTGTCGGCGTGGCTGCGAGGCAAGCGGGCCACGGACCGCTGGCGGTGCAGGTGACGCTGGCGGCGCATTTGCCGGCGGCGTTTTGATTCTTGCACTTCGCCGTCGCGTTGTGCGCTACCGCCCAGAGGGAGCACATGCACACGTCCGCCGGCGGGTGGCAGATGCCGCCGGTACAGGCGAAGCTCGGCGGGCAGTCCGACGCGGCGGTGCAGTTGGCGGTGCAAAAACTGCCGGCATCGCCGAGCGGGGCGCACTGCACGCCGCCCGCCGCACCGGGGAACGCGCAGTCGCCGTTTTGCTCACAGGGGGCGCACGTGCTGACCCAGCGCGGCACGCAGACCTGCAGCACGTCGCCGCCGCTGGTGGCGAGTTGGCCGCACAGTTCGCCGGGGAGGCACCCCGCCGTGTCGGCGCAGCTTGCCGCGCAAATGTGGCCAGTATCGGTCTCAAGGCAAAGTCCGGCATCGCAGTCGCTGTTGGTGCTGCAGGGGCAACGCGGTGCGCCAGGGCAGTTGCTGGCGTCGCTGGCGGTCACGTCAGCGGCCAGTACGTCGCTGGCCGTGTCACTTGACCCGGAGCTGGTCTCGCCATCGGGCAGGGTATCGTTAATTTGGCTGTCGCCTGAGTCAGCTGATGTATTGCTGTCGCTGCTGGCTGGGGTGGTGTCTGGAGATTTGCCGCAACCGTTCGCTGTGAGCAGAATCATGCAAAAAATCAAATGGTTCGCATGTGGCATGACAAGACCCCAGTGGCCTCAGCTGCCTGAGACGGTCGGTGTACTCGGCGGCGGGTGCGACTCAACCGGTCCCCCGCAAGAAGAAAGCAACGGAGTCGAGTGTACGCTGTGACCACGCTTTTTGCAACAGGACAGTGTGGAGCTGGTCGCGCGGCGCTCAAGCACTTGCATGTCGTAGCCTTGGCAGCAAATAATCGGGCGAGCTGTCCGAAAAGGGTGCCCAAACGCTGGCCTCGGCGCGGCCAACATGATCAGTTTTCAACTGGCTGTATTCAGTGGATTCAAAGCGTCGTCTCTGCTCGCGTCGGACTCCGACTACACGCCCGGGGCCGCCGCGTCGTGGTTGCCGTCGCTCACCACGCGTATTGACGGCGGCATCCGCGAATCACTCGGACATCCGGCGTCAGCGCATGGCGCTCTATTTGTGACTTTGGGCAATGGCCACGGCGGTCCTGACGCCCAGAATTCCCCTGCCGTGACAGATGTCGCGGCAAGTGGGACATTTGTTGGGACGCGTGCAGATTTATCACTAGAAAACCTGCATTTTCTTTGCGTCTATAGGTGTGACACCGTGACAGTTGTGCTTGGATCGTTTTCGCCAGCCCCTCCGACCAGGTCAACGCCAGCTGTGGCGCATGAACCGATGGCAGCACGGCGGACGGCGTGTGAACCGGCGCCTCTTGCGACCTGACCGCCATGATCGGCAGCTGCCGCGCGACGGGAGTGGCCAAGTCGCCGGCGCGGACACGGCTCGGACACGCGCGGCCGCAAGGAGCGCCACGCCAACCGGTTCCAGCCCGGCGCCGCAGGAAAAAGATCGGCAAAATCGACGCTTTTCGAGATTGACAGGACTGTGCCGCGTGGCGAGACCGCGGATTCTGGGACTCGGCGGCAGCCCGCTGCTTCTGGGATTCCGGATGTGGCGGCAAGGTCCGCCGGCAGGAAACCTCGCAGCTTGCAAGCGCATTACGAAACCGCGGTCATGCGCGCCGCCCGCGTTGGCGACGCCGCTTGGGGAGGAATTGCATGTCGCTGCTGACGCGTCGGGCCGTCTTGTCGTGGGCGTTCTGCGTCTTGGTCGCCGCGTGTGCCAAGTCGCAAGGAGCGGCGGGAATTCAGTCGGAGCCAGAACAACAGGCCGACGATGACGTTGCCGCAGACCATGTGTGCGCGCCGGCTGCTTGTGATGATGGCGGCCCGTGCACCGTCGATTCCTGCAACGCGGCGAACCAATGCCAGCACGCGACGAAAGCGGTTTGTGGCGACGGTGCCTGCACCTGTGACGAGACGCTGCCGACCTGTCCGACGGACTGTGCCGGCGGCAGCACATGGGGTAACGGGACATGCGACCCGGGCGAAACGCCGCAGAACTGTGCAGTTGATTGCGGTTTTCCGCCCGTCACGCTCGGCGCGTGCGTCACCCCGGGGACGATTGACGCCTGCGGTCCCGGCTACTACTGCGTCGCCAGGGCGACGGCGGCCGGCGGCAACGTCTGCGTCGCCGACTTCGACACGTGGCAGCGCTTGCCTGACAGCCACCCGGCCACGGACTTCCTCGACATCGACGCCAGCCCGACCGGTTGCACCGCCGACAAGCTGACCGGCCTGACCTGGGCCAACGCGACCTTGCCGCGGACAACGTGGGCCGAGGCCCTCACGGCGTGTACCACGGTGCAGTTCTGCGGTCACAACGACTGGC
Organism: uncultured Myxococcales bacterium; assembly: GCA_903869075.1. Lineage (GTDB taxonomy): Bacteria > Myxococcota_A > UBA9042 > UBA9042 > UBA9042 > CAIYBN01. The sequence continues at coordinate 6,843 of CAIPXZ010000774.1, read as the reverse complement.
GGCTGCCGACTGTGCGCGAGCTGCTCTCGCTCATCGATTCGCAGCGCTGGGATCCGGGCGTGGCCCCGGAATTTGCCAATGCGCTCGCAGGCGAATACCTGACGGCGACGCTGGGGATGCCGGACGGCACGGAGCTGTGGAACCACCTGCCGCTGTACTACACGGTGCGCGACACGGGGTGGGTGGGGCTGAGTTCGCAGGGCCTCGTGCGGTGCGTGCGTTAGACGCGCAACGCGCCGGCAGGCGATGCGCGGATTTCGCCGAAGTTCAGGGACTTTTGCGGCTTTCGGCGCTTGACACCGCGCGCCGTTGCGCCGTAGGCTGCGCTGGGGCGGCGAACGCAGTTGAGACGAGCGAAATTGGGTTACGCCGTTGGGTAACGCGAGTATCTGGGGAGGTACGCCGTGAGTATTCTGCAATGGTTCAAGGTGCCCAAATCGCTTGCTGACGTCGAGGACGGGGCGCTCGCCGCCCAGCACCTGGCGCTGCAAAAGCATCTGCGTCGGCTGCGGCTGGTGATGACGCTGACCGTGCTCTGTCTGATCGCCATCTTTCTCATCGCCGCCAAGGCGCGCATCAGCGCGATTCCGGGGGATCAGGTCGCCAATGCGTTTGAAAAGCGCGCGGACGTCATCGCCACCAAGCTTGGCAATGCCGCGGGCGAGGTGATGGATGAGGTCGGTCCGGCGGTTGGCGACGCTGTCAGCAAGGAAGCGGCGTCGGCGCTCGAGGACATGCAAAAGGGCCTGGATCGGCAGATGGCTGACCTGGAGCAGGCGACGACAAAGACCTTCCGCACGGCGTACCAGCGCGAAATCAAGGCGGCGAGGGTGGACGGCACCAAGCTCCTGCAGGACAACTTTCCAGCGCTGAAGGGCGACCAGAAAAAGTCCGACGCGCTGCTGGCGAATTTCCAGGACGCCATCCAAATGTGGGCGCAGAAGCAGCTTGTGACGACGTTCAAGAAGCACATCGACGCGATGTTCCGCATCAAGGCGACGCTGAACAAGCTGGTGCGCGAAGGAGGGCCGAAGAACGCCCTGGCGATGCCGGACAACGCGACGGGTGAGTCGGCGCGCACGCCGCCGGCGAAGGTGCAGCCGGAGCGGCTGCTGGAGATGTGGATTGAGCTTGTGAATGACGCGTTGGGCGGAACGGAGGACGAGGGCGAGCTGCTTGTGGAGACGCCGGCGGACAAGGCAAAGCTCAAGGAGCTGGCGGCACCGACGGATGAGCGGGCGGTGAAAGGCCACAAGGCCGACGAGCCGGTGCCGGAGTCCAAGCCGGATGAGAAGGCAGCGACGGCGCACAAGAACGCCAAGTAGCCGGAGATTCTTCATCAAACCGTTTGCAAATCAATTTGTTTGGAGGTTCACATGACAACGGCAACCCTGCGTGGGCACCTGGAAGCGGAGGTCACGCGGCTGTACACCGCGCGCCGCAATGCCTTGATTGCGACAATCGTGGTGGTCACGATTGTGCTCGGCTACACCTCGTGGCTGTACGCCATGGTGCGGCATTTCACCCAGCCCGATAACCTGTCGATGCTTGTCTCTGGCATGGTCGAGGCGCAGATCCCGGGGCTGAAGAAGTCGGCGTCGGCGGCGATCCTCGCGGAGACGCCGGCGCTGGCCAAGCACGTCGGCAACCTGATCCGCAACGACGTGCCGCAGCAGATGCGCAAGCTTGTGGACAGCGGCTCCAACGACGCGGCGAACCAGGTGGCGAAGGAGGCGGCCAAGGTCTACATGACCGCGCTGCAGACCGTCGTGACCGACGCGAAGGCGGAAGTGACCGAAGCTGTGGCGGCGAAGACCGACGATGAGTCGCGGGCGGCGCTGTTCGCGGCGGTGCAAACGCACATGGACACGGCGCTCAAAGCGCAGGAGGACACGGGCTTTGCCGACGAGGGCGTGTTCGACAAGCTGCAAAAGGCGGGCGACACGCTTGTGCGCATCAACAAGAAGCTCGAGGTCTACGCCGGCGCCAGCGACAAGCAGCTGAGCACGAAGGACAAAAAGACCAAGCGCTTCATCGGCACCTTCTGGCGGTTCGTGCGTCAGGAATACCCGGACGCCAAGCAGGGCGGCGAGCCGGACGGTCGGGCGAAAGAGGCCAAGTAGCGCGCCAGGCCGCGTGGCACGTGCCCGGGGTGGTTGACCGCGTCGTCAGCCCGCGAGCCTACGCCGCAACCACGCAATTGCGCCCGCGTTTCTTGGCCGCATAGACAGCGTTGTCGGCGGCCTTGATCAGCTCCTCATGGCCTGCCATCGCCGGAGCGCGGGCGGCGACGCCGACGCTCACACTGCCTTGCCACGCGCCGTCCTCCAGCCGCACCTGCAGCGCCGCCACCGTCCGCCGCAGCGTCTCGGCAACCTGCACCGCCCCCGCGGTCGCCGTCGCCGGGCAGATGACAATGAACTCGTCACCGCCCAGCCGGCACACGACGTCGTCGGTCCGCACGCTGTAGCGCAGCGCCCGCGCCAGCTCGCGCAGCACGCGGTCGCCGGCGTCATGGCCGCACGTATCGTTGACCTGCTTGAAGCCATCGGCGTCGACCATCATCACTGCCAGCGGCTTGCCCGTCGCCGCCGACTCCTCCCACAGCGCCGCCAGCGTGTGCAGGCAGTGCCGGCGGTTGGGCAGACCGGTCAGCGCGTCCGTCAGCGCAATCGCCGCCAGCTGCTCGTTCGCCAGCGCCAGGCTGCGTGTCCGCTCCTCGATGCGCGCCTCCAGCGTGCGGTTCAGCTCCATCAGCTCCCGATTGCGCAGCGAGACCTCGTGAAACAGGCCGTTGAGCGCGCGGAGCATCGGCCCGATCGCGCCGTCGGCGACGTCGCTGTGCGGCGCGTACGCCACGTCCGCCGGCGTGCCTTGGCGGATGGCGTGGATCTGCCGCGCCAGAGCCTGATCCATCCCCAGAATGTGACAGGCCAGCCAATGGACCAGGAATTTCAGGATGTTGTCCGGACGCGCCGCGCGCCCGTCGCCTTGCCCCGCCAGCATTTCCGCCACGGCAGCGAAGAATTCCCGGTGCGCCGCCAAATGCTCGGTCTGGTGCCGCGCGTCCACGCCCGAGGCCAGCATGAGCGCTTCCTCGTCGCCAAAATGCTGGTGGGAGTAGGCGACAAGCTGCTCGATTGTATGCGCCAGCCCGGCTTGCAGCGCCGCGTCCGGACCGCCCAGCAGGTCGCCAAAACCGTTGATCAAGTTGACGAGCTGGCGATGCTGCGCGTCCACGTCGGTCAGCCCGGTCTCGAAATGCGCGTCCCAGTGAAACGATTCCATGCCGCCGCCCCGCGCGCGCGCTCCCGCGTGCTGCGGCATCGTCCGCGCCGCGGCGGGCCGTGTCAATGGTGCCATAGGTGCGACGTGTGGGCGCGACGCCAGCGCGCGCGGCGAAGGTCAAGCCGCGGCGCGCTGGCGTCATTGCCGGGTCGTTGGCGGCGTGTCGCGCCTCAGCTGCAGGTCGTGGCGCCGCTGCCCATGCACTTGCTGTTGTTGCAGTAGCCGCCGTCGCCGCACTGGCTCGAATCGGTGCACGCCGTGCCGGCCGCCGGCGCGTTGATGCACTTCTTGGACGTCGGGTCACAGGTCAGGCCGCTGTTGCACTGGTTCGGCACGCAGGCGTCGCCCAAGTAGACGTAGGGCTGGCACGTCTGAGCGCCCGTCGTGCCGACGCAGGTGACGTCGAAGTACCCGCAGGGGTTGGCGGACCCGGAGCTGCACGCCTCGCCGACTTTGGGCGTCGTCTTGCAGGTGCCAGCGCCGGTGGCGTCCGTGGCGCAGACGAGGCCGGCGGCGCAGGCATCCCAGTCCTTGCACGCTGCGCCGCTGGCCAGGTACGCAGCGCATTTCTTGCTCGTGGTGTCGCAGTACAGGCCGGTGTCGCATCCGACGGTTGAGACGGTGTTGGGGTCAACTTGAATCTCGCAGATCTCGCCCAGCTTGGGGACGGTCGGAGGGGCGACGCACTTGCCGCTCTGGCAGTTGTAGTTGTAGCAATCGGAGCTGGTCGTGCAGGCGGCGCCGTCGGCGGCCATCGCCTTGCATTTACAGGAGTTGCAGACGGAATTCGCCGTCGCGCACTCCTCGCCGCCGGTACAGGCGCCACCTTCGGCGACGGTACCAGTCAAGGTCGCGACGCATGCGGGCGGGGCGGTCGTCGTGCCGCTACAGACGGCGATCGCGTCGAGGCACGCCTGGGCCTGCGATGCGTCAAACTTGGCGCGGCCGGCGGCGACCGATGCCGCAAGCGTCGACGGTCCGCTGGCTTTGATGCACGCCGCCTCCGAGGAATACGCGGGGTGACCACACGTTGCATCCAAGTGGCAATAGGTCTGCGTGACGCCCGTGGCGAAGGTGTCCGCCGTGAGCGGCGTGGCCGAACCACCTGCTTTGGACGCGCACCCGCCAGCGACAGCGGCCAGCGTGAAGAGGAGAAAATAGCGCATGGAGAACCTCCGCTTCCCACAGGCAGACTGCTTGTCCAACCGCGGGGAATTCGCCAATCGAATCGCACCTTGGCTGGTGGTCGCGAGTCTAGTCGAGTGAAGATCCGCACGCAAATTCGCGGATGAAAATCAAAATAGTTTGTGACTTGGCGTGACAGTTGTGACAAATGTCACGGGGCGACGGTGACCTGGTATTTTCACTTTGTCCAAGCCAAAGGCCGCAGCATCGGCCGCGCGTCGGCGCCGGTCCATGATGCAGCGGATTACGCGGATTGTGCGTGGTAATCCGTCGGCGCGCCGCCGGCACACTTCGCCGCGGCAGCGACCTCAAAACGGGTGGCCAAACTCCGTGTAGAACAAGAATCCCTCGCTGCTCCAGCCGAAATCGAACGCGCCGATGGTGGCCTGGTTCCAGCCCAAGCGGATGCCGGCGCCGCCGCCCAAGCGCCAGCCGCGCCAGGTCATTTGGTCCCAGGAGTCGAAGACGCGGCCGGTGTCAGCGAACGGCGCGAGCGCGAAGGAGAAACGCTGGGCGAGCATCGTAAACTCGACAAATGTCCAGCGGGCTTCGGCGCTGGCGAGGAGCGAACGCGGGCCGACGAAGCGGTCGAGGCGAAAGCCGCGCAAGGTCCGGCTGCCGCCGACGCCGCGGATGAGGTCGCCGGTGGTTGTGAGGTTGCCGAGCGCGAAAAATGGCGTGCCGCTGCTCGTGGCGCTGGCCAGCAGGCGCCCGACGAGCACGAGGTCGACGGCGTCGTGCCACGGGCTCCAGTAACCGCGCGGCGTGAACGTCATGCGCTGGAAGTCGAACTGCGAGCCGAGGTAGCGGCTGGACGCCTCGGCGGTGAGCTCGGCGAAGATGCCGTCGTTCGGGTCGGGCTCGTAATCGCGGGTGTCGTAGGTCACGCCCAGCTTGAGCAGGTTGTTCCAGCCGCCGTTGCAGCCGATGAGCCGCCCGGCGTCGCAGTCCTCGCGCAGGCGCGTGGGCAGGGACGTGGCCGCGCGCGAGGTGCCGTCGGCATTCTCGCCGGTGACTGTCGTGCCGGTCGCCTCGGTGATGCGCACCCAGCCGACCTCGACGGCGCCCTGGAAGTGCAAGCGGCCGCCCAACAATTCGCGCTCGAGGCGCGCCCGCCACAGCGGGTTGACGAAGCCGTATTGGGCGTAGCTCGCGTACGTGCCGCCGGTGGCGTTGACCTGGTGGATGGCGGTCATGAAGTCGGCGTAGCGGCCGTACGTTTGGCCATCGGGGCCGCGAAACGGCGCCATGGCCGCGGCGCCGGTGCCAAAATAGTTGGAGGCGGAATTGGCCAGCAGCACCAGCGCTGTGTGCAGGCGCCACGGCGAATTCGCGGCGTACAGCCAGTCCCAATCGAGCTGGTGATCCTGGAAACCGCCCGACGTCAGGTAAATCTGCAGCATCAGCCGGTGGCGGTAGGGCGTGTAGGCGAAGAACGGGTCGGAGCTGTCGCCGTTCCAATAGTAGTAGCCGCGGGCGCCGATGCCCCAGCCGGTGTCGGGGTCGTAGTCGACAAACGGGATGCCGGTCGGGTACGAACCGACGACTTTTTTGGCGAGATCGTCGGGATGCAAGCCGGGCTTTTCGCCCATCCAATCCGGCACCTGCGCGTACAGCGGCCCGGCGACGAGCAGGAGCAGCAGCAGCGGGCGGAGGCGGGCGCGGAAGCTCAAGCGGTGCACCGTCTGGCAAGAAGACTGCGCCAATGGCCGACCCGGACGCCCGGGCCGCAGCGTAGCCGACGCGCGCCCGGTTTCGCAATCGCCTGACCGGCTTGACGGCGGCTGCGGCGGTCCGGAGACTGGCAGGGCCGCACCGCAGCGCGCCCTGCGAAACCTGCTATCCTGCGCCGCAGCGCGCCATTTGCCGGCGCTGCCAAGGTCCCGCATGAAAAAGCGCATCGCCATCGGCATCGCCGTGCTGTTCGTTCTCCTCCAAGCCGTGCCGTATGGCCGCGCGCACAGCAACCCGCCCATCGGCGCCGCGCCGAAGTGGGATTCCCCGCGCACCAAGCAGCTTTTTGACCGCGCGTGCGCCACTTGCCACAGCCACCAGACGGTTTGGCCGTGGTACAGCCACGTCGCGCCGGTGTCGTGGCTGGCGCAGCACGACGTCGACGAGGGCCGTGAGCACCTCAACGTCTCCGCCTGGAGCACGGCGCAAGAGGACGCGGATCACGCGGCGGGGGAAGTGCGCGAAGGCGGGATGCCGCCGTGGTTCTACCTGCCGGCGCATCCCGAAGCGCGGCTGACGGACGCCGAGAAGCGCGAGCTTGCCGACGGTCTGGCGCGGACTTTTGGCGACGAAAAGGAAGAGGAAGGCGAGTAGTCTGGCGATGCCTGTGCGGTCGGGAGGCGCGTGACAGCTGCG
>CAIPXZ010000773.1 GCA_903869075.1 uncultured Myxococcales bacterium | reverse complement strand
TGCACGGCCAGCGTCTGCACGGCCGGCACCATCCAGTGCGCCGGCACCGGCCGCGCCACCTGCAACCCCGACGGCATGGGCTGGACCGCCAGCAGCTGCGACGACGGCAACGGCTGCACGACCGACGGCTGCGACCCGGCGACCGCCAAGTGCAGCTACGCCGCCGTCAATTGCGACGACGGCAACGCCTGCACGACCGACAGCTGCAACCAGACCTGCCAGCACGCGCCGCTCAGCGGCCCGGTGTGCGACGACGGCAATGCGTGTACGACCGGCGAGACGTGCTCCGGCGGCGTCTGCGCCGCGGCCGTCGCCAGCGTGAGCGTCAGCACCGTCGCCGGCAGCGGCGCCGCGGGCAACGTCAACGGCGTCGGATCCAGCGCCAGCTTTGGCCGGCCGTACGGCCTGACGCGCGTCGCCAACGGCAGCTTTGTGATCACCGAATACGACACGCATCGCTTGCGGCAGATCCAGACCGACGGCACGGTCAGCGCCGTCGCCGGCAGCGGTTCCGCCGGCAGCGCCGACGGGCCGACCGCAACCGCCACGTTCAACAACCCGACGAGCGTCGCCGTCGACGCCGCCGGCACCGTGTTCATCGCCGACTTCAACAACCACCGCATCCGCGCGCTCAGCGGCGGCACCGTCAGCACGTTCGCCGGCGGCGCCGCGGGCTGGAAAGACGCGGTGGGCAGCGCGGCGCAGTTCAACAACGTCCAGGACATCAAGTTTGACGCCAGCGGCACGTTGTGGGCCGCCGACCGCGGCAACCACCGCATCCGCCGCATCGCCCCCGACGGCACCGTGCTGACCGCCGCCGGCACCGGCACTGCCGGCTACCTCGACGGCCCCGCGGCGCAAGCGCAGTTCAACGAGCCATGCCGCATCGCCCCCGCCGCCGACGGCAGCGTCTACATCGCCGACTGCAGCAACTACCGCATCCGCAAGCTCAGCGCCGACGGCACGACCGTAAGCACCGTCAGCGGCGCCGGCAACGGCTACCTCGACGGCGTCGGCAGCAGCGCCAAATTCGCGTGGATCGGCGGCCTGGCGTGGCTCGGCAACACGCTTGTCGTCAGCGACAATGGCAACAACCGCTTGCGCGCCGTCGCCCCGGACGGCTCGGTCAGCACGCTCGCCGGCAGCGGTGCCGCGGGCTACGTCGACGGCGCGCCCAGCTCCGCGGCGTTCAGCGCGCAGTGGAACATCGGCGCCGACTGGAACGGCGCGCTGTGGATCGCCGACGGCGCCAACGAGCGCATCCGCAAGCTGACGTTCAGCACCCTGCTCTGCAACGACGGCAACCCATGCACGACCGACGTCTGCGGCGCCAAAGCCTGCGTCTTTACGCCGCTGGCCACCGGCACCGCCTGCAGCGACGGCAGCGCCTGCACAAGCGGCGACGCGTGCAGCCCGGGCGGCAGCTGCGTCGGCACCGCGCTCAGCTGCAGCGACGGCAACCCGTGCACCGCGGACGTCTGCAACCCCTCGATCGGACAGTGCTATTTTCCCGCGTTGAGCGGTCCGTGCAACGACAACAACGCATGCACGAGCGGCGAGCAGTGCGCAAGCGGCGCCTGCGTCGCTGGCGGCGACATGCTCACCACCGTCGCCGGCACGGGCACCGCTGGCTACGCCGATGGCCCGGGCAGCAGCGCGCAGTTCGACGGCGCGTTCGGCTTGGCGTTGACAAAGACCGGCGGCGCCTACGTCTCCGACTCGACCGGCAACCGCATCCGCTACGTCGCCGCTGACGGCACGACCTCCACCGCCGCCGGCACCGGCGCGCTTGGCTACCTCGACGGCGCCGCGACGAGCGCGCAGTTCAACTTCCCCACGCGCATGACGCTGGATGGCGCCGGCGCGCTGATCATCGCCGACGGTGGCAACAACCGCATCCGCAAGCTCAGCGGCCAGACCGTCAGCACGGTCGCCGGCAGCGGCACCGCCGGCTTTTTGGACGGCAGCGGCACGAGCGCGCAGTTCAGCAACCCGCTCGGCATCGTCTACAACCCGGCCAACGGCGTCACCTACGTCGCCGACTCCGGCAACCACCGCATCCGCGCCATCGCCGCCAACGGCACCGTCAGCACGCTCGCCGGCTCCGGCACTGACGGCTACACCGACGGCGCGTACCTGAGCGCCAGCTTCAGCTCGCCGCGCGGCATCTGCCTGGCGCCGGACGGCACGCTGTACGTCGTCGACACCAACGGCAACAATGTCCGCAAGTTGAGCGGCGGCAAGGTCACCACCTTCGCCGGCGGCGGCCCGGGCGCGGTTGACGGCACCGGCACGGCCGCGGGCTTCAACCAGCCGCGCGACTGCACCGTCGACCCCGACGGCAATGTCTGGCTGACCGACACCCAGGACAACCGCCTGCGCCGCATCACGCCCAACGGCGTCGTCACCACCGCCGCCGGCAGCACAATCGGCAACGGCAGCACGCTCACCGGCACCGACGGCCCCGCGCTGACGTCCGTGCTCGCGTACCCAGCCGTGCCCGCGTGGTCCAGCGGCGGCACGATCTGGCTGGCCGACGGCAACGCCGTGCGCAAGTTCATCCCCGGCCAGGTCAACTGCGCCGACGGCTTGCCGTGCACAACCGACGTCTGCGACCCGGTGAGCGCCACCTGCAGCCACCCCGCCACCGCCAACGGCGGCGCGTGCGACGACGGCTTACCCTGCACCGTCGGCGAGTTCTGCACCGGCGCCAGCTGCGGCGGTGGCAGCGCCAACGCCTGCAACGACGGCGACAGCTGCACAATCGACAGCTGCGACGCGACCTTGGGCTGCAAGCATGTCACTGAATTCACGACGCCCGGCTGCTGCAAGCCCACGCTCTGGCAGACCGGCTTCGAGGGCGACAACGGCAACGGCATCACGCTCACCGCCGTTTCCGGCAGCTACAGCCCGTGGAGCATCGGCGCGCAGAGCAAAGTCCACGGCGGCAGCAACGGTTTGGCGGTCACGTACCTGTACGGCAACGGCTCGAAATCCTTGGCAACCTTGCCCAGCTTCACCCTGCCAGCTGGCACCACGACGCTGACATTCTGGCTGTATTTCGACGCCGCGCCGTCGATCTGCAACACAACGTACAACTACCTGTGCGGCAGCGCGTCGTTCGTGGTTTATGTCAACAATATCCAGATCTTTGCGCAGTCGGCCGTCACGTCTGGCTGGGTGCCCATCACGCTCAATTCGGCGCTCTTGGCGGGCTCGACGCCGGTCGTCCAATTCGGCTTTGTCACCCAGGGCAACGCCACGTACGGCTACACCTACAGCAGCACCGGCAGCGGCGTCTATGTCGATGACATCCAGGTGACGTCTACATGCCAATAAATCGGCCGCGGCAGCAAACCGTGCTACCCTAGAACCGGGAGCGGGGGAGGCGCGCGGAGGTTCCGGATGGCACGCACATTGGTCATGATTCTCGCTGGCGGCAAGGGCAGCCGGCTGGCGCCGTTGACGTCGCATCGCGCCAAGCCCGCCGCGCCGTTTGGCGGCCGCTATCGCATCATCGATTTCGCGCTGTCGAATTTCCTCAATTCCGGCTACACGCGCATCAAAATCCTGACGCAGTACATGTCGTCGTCGCTGATCGAGCACCTCTCGCGCGCGTGGAATTTGTCGAATGCTCCCGGGCACTTTGTCGATCCGGTGCCAGCGCAAATGCGCCGCGGCGAGCACTGGTACGTTGGCACCGCGGACAGCGTCTTCCAAAATCTCAACCTGATTTCCGATGAAGCTTCAGAAAATGTCGCGATTTTCGGCGGCGATCACATCTACAAGATCGCAGTCGATCAGATGGAAAAGCACCACAATGACGTCAATGCCGACCTGACGGTCGCGGCGTATCCGGTGCCCAAGTGCGACGCGACGCAGTTTGGCGTCATCCAGATCGACGACGCGGGGCGGATTATTGGCTTCCAGGAAAAGCCCGCGGTCGCGGACGCGCTGACCATTCCCGGCCGTCCGGACATGTGCCTTGTGTCGATGGGCAATTATTTCTTCAAGCGCCGGGTGCTGGAAGACTTGCTGCACGATGACGCGGAAGATCCTGATTCTAGTCATGATTTTGGCAAGGACATCATCCCCAACATGGTGCGCAACGGCATGCGCGTCTTCACCTACGACTTCTCGACGAACAAGGTGCCGGGCGAGGCGCCTGACGCGGTGCCGTATTGGCGCGACGTCGGTACGCTGGACGCGTATTTTGACGCCAACATGGACCTGCGCGCCGTGCTGCCGGCGTTCAACCTGTACAACCGGCAGTGGCCGATCCGCACGATGCAGTACGATTTGCCGCCAGCGAAGTTCGTGCTGGCGGGTAAGCAGCGGGAATTCGGCCAAGTTGTGGACTCGCTCGTCTGCGAAGGCACGATCGTCTCGGGCGCGCAGCTCGTGAACGTGATCGCCGGCGTCGACTGCTATTTCCACCGCTTTGCCACCATCGAGAACAGCGTGATCGCCGGGCGCTGCCGCATTGGCCGCCAGACGCGGGTGCGCAACGTGCTGCTGGACCACAATGTGGTGATCGGCGACGGCTGCGTGATCGGATTTGATGAGGTCAGCGACGCCAAACGCTTTCCCTTTCGCTCGCCAAAGGGCACGATCGTCCTGCCCAAAGGCACGTACGTGCCGCCGTCCGGGCCCATCGAGATCCCGCACGACATGGCGACCATGCTGCTGCAGGATCCGGCGGTAGCGGACGATTTCAAAGCGCGCGCGGGGACTTGGGTGTCAGTCCGCCGCCACAGCAACGATCCGGTCCGCAATGGCTCACAACGATCCTGAACCCGAACAGCCGCTGCGCGTCCTCTACGTTGCCGCCGAGTGTACGCCGTGGTGCTCCACCGGTGGCTTGGGCGAGGTCACGCAAGCGCTGCCGCAAGCGCTGCAGCACGCGGGCGTGAAGGTGGCGGTGTGCATCCCGCTGTACCGCGACGCGCGCAACAAAATCCTCCAGCGTGGCGCGCAGTTGCAAGACACGGGCGCGAGCGCGAGCGTGTGGTTGGGCGGCCATCGCATCGACAGCCGCTGGTACCGCATCGTGCCCGCCGCCAGCGATCCCATGGCCAGCCGCGCGCCGACGTTCGCCTGCGACTGCCCACCGCTCTTTGACCGCGACGGCTTGTACGGCCACGGCGACGACGAAGCGCGGTTCTCGACATTTTGCCGCGCCGCGCTCAGCTGCGCCACGCAGCTGCTGGGCGGCCACCCGCACATCGTTCACGCCCACGACTGGCACACGGCGCTGCTGCCGCTGTATCTGGCGAGCGGCTACCGGCAGTTCCTGCCGCACACGAGGGCGGTGCTGAGCATCCACAACCTCGCGTATCAAGGGCTGTTTGCGCCATCGGCGCTGGCGACCATCGGCGTCGGCGCGGAGTGGTTCAACACCGACGTGCTCGAATTCTACGGCGCGCTGAACCTGATGAAGGGCGGCATCGCCACCGCCAACGCCGTGACGACGGTCAGCCCGCGCTACGCCTGGGAAATCCAGACGGCGGAGTTTGGCGAGCGGCTGGAAGGCGTGCTGCGGCGGCACGCGGGCAAGCTGACCGGGATCCTGAACGGCATCGACATGGACCTGTGGGACCCGCAGACGGACCCGCAGCTGCCGTACCACTTCAGCGCCGACGATCTGGCGGGCAAGGCGGCGAACCGCCGGCACCTGCTGCAGCTGGCGCGCATGGACCCGGACGACCCGCATCCGGTGTTCGTCGGCGTGTCGCGGCTTGTGGCGCAAAAGGGCTTCGACCTCGTGGCGGAGCTGATTCCGTACCTGGCGAGCCGCAGCGTGCGCTTCATCCTGCTGGGTCGCGGCTCGGAGGCGATGGAGCGGCAGTTTCACGAGCTGGAACGCTGGCACTGGCCACACTTTCGCTTCCACCCGCACCACGACATGGCGATGTCGCACTTGCTGTATGCCGCCGGCGACGCCGTGCTGGTGCCAAGCCGCTGGGAGCCATGCGGTCTGACGCAACTGTACGGGATGCGCTATGGCACGGTGCCGATTGTCCGCGCCGTCGGTGGGCTGCGCGACACGGTCGTGCACGCGCACGGCCACGCGCTGGCGCAGGGAACGGCGAACGGCTTTACCTTCGAGCACGACTCGGTCGCCGGGCTGCAGTGGGCGATCGACCGCGCGCTGGACGCGTTCTATGACGCGCCCGACGCGTGGCGGGCGATCCAGCAGAACGGCATGCGCCGCGACTCCGCGTGGCGCAGCGCGGCCGAGCAGTACGTCGCTGTGTACCGGCGGGTTTTGCGCTGAGGCTTGGTGCAGAATTCGCGGTGAATTTGTCATAATTTCATGGATCTGACAAAGCCTTAGGCATTGTCCGACGAGCCGCCGCAGCGGCCGCGCCACCTTCGCCATTGACCGCCCCCGCCGCCGCGTGTAGCGTCACCGGCGCGCCACGCCCCGCTGTGGCTTCAGGCCTTCCCCATGCCGAATCTCCGTCCGCTCGTCTTCGCCGCGCTGCTGCTCTGCGCCCTGCCCGCGCTCCCGACGCACGCCCAAGCCGCCAAGACCTTGCTGCAGCAGGCGTCGCCGATTGTCGACACGCTGGCCGCGCGGCTGGCCAAGCTGGTGCGCGACGTCGAGGCCGCCGGCGCCGACATGCCCAAGGTGCGCGGGCTGACCGAGAAGAGCCGCCAGGACAACGAGCGGCTGGAAGGCCAGCTGGCGGACATCAAAAAACAGATGAATCAAGCGGAGTTGGGGGAGCTGGATGTTTACACGCAGCTCAAGAACAGTCGGACCCCGGAGAAGTTGAAGGCGGCGCTGGAGAAGGCGGCCAAGGATGCGGCGGAAGTGGCGGCCAAAGTGGGGCCGGCGACTGTCGCCAAATACCACGAGACGATTGGCCAATTGACCGATGAAGGGGCCGCCGTGGTCAAGCATGTCCGCGATGCCGGCAGCGAAGCGGCCAAGCGCGACGCGGCGTGGAAGGCGCTGCTGGCGTGGGATGCCAAGCGGCATCAGCTCATTCATGCAATCCGCAAGGATCCCAACGTGATGGAGCCGGCGCCGCTGACCGATGAGGCCGAGCTGGCGCTGCAGCCGCTGGCCGTGCACGCGACGCGGCTGTACCGGCTCGGCGCCCAGCCGATGTGCGCGGAACTGCAGAAGGAGCTGGCGCTGGCGCCGGCGCGCGCCAAGCCGATCGCCGAGTTGGAGCCGCTTTTCCAAAAAGTCAGCAATCCGTCGCAGTTGCGCATGGCGCTGGCGGCGCTGAAGCAGGCGGAGGATCAGGCGCTGGAGGTCGCGAACGCCGAGCTGACGACGGACGAGGCCGATGAAGTGCGCGACGCGGTGCGCGAGGCGATGGCCCCGGCGCTGAAACGGCTCCACGAGTTGGAGGCCAAGGTCGCCGCCAAGGCCAAGAAGTAGCCGTCGCGCCGCCGAGGTCTGCATGTTCCGCCCCGTCACGCCCCTTTCGCCGTTCGCCCGCGCGCTGGCCGGTTGCGCGGCGTTGATGCTCGCGGCGTGCGGCGGCGCGAGCCCGGGCGGCAGCAGCGGCGATTCCCCTGACAGCGCCGGCAACGGCAGCGACGCCGCGACAAGCCCCGACGTCCCCGGCGGCAGCGACGCCGGCCTCGTCGACGCCGTCGCCGATGCCGCTGCCACCGATGCCGGGCATGACGGCACGGACGCCGGCGCCGACAGCGACGCGGTGGACGCGGACACAGCCACTGACGGCGGCGCCGACAGCGGCGACACCAGCGGCGGCTGCGCCTTCCCCACCAACCCGTTGCCCGGCGAGCCCGGCGCGCCCTGCACCACCGCCGCGACGTGCGACAGCGGCGCGTGTGTCGATGGCCCGACCGGCAAAATCTGCACAAGCTCGTGCAGCGACTGCTGTCCGACCGGCTTCCAGTGCGCGCTCATCACCGGCCCCGGCGGCGACTCGGCGCAGTTCTGCATGCCCAAATGGAACGCGCTGTGCCGGCCGTGCCTCACCGACGCCGAGTGCGGCGCCGTCGGCAAAGGCGCGCTGTGCGTCAGCTATCCCGGCGGCATCGGCAGTTTCTGCGGCGGCGGCTGCGCGGTGGATGGCGACTGCCCGGTCGATTTTGCCTGCCAGGACGCGCAAGGCGAGGCCGGTGCCGGCAAGCAGTGCGTGCGCGTCACCGGCGCGTGTACATGCTCGCCGCAAGCGACCGCCGCGGGCGCCCACACCGTCTGCAGCCACAGCAACGGCGCCGGCACCTGCAACGCCACGCGCAAGTGCACGCTCGCCGGTCTGGAGCCTTGCAGCGCCGCGACACCGGCGACGGAGACGTGCGGCAACGCCATCGACGACAACTGCAACGGCGCGACCGACGAGCCCGGCGCCACCGGCTGCACCGCGCTGTGGAGCGACGGCGATAGCGACGGCGACGGCAAGGCCGGCAGCACCGCGCAATGCCTGTGCGCCACCGCTGGCTTGTTCACGGCGACAACGGCGACCGACTGCGACGACGCGAACAAGGCCGTCAACAGCGCGGCGACCGAGGTGTGCGACGGCGTCGACAACAACTGCAACGGCGCGACCGACGAGGGCTGCGACGACGACGGCGACGGCTGGTGCGACGCGGCGATGACCGTGCTCGGCACGCCGGCGGCGTGCAAGAACGGCCCGGGCGACTGCGCCGACGCGCTCCCCGCCGTCAACCCGGGCGCGACCGAGGTCTGCGGCAACAGCGTGGACGACAACTGCGATGGCGCGACCGACAGCGGCACAGACAGCCTCGGCTGCGTGCCGTTCTACGCCGACGGCGACGGCGACGGCTACGGCGCCGGCAGCCCCGTCTGCCAGTGCGGC
>CAIPXZ010000772.1 GCA_903869075.1 uncultured Myxococcales bacterium | reverse complement strand
GCCGCCACCGGTGAGAGCGAAGCCTGTCGCTAATCAATTACCGCAAACCCTATGCTGCAACTCCAAACCGCTATCCTCGCGCCCAGTGCTCCGGACATCCTGACCCTCGCTGAACTTGCAGCCATGCTGCGTGTCTCGCGCGCCACTGCCTATCGTCTCATCGAGACCAGAGCCATCGCCTTCCATAAGATTGGACGAGCGCTTCGGTTTCGCCGTCGAGACGTGGAGGCCTACCTGCAACGCAATTACAAAGAATCCAAAGCCAATTGGAACTAATCATAACAACTTATGTCAGTTAGAAAAATCCGTTCATCCTGGTGGGTGGACTTTCGTGTCGAACGGCGACGTTATCGAATGCGCGCGCCGGAGAACTCTCGTGCCGGCGCGTCGGCCTACGAACTCGTTATTCGTCAACGCGTTGCGCGAGGTGAACCCGCCCGCAATGTTCCAGCCCAGAACACGGAGCCCATGTTCGGCGAATTTGCGGCAGAATGGCTTGAGACGGACTCGCGGACGAACGACAAGCCGAGCGGGTACCGCGAAAAACGAATAACGCTGAAAACACACCTCAATCCGGCCTTTGGTTCCCGCCGCCTGGCAGACATTACGCTCGCCGATATCGAAGCTTACAAGGGAGAAAAACTCCGCGCAGGCCTTTGCGCCAAGACCGTGAACAACCATTTGGCCGTTCTTTCCAAGTGCCTGAGTACGGCGCGAAATTGGGGACGAGTCGCCTGGGTCCCGAAAGTCACGTACTTCCGTACGAATTCCGAGCGTCTCGACTACCTGCGACCCGAGGAATGCCAGCAACTCACAGACGCCGGCACCATCCCGATGTGGCACGAAATGGCGATTCTGGCGCTCAGAACCGGCATGCGCATCGGCGAACTCCTCGCCTTGGAATGGAACGACGTCGATTTCGAGCGACATCAAGTGACCGTCCGACGTTCCATCGTCCGCGGAATTCTCGGGACTCCAAAGAACGGAAAAACCCGTCACATACCGTTGACGGCCCCGACGGAACAGACGCTGCAGCGCTTGAAGCGTTTGCACAACATCGTGTTCTGCCGGCCAGACGGCACACCGCAGACGTACAACGACGCCCTTCACGCATTGCACAAGGTGTGCGACCGGGCGGGCATCCGGCGAGTGTCGTGGCACATTTTGCGGCACACCTTTGCTTCACAGCTCGCGACGAAGAACGTGCCGCTGACGGCGATCAGGGACTTGCTCGGCCACTCCAGCATTCTGATGACCAGTCGGTACGCCCACCTGGCGCCATCTACGCTGCAGGACGCGGTCGCTTTGCTCGACGCCCGCGCATGACACTTGCACAAAATTAATATCTCTGATATTATTATGGACAACCGCTGGATCCTCGCGGAGAACCGCACGACATTCCTTGCTGGATCCTGTTGCCCGCCTGTTGCCCAAGAACCGCCGAATACTGACTAATCGTGATGACGCGTGAGCACGTCGAGCTCAGCAAAACCGCGCATTCTTAGCAGAAAGCTCGAAATCACAGCGGTTTTTCATTCGTCTTCTCGACGTTATAATCCTGCTTGCAAATTCTCAAAGAGCACCATTTCGGATGGTGCTGTTTTTGTGTTCGCTCAGCGATTTTCCACCAATTTTGACATGAGTTTTGCTGTTCATCAGTTCCTCAATTCTGAGTTCCGTTGCCCACCGGTTGCCCAAAAACCAGAGTGCGAACATGGTGGCTCTCTCCTCCGCTCCGGAAATGATTGGTTTTCCGAACTTCCAATTCTCTTCAAGGCGGCGAAACGGATGGCCGAGCCACTCGGCCTCGCGCTGAAGAATACAAGCGTTGCCGAACGGTGTTGACTGCAACCTAACGAAGGCGCATGTTGCGCGCCATTCGGACGGAGACATAACTTGGCTAGTTTCACTGTGGGCCGCAAATCGAGGTGACAATTGCGTGGCAGTAAAAAGATCGGGGCGAACGCCGTTGTCGTGTGGGGCGATGATCTCGCCCAGTTTTTTGCCGACGTGGACGCGCTCTTACTGAGTGGCTGCAGGCCTCGTCAGTGCTCGTTCCAACGGGCTGGCAACCTGATTTTCGCCTCGCTCGACGGGCCGACGCGGCGACCTGGCTGGGACTCGCCAACAAGCCGACGCCCCCGCGCCCCTCAGAGCGACGGGCATTCCATCCAATGACAGCATCTGATCGTCGCAATTTACAACGTTCAGCACCGAACGCGAGAGGTCACTTCATGAAATTCTTTATTCCAGCAGCGGATGGTCCAGAGCAGACGCGGCGAGTGTACGCTGCGATCAAGACGTTTCTCGGAGAGCAACTCGGCGCGACGTTTAGTCCGCGGCGAATTCAAGGGTTCTCATATGTGCATAATACGCAGCGCTATAACGCCCAAGTCGGCAAAGTTCACACGGGCAATGGCGAACTTGTCGTGGCGATTCTCCATGAACCGCAGCGCCGCCTGTTTCACGTCTGCACGGAAAACCGTGGCGTGGCACGAGGAATGTCAATTCTTGTAGGCGAAGACGAAGTCGGAAACAACGTCGTTACCGACTTCGATGATTGAGATCGGCTGCGCCGAAACTTCGAGAGTCCGGGATCGCTTCAATGCCACCAGCCTGTTCCGAGAACGGAATAGGCTGGCATTCGCTCCTCAGTTGACGTACTGCTGGAACCACGATGAGGAAGGTTTGACGATGACTACGAACCACAAACAGATCATCGCGGACGTGGAAAATCTTGTGGGCGGTAAACTGGACGACATCGCTGCGGTTGCGCGCGCATACCTGCAGAAGTCGCCGGGCAGAGTTGAACGGTTTGCGGACTCTATGGCACGCCGGTCGGCGCAGGCGCTGCGCATTCGCGATTTGGAACGGGCGCGCGTCTTTGCCATCGCCGGAGCATGCGCTGCGCCCTGGGGGCTCTGGAAGTTGGAGCGGAGCGGCGTGTTCGCAGATTTCAACATGCGCAGCGCGTATCCTGGCCGACTCGTCCGGCGAATGCTCGCTGAATCCGAAACGGAACTGGCTCGACTGGATCCAGAACTGCCAGGGCGGCTCAAGGAGTTCGGGGTTGCGAACGGTATGATTACGCAAGTCCGCCGGCATGAGACGTCGTATTTCGAGAAACTCAAGTCCCGCGAAGAAGGCCTGCTGAACGCGGCGCTCGCGACCGTCGAGCTTGAATTCATGGCGTGCTCAGATCCGTGGCAGGATTTGCTAGACCTGCGTCAACGCCACTCCCCTTGGGCAGAGTTCGAACACATGCCAGAGGAGGTCGCAGAAATTGTCACACAACTCCTCGTTGACGCGGACTCCGTGCGCCCTTTTTCCTCGGCCGAGGTTGTGTCTTGCCCCAGCCGAATCGTGACAGACCTCACCGCCGTGGTACTCACACGGTTCAGGAGGTTCCGATGTCGCGTCGTCCCCGTCGTCAGTTCAGCGCCGAGCAGAAGGCCGCGCTGGTCAAGAAGCACCTGATCGAGAAGGTGCCAATCTCGCAGATTTGCAACGAAAACGACCTTCAGCCCAGCCAGATGTACGATTGGGTGCGGCAGTTCCAGGAGCACGCTCACGCGGCGTTTGCGGCGCCGCAGCATGTGTCGAGCCGGGAGCGCGAGCTCGAGGCGAAGATTGCGATTCTGCAGGCTAAACTTGCCAAGAAAGACGAGGTCATCGCCTGGGTCGCGCAGGAGCATGCCGAGCTAAAAAAAACACTTGGCGAGACCTGAAGGGCGCTTGGGTCCCGCACGACACTCGCGACCAAGTCGTTGATTTTGTGCGGATCTGGTGCGACCGAACCGGCGTGCCCAGCCAACGTCTCGTGCGGTGGCTGGGCATTGCCCGCGGCAAGTTCTACGACTGGCAAAAGCGCTACGGCAAGGCCAATGAGCACAACGCGCTGATTCCGCGCGACCACTGGATTACGCCGGAGGAACGTCGGCAGATCATCGATTTTCAGCAGCAATTTCCGCTGGAAGGCTATCGGCGGCTGACGTTCATGATGCTGGATCGGGACGTGGTGGCGGTCAGTCCGACCACGACCTGGCGGGTGCTGACGCGCGCGGGCCTGCTGGCGCGGTGGAACAAGGGGCCGACGAAAAAGGGCACGGGCTTTGTGCAACCGACAAAGCCGCATGAACATTGGCATATTGACGTGGCGTACTTGAATTTGGGCGGGACGTTTTTCTACCTGTGCTCGGTGCTGGACGGAGCGAGCCGGGCGATTGTCCACTGGGAACTGCGCGAACGCATGACGGAATCCGACGTCGAGTGCATCCTCCAGCGGGCGCGCGAGTTGCACCCGGACGCGCGGCCGCGGGTGATCTCGGACAACGGCCCGCAGTTTGTCGCCAAGGATTTCAAGGAGTTCATTCGGCTGTGTGGGATGACGCATGTGCGGACCTCTCCCTACTATCCGCAGTCCAACGGCAAGATTGAACGCTGGCACAAGACCATCAAATCAGAGGCGATTCGCCCGGCCGCGCCGTCCACGCCCGAGCAGGCGCGCGCGGTCGTGGAGCGGCATGTGGCGCACTACAACGGCGTGCGGCTGCACAGCGCCATCGGCTACGTGACGCCCAACGACGTGCTGGGGGGCCGCGCCCAAGCCATTTTCGCCGAGCGAGACCGCAAACTGGAGGTCGCACGCCAGCGCAGAGCGGAACTACGTGCGCAGACTGCGGAAGTCGCGACAGCGTGAGCCAAACCCCCGCGGGTTTCCAAAGGGGAAAGTCCCCTTTGGCGCCGGCCGCGCAGGCCAAAACCGGGCTTGACCGGGCAACCGATTGGTTTATGATCGCTAACGGTTTGTCCGGTTTACGCTGGGGCGGCACAACTTGTCGCCAGAGTCGATAGTATGAGGATTTGATGGCTGTCGAACGGAACGTGGTGGACGATGACGTCCACGAAGTTGGGCTGCATATCGTCGGGGGGCCCGACGAGCATCAGACCGACGAGTTGGACGAGGCCGCGCTTGACGGCGTCGTTCAGGAAATCAACCGCATCAGCAGGCGCAAGCGGCTGGAAGCGGCGCTGGAGATCGGCGAAATGCTCATCGCGCGCTGCTTCGGCGGAGAGCCCGATCGAATCCATGCACAAGGACGCCATCCCCACTCGTTCCGCGCGCTGGCGGCGCGCGAAGACCTTGAGGTGTCCTACTCGTTCCTATGGTATTGCGTTGCCGTCACGGAACAGCATCGCGCGCTGCCACCGGAGGTCGCAAACGCTCTCTCCTTCGCGCACCACAAGGCGCTTCTGACGGAAAAGGATGTTGTCGCCAAGCGTGCGCTCGCCATCGATGCGGCGGCAGGACGGTTGACAGTTGACGCACTTCGAGCTGCCTTGAGCGAGCATCTGGCTGCGACGCAAACTTCCCGGGCCGGGCGGCCGGCGCTGCCTGGATTCGTGAAGGTCACAAAGCTGGCTCGGCAGGCCACCGCGTTTGTGCCCCAGGGTGAATCCGCTCACGCTGAGATCAGGCGGGGCCACTTCTGCGAGTCTGCCGCATACGTTCGCGCTGGTCTGGAGGACCTTCGGCGCCTCGTGGCCTGGTTCGAGGAGTTGGACGCGTTCGTCAATATCGATGTTGAAGAGCCCTGAGTGTTATCACTGATAACACTGCGCCGCTTGAGGCGCAGTGGCGGACAGCCAGGATTTGACGAAATAGCAGGTCGAAGCCCAACAACACGCCACACGATCAAGTCGGCGATTGCGCACGCATGGCGCGCTTGGCGCCGCGCCGTGAACGGACGAAGTAACCCGCTTTCGATGGCGACGACCGCAGCGCGCGACGGTCCTGGCGAAACAATAGTCCACCGCGATCGCGGTGTTTGATGCTTTTTCGCATACCAACCGCGACTGAACTCACCCACTTCCCCGTCGCGAAAAAGCAGCCACAAGTCGCAAGGTGGACACAGCGGACACCCCGTCAAAGGCCAATTTCAAGCCCTCAAGTGCTGCATTGAACAGTCGAAATATCACACGCGGTCTCGCGCCTCACAGCGACAGGACGACGCAAGGCTTCAACTCTATTAGCATCGACAAATTTGTCGCAAGCTCGACTTGCGGTATCGTGAAGACAGGTGCTGTATCTTCTGTCCCTAAGGAGGGCGAGGTGTCGAAAGAAGAGCCACATGCCATGCAGTTTGTTTGGCGGCGGGCTAGCGAGTTGCCATCGGATGGGCACAGTGAGTTCCTGTCCGCATTTGTTCGAAGACATGGAGGAATGCAATGAAGTCGGAAACCTGGATGGAACGTGTTCGGGGTTGCACACGCAACTTCGTTGGGCTCGCGGTTTGCTGGAGCCTCCTTTGTGCCCCTGCGTCTGCACAGGCGGCGTCGGCAGACGGACAGGCATGGGCGGAGGTAGTCGCGGCAGCAGCTGGGATGCAAATTCTCGGCTATTTCCCCGAATCGCTGCCGTTCACAGGGCAGGCTGTGCACGTCATCAAGGCGATTGATCGCAAAACGTCGAGGCCGACCACAATTTGCGTCGACGCTGCCGGATTGCCACTTGCCGATTGTGGAGTGGCGTTGCGCATCGCCGAGCGACAAGCGCGTTACCAAAACTTTGGCGCCATAGATGACGAACTATGGACACATCTCATGCAAACTGGAGACGGTGAGGAAATTCCGGTGGGAATTTGGCTCCGGACGGACGAGCCACTGCCGACACCCAAGTCCGTGCTCCTAGAGAATCCAGGCCTACTGGCCTCGTCGGATGCTGTCCGTTTGGGTGCAATCCAGAAAGCTCGGGCACAATTTGAAGGTGAGATGGAGCAATACACTCGTCGACAATTTCGATCTGTGGAGGGCGCGCCCGTCGTCTACACGGAAATGACGGCGTTTGAAATCATGCAAGTCGCGCACAACAAGTACATCGCTCACATCGGGTGGCAGCCGGAGGGTCAAACCCAGTGTAATAGCAACGATACGGTCTACCCAACCACTGACGCGGCCACGTATGCGCAGTCGGGATACACAGGTTCTGGAATCGGGATTTGCATCATCGAACCGGATGGGCCGCCGTCGACATGCACCACGAATTTCTCAAGTGGCGGTTATTGCAATGCCACCCATACTGGAACCCATAGTTGTGTCGTCGGCGGGACGATCAATTCCTCCTCGTCTCCGTATGGCGTCGCCACCGGCGCAAGCCTTTACAGCGCAACATGGGCCAGCTGCGATTCCAACGCGGCTGGCGCTATGAATTGGTGTGCATCGAATAGCAAATCCGTCTGGAGTTTTAGCCACACCTGCTCGCCCCTCGACAACCAGTTGTTTGACTACTGGGTCAAAAACTCGCCGTATCCAAGCATTGCTGTTGCTTCTGGAAACGCAAGCAACGAGGGCGAGTGTTGCGGGACGGCGTGTACTGTTGCGCGGGGGACAGTCTCGTGCTCGCCATTCAACGCGATGGTAGTTGGGGGCTCGTACGACTGCGACGATAGCACTCGTTCAAACGATTCCATTTGGTGTGGTGCCGCCGATCTCAACCCCGCGGATGGGCGCGAACTCCCCGCGATCGTCGCACCTGCCCAGGCGATCTACTCAAGTGGCATTCAGTACAATAACGGAACGAGCATGGCATCACCTCAAGTCGCCGGGGCCTTTGCCCAAATTCAACAGGTGAATTCTGAACTTACTGGATGGTCGGAGGGTGGCCGGTCAATTCTCATGACGACCGCAAACCACAACGTTCTCTCGACGGAGGTCTTCCACAATTGCATCTTGGGCTCGCCGGACTGCCGCGGCGGGGCTGGTGAACTCAATGTGGCGAAAGCGACAGCTCTGGCAAATATTTCAAACAAGAAAAGCCATGGGAACACTGCCGCGACCGCAACGGCGCTCGGCTTTGATTACGATACGCTTTGCGACCCGGCTCAACGTAGTGATTGTGCGGCTTGGGAGACAGTTGGGGCGTATAGCGTAATCAACAGCAAATATTATGCCCATAGCTCCTCATCGACGAATCACCTTCGCGTGAGTCTGGTGTGGGACTCCACCGCCGCCTGTACGAACGTCTCGACACCCTCGAGCGCGGCGTGCTCCGGGGACACGCTCGACGCTGACTTGGATGTGTTTGTCTATGACAATGCAACCGGGACGCTTGTGCAGGCCTGCAATTCCTCGGTCAATTCTCACGAATTCATTGATTTTGTGAATGACCCGACCAAGACGTATCGAATTGAGGTTCATGTCTTTACTTGGAACAGCAGCTTGACCTACTTTGGGCTAAGCTGGGACATAGTAAACATGGACTAGCACGTTCGACCAAAATGCGCCTGCCGTGGCTCGCCGCGACTGGGCTCACGAGCATTCGCCGTGCGCTTGCGCCCAGTGGCCCAGGCTTTGCTCAGCCGGCTCGTCCGCAAGAGTCGCCTCCACGAGCCTTTGCCGTTGTGCCACGTCCGCCCCGCGGCTATCCTGTCGACCGCACCCGGTCGCCGGTGCAGCGCGAACGTGATGACGCCCTCTGAACCGCCCCAAAGCCCTCGCTCCGAGGGACTCTTCTGGCTGCTCGCCATCTCGCTGACCATGCTCGGCGTCGCGCCGATTTGGGTCACCGACATCCTGCCACTCGTCGACATCGCTGCACATCTGCACCTGATGACCGTGATGCACGACATCCGGCACTCCGCTCTGATCCAGCATCATTATCAGGAAGTCCACGCGCTTGTACCGTACCTGACGTACTACAAGGCGGTGGACTGGCTCGCCTATTTGATGTCCGTAGAGCAGGCGAATCGCGTGGTGCTCACCCTGACAGTGGCCGCGCTGCCTTGGTCCGCCTACGTGTACCTGCGCACGGTGGGGCACAGCCCCTGGCTTCTGCTGGGCGTGATGCCGTGGATGCTCCACTGCGACTTCTTCATGGGCTTCTTCAGCTACATGCTGTCCATTCCGATCTTCATCCTGGTCCTCGCTGCGCACCTTCGATGGCTACAGGCGCCGACACGGAGACGCGGATTCGTGCTCGCCGGGCTCTTGGGCCTGTTGGCGCTGACCCACTATCTGCTTTGGGCCGTGGCGCTGCTTCTCCTGCCTATTCTCGCGCTGGCGTTTGGCAGCCGACAAAACTGGCAGCGGGGTGTGTGGTGGCCGGTGCGTGATAGCCTCATGCTGCTGCCGTCACTGCTGCTCCTGCTGCCGTGGTTTCTCCGCTACTTCGTGTTCGCGGAAGGCGTGAAGACCTCCGACTTCGCCGTTCAGCATTCAGGCGAGGCATTCCGCTTCAGCAACCTGTACGTCGGTGAGCACACAGGACCGCTGGCCAACCTCCGCCAAATTCCGGAAGCGATGTTCGATGCGGTGTATCGGGCGGCGGCGCCGATGTCGCTCCATGAACGCCCCGGTGAGTTGGTTACGGTCCTCTGGATCGCAGCACTGGTTCTGTGGCTGGTAGGTACTTCGCGGACGCCGCGGATGATGGCGATGCCAGCCACTCGGAGGACAAGTCGTGTTTCTGGAAGCTCGTACTCCGCGTGGGTCGTTGCCATCCTCGCGCTCGAGTATTTCCTGATGCCGCGGAACCTGACGCGACCGATCGCGCTGTACGGTGTGAATTTTCGCCTTGTCGAAGTGGCGATGGTGCTCCTGATCTGCGCGCTCCCTCTCGATCCGCGGCGGCCACCCGACTCCGTGCGGCTGCGGGTCTGGACAGGTGGCGCACTGATGTACGTGTGCGCGCTCATCCTTTCGCTCTCAACCGCGCGGGAGTTCATACAAGATCGGAAATTGTTGGGCGAGATTCGCGAAGCGTACGACCACATCCCGCCCGACCAACGCGTGCTCACGTTGCGCGGCAGCCGGCCGAGTCGATGGCACCTGTTCAACGTCGGTGAGTACTATGCAGTTTTCCGCCACGGCTACGTGCCGTACTCGTTTGCAGACACCAGTTCAAAACCGGTGGTCGTGGATCGGCAGATGGCTTTGCCGGCACCGCCCATTGTTGACCTGGAGTTTTTCAACTGGAAAGAGCAAGGCCGGTACTACGACTACCTCGTGCGGTTTGACGAGCTTGGCTTGGCTCATCCTTGGGAGCCGAGGATGCCAAATCTGCCAGTGGTTTGGCGGGGCAAAGGGTGGACGGTGTGGCGCAACCCGGTTCGGGAGGCGTGGCCGCCACCGACGGATTCAACGTACGCGGCGAACGCGTTCAGGGTTCTGCCTGAAGCCGTGCGTGCCGCAATGACTGACGATGTCCTGGAGTTGATAGGGCTTCCCAAAGCCTGCGCAACGCCGTCGGAGAACATGCTGGTGGCGACGTCCACGGCCCTGCCGTTCAGGTGGCCGAAGCCAATGCTGCCGTGGGTGGAAGTGTCGTCTCTGCGCCCGTTTCTGGGCATCCGGGCGCGTCAACCCTTGGACTTGCGCCCGAAGCGATGACCGCCGTCTGAACGGGAATTCGCGAGGCCGCTACCAAACCATCCAGTCCGCACATGCAATGCCGACTGCGTCTGCAAGCCACCCGAAGTTGCCCTGCATGCCGACCACGATCTGGCCAGGATGACACTGCATCCGGTACACGCCACCGGCCGAACCTCCGGCAACAGGTGTTGCAGTCAGTCCTGCCGCGTCGCCACGCCACGTCATTGGCCCACAGAGCAAGCCGATACTGTTTGCGTACCGCCCGCTGCGTCCAGTCACGCCCGTCACGACGGTTTCCGCTGGGCAGAGAAGCCGCTCCACCGTTGTCCCGGCAGTCGCCAGCCCGAGCCGTCGGGCTTCGGTCGCATTGCCTGATGGTTCGGGCGCACTCTCGGCGCGGCGAAATATTCCGAACGGACGAGGTTTGGCTGGTGCAGCGGCGGGCAACGCTTGCGTGGACTTCAGGTATTGCAGAGCAGCATCAAGGTACGGAAACGGGGGGCGTGAAAGCCTGCTGCAGATTGGCGTCAGGTTGTGGATGATGGTCCCTGGATCTTCAACCGCCGTCCCCTCTTTGTGTTGGACAACCAGGCCAGTAAGCGCCGACCCGCGCGGGCAATCGCTGAATTCGGGCGTCCCGCCGGTACCGCCCACCTGCGTGGTCTCCACGAGCGCACGCACCTCTCGCTTCACGCGGTAGAGCCAAAAATGCCCTTCATGCCAGACGCGTTGGAGATAGGGCGAGCGTTCTGCCTCATTGAGCAAAGTGGTTGCGCGAACAAGCACGTGGTCATAGTCGAACAGATGTGGATTCTGCCAAAATTCCCCAATGAGTTCGACCGGTGCCGCGCCGGCCTTGTATTGCACAGGCGTATAAGGGCGAACGGCGAAACTGTTGTCCACCAGGCCGCCGTGCTGCACCGCAAAGATCGCCCGGGGCAGGTGCCAAAGCGAATTCATGTATGTCGTGTCGTTCTCCCGCTCAGCAAGGATGTAACAAAACAGGGACTTGGCCGGCAAGTCTCGCAACGCCCCATCCAGGTTCCCAACATCGTCTCGCGCGAAGCGACGGAACTCTTCCCGTACCGTCCAAGAGTAGCCCAGCGCGAGCACGACGATTGGCACCACGAGCAGGCGTTGCCAGCCCTGAAAGCTCAGCTGAGGCCATAGCGTGAGCAGCAACGCGGTCTGAAGAAGGATGCGCTCGGTAATGATCGACATTTCGTTCATGTGCGAAGGCAGGAAGAAGTAGGCCACCGCGCACAGGAGGGTCATCAGCTCCAGGCTGCGGTCCCGCCATCGCGGTTTGGCGTCTGCAGACCCGCGCAGCTGTTGCACGAGGCCGACGACCAGCAGCACCAGCCACACGGCGAGCAGCGACCACGCCATTTTGTGATCGACGCCGTCGCGGAAGTACTGAAATGTCCACTCGTACATCTGCCCGATGAGTTCTTTGCGCGGCAGGAACGCGAGACCCAGGTTGCCCGACTGCGTGCCGAACGTGCGCCCTTGTGCAGTCGCTTCCAAGGCAATGAACTTGCGCCAGACCCATTGCGCGCCGATCGGTGAAGCCGCCGCGATGACCCACAACCGGGTCAGTCGATGACGTCCTTCGCCATGCCAGATCAACAGGAAGGCAGCCATGCCCAACGCGATGAGGAACGCGATTACGTGGCAGAAGAACATCAGCACGAGGGACAGCGCCAGCAGGATGCCGCGCCATGGTCTGCCGAACTCAGCGTAGCCGCGCGCCAAGGCAAGAACGCAAAAGAGTACCGGCAATGCCAACAGGTAGTTGACGAAGCCGATCGCAACCAGCGCATTCCAAGTCATCGGCAGGCTGAGGAATGCGAGCCAAGGCGACCGGCGCATCGTGCGAGCTAGCCATAGCATGGAGAGCGGCAGCCCGACGACGTACGCGCTCATGAGCACGCGAGCGGCTAGCAGCGCGTTCATCCCCGGTACCATGCGCGCGAACCAGAGCGACAGTGTGTTGGGGTCCAGGCTCTGCGGCAGCAGATAGATGTCGCGGTAAACCGTCGCCGGATCGCCGTACCGCAGCACGATGTCCATGAGCTGCACGTGACCGTAGAGGTCGCCCATGGGCAGCCACTGCACCGTCCAAATCGGCAGCAAGTTGGCCGCCAGACACATCAATAGCAGCCAAGGAAGCAGCTTCGGCAGCGGTGGCGGGACTGGACGTTCTGGCTCGGGCATCGAGAGGCACGCAGGCCAAGGAGGGCCCGAAAGGGAGCGAAAGGATAGTCAACGTCGTGTGCGTCCGCAAGCATGGATCGCCCTGACTGCCCTTTCGACGCGCTTGCGGGTCAAAACGCGTTCGGCTAGGCTCCCGCCATGACCGACGCGAGACAGCCCTGCCAGATGCCCAAGCAGACAGGAGGCCCGACGCGTTGGTACATCTGGGC
>CAIPXZ010000771.1 GCA_903869075.1 uncultured Myxococcales bacterium | reverse complement strand
CGCGCACATGTGCACACGCGGGCGCTTTTGCCTATCCGGCCGCACTCCTCACCGTTTTTTCCAAGTGATTTCAAGACGCTAAATACTCTTTGGCAAATTCTGGCACGACCCTTGCTTCCCTTGGTCCAGCGACGGTGCACGGTGCATCGCGACGACCTGCGGTCCGACCGCGCAGCTTCCCCCCGATGAGGTCCCCATGGCGCACAACCATTCCGTCGATTCGCTCCTGGACATGTTCGCGGCTTCGCCGGCGCTCAATGCCCGCGACCTGATCCGCTCGCTGCCGCCGGCGCGCCGCATCAGCTGCTACGGGCTGACCGCCGACGGCACGCGCCAGGTTTTCACGACGACCCAGGCGCTGTTGCGTTGGGCGACCCGCACGCCGGACATTCAGGCGATCTGCCTGGACAACTGCGTCTGGCGCAGCTACGCGTCATTTCGCCGCAACCTCAACCAGGGCATGCCGGTCGACCTCGCGTTTGATAGCGCGGAATTGCACAACTGGGACGTGCAGATCGGCAACCGCAAGCGCATGCGCGAAGCCCGCGCCGCGTAACGTCACCGCCTCGCCCCTACGCACGAGCCGCGCGATCGTGTACCATCTTGCGCCATGATGACCACGCGCACCTCGTTCCCCAAGCATGACATCAAGGTTCTCCTCCTGGAGAACATCCACGCCACGGCGATGGAGGTCTTTCGCGAGGAGGGCTTCCAGATCGAGGTCGTCAAAGGCGCGCTCAGCGAAGCCGAGCTGGCGGTGCGGCTGCGCGACGTGCACGTGCTGGGCATCCGCAGCAAGACCCGCCTCACCGCCGCGTCGCTCGTCGATGCCCGCCGGCTGCTGACCGTCGGCGCGTTCTGCATCGGCACCAACCAAATCGAGCTCGACGCCGCCAACGCCAAGGGCATCCCCGTCTTCAACGCGCCCTTTTCCAACACGCGCAGCGTCGCCGAGCTGATTATCGGTGAAATCATTGCCCTTTCCCGCAAGCTCTTCGACCGCAGCGGCGAGGTCCACGCCGGCAAGTGGCGCAAGCTCGCCGACGGCTCGTACGAGGTCCGCGGCAAGACGCTCGGCATCGTCGGCTACGGCCACATCGGCTCGCAA
Organism: uncultured Myxococcales bacterium; assembly: GCA_903869075.1. GTDB lineage: Bacteria > Myxococcota_A > UBA9042 > UBA9042 > UBA9042 > CAIYBN01. The sequence goes on along the minus strand of CAIPXZ010000771.1, from coordinate 5,947 downwards.
GTCGGCGTTTTGGCTGAGTCCATGGGCATGCGCGTGCTGACCTACGACATCAAGTCGACCATGGCCATCGGCAACTCGCAGCCGCTGGCGACGCTCGAAGAGCTGCTGGCGGCATCCGATTTCGTGACGCTGCACGTGCCGGAGACACCGCGGACCGCGGGCATGATTGGCGCCGCCGAGCTGGCGCACATGAAGCCGGGCGCGTACCTGCTGAACGCCAGCCGCGGCACTGTCGTCGACATCGACGCGCTCGCCGACGCCCTGCGCCGCGGTCACCTGGCTGGCGCGGCGGTCGACGTCTATCCCAAGGAGCCCGAGAGCAACAGCGACGATTTCCGCAGCGCGCTCCAAGGCTTGAACAACGTGATCCTGACGCCGCACCTCGGCGGCTCGACGGTGGAAGCGCAGGCGGCGATCGGCAAGGAAGTGGCGACGGCACTCGTGAAATTCGTCAACGCCGGCATCACCACCGGCGCCGTCAATTTTCCGCCGGTGGAGTTGGCGCCGACGCCGGGCGCGCACCGCATCCTGAACGTGCACCGCAACGTGCCCGGCGTGCTGCGCGACGTGAACCGCATCGTCTCGGACCTCGGCGCCAACGTGCGCGCGCAGACGCTGGCGACCGACGCCAACATCGGCTACCTGGTCACGGATCTCGACCAGGACGTGTCGGCGGAAGTGACAAAGGCGATCGCCGCGCTGGATACCAACATCCGCACGCGAATCCTCTACTAATCAGTCGAAAATCTTACCCGGGTTGAGGATCCCGTGCGGGTCCAGCACGCCCTTGATCGCCCGCATGATCGCGATCTCGCGCGCCGTCCGCGTGTACGGCAACGCCGCTTTCTTCAGCAGCCCGATGCCGTGTTCCGCCGAGATGCTGCCGTGGTGCTCCGCCACAAGCGCGAACAAGTCGCGATCCGCGTCCTTGGCGTGGCTGAGAAACGCCGCCTTGTCCATGTCCTCGGGTTTCATGATGTTGATGTGCAGGTTGCCGTCGCCCACGTGGCCAAAAACCGCAATCTCCCAGCCGGGATAGCGCGCCTTGAACACGGCGTCGAGCCGGCTCGTGAACGCCTCCAGCGCCGCCACCGGCAGCGAGATGTCGTTCTTGTGCGGCATCCCGGTCGCCGACAGGCTCTCGCTGATGCCCTCGCGCAGCGTCCACAGCTCCGCCGCTTCCTGCGGGCTCTGCGCCAGCACGCCGTCGCGGATCAGCTCGCGCTCAAACAGGCTGGCGATCCAGTCCTCCAGGTCGGCACCGCGCTCGACCTCCAGCAGCACGTAGTGGCTCGACGGCTGGGCAAACGGCGCGCGCAGCGCCCGGTGCTTGAGCAGCCGCCGCAGGCAGACATCGGTGAAAAACTCATACGCCATCGGCACAACCGCCGCGCGCCGCACTTCGCGGAACAGCGCCAGCACGCCCGCCAGGTCGTCCACGGCAAACAGCAGCACGTCCAGCTTGCCCGGCAGCGGCGCCAGCTTCAGCGTCGCCTCGGTGATCACGCCCAGCACGCCCTCGCTGCCGATGAACAGCTGCCGCAAGTCCACGCCCGTGTTGTTCTTTTCCAGCGCGCCGCCCAGCTCCAGCACGCGGCCATCGGCCAGCACGACCTCCAGCCCCAGCACCCAGTTCCGCGTCAGGCCGTAGCGGATGACCTTGACGCCGCCGGCGTTGGTCGCGATGTTGCCGCCCACCTGGCTCGAGCCTTTGGACGCAAAGTCGACCGGCCAGGTCAGGCCGTGCTCCGCGGCGTGCTGGTGCACAAGCTCCGTGATTGCACCGGCTTGCACGCGCACGGTGCTGCCGCTGAGGTCCACCGGGTCAAGGCGCTGCATCCGTCCCAGCGACAGCACGACCTCGCCGTTGCGCGCCACCGCGCCCGCCGCTAGCCCTGTCCGCCCGCCCGAGGGCACCACCGCCACGCGCTGCGCGTTGGCCAGCGCGAGCAGCCGCGAGACCTCATCGGTTGTGCGCGGAAAGACGATGAGCGACGGCTTTGGCTCAAAAACCCGCGTCCAATCACGGCCATAGGTCTGCAAGTCGTCTGCGTCAGCCGAAGCAAAGTCCGCCGGGAACTGCTGATGGATCGCGTCGAGGAACGGTTGCGGCAAATTCGGCATGGTGAGCGAAAAATCCACAGGGCGCGGCCAGATTTGGCGCGGGTGGCAAGCCTACCGCCGCCGCGGCCGGCTCACAAGAACCTATTGCTTCCGCATTTCCCCCAGCGCGCCGCCCAGCACGCGGTACAGCTGCCGCCGCACCGTTCCCGGGTGCCGCCCCAGCGCCGCGGCGACGCGCTCGGCAAAGTCCTTGACGTTGCCGTGGGCCTCGGCCTGGATCGCCTGCGCCAGCGCCTCGGCGTTGGTCAACAGCTGATTATAGCGGGCAATTTCCTGGGCGCTCGCCGACGGCGCCCGCGGCTCATCCACGCGCACGCGGTGCTGGCCGGTCACCAGGTTCAGCAGCCGCGGGCTGCACGCCTCGATCATCGGCGGGATGATCGTGTCCAGCCGCCGCATCAGCCGCGCCCGCATCGCGTCCGCCAGCCGCCGCACTTCCTCGCGCAGCTCGCGGACATTGCCTGGCCAGTCGTACAGCAGCATCCGCTCCACAAGCTCCGCCGCCTGCCACGCGTCCGCCGGCTGCATCTGCCCCAGCTGCCGCAGCGAGCGCACGCCGGACTCGATCAAGAAGTGCTCGACAAGCGGCACCACGTCCAGCACGCGCTCGCGCAGCGGCGTGATGTCGATGGTCGACAGGCCGATGCGCCAGTACAAATCCGCGCGGAACTTGCCCTCCACCGCCAGCTCGGCCAGGTCGCGGTGCGTCGCCGTCACAAGCCGCGTGTCCACCGCGTGCGGCCGCGCGTCGCCGATGCGGTGCACCTCGCCGGCTTCGGTCACCCGCAGCAGCTTGGCCTGCAGCGCCGGCTCGAGCTCGGCGATTTCGTCCAGCAGCAGCGTCCCGCCGTTGGCGACGTCAAACGCGCCCTGCTGGTCATTTTGCGCGCCGGAGAACGCGCCGCGGCGGTGACCAAACAGCTGCGACTCCGCCAAGCTCGCGACAATATTGGCCATATTGACGCCGAGGAACGGCCCCGTGCGCCCCGACGCCGCGTGCAGCGCGCGGGCCACGAGCTCCTTGCCCACGCCCGACTCGCCGGTGATGTGCACCGGCCGCGTCGACGGTCCCAAATGGCGAATTTGCGTCCGCACGTGCGCCATCGCCGGCGAGGCGCCGACCAAGCCGTACTCGTCCGACGGGTCGCTGCCGACGTCCAGCACCATCACGGTGCCGCCCGCGCGCACAACGTCGCCCAGGCGCACAAACGCCCGATCGACGCGCAACCCGTTCAGCAGCGTGCCATTGCGCGTGCCCAGGTCCTCCAGCAGCCATGGCCCCTGCATCGGCACGCCGCCTTCCGCCAGCGAAATGCGGAAATGCTCGCGCGACAGCCAGGAATCCAGCACGGTGTGCGTGACGTCCGTGCCGCGGCCGACGGTCGTCGAGATCGGCCCCAGCTCCAGCAGCGCCGTGGAGCGCGCCACGTCCGGCGCCATCTGCACCCACAGTCCCAAGCGCAGCGGCTCACTCTCCGTTGGCGAGGGCGGCGGCGGCGGCTGGATTGTATCGACGATCGACATGCGGGCGGGCCCTGACCTCCGGGCCTGAAGGTAGCGTGGCTGGGCAAGGAGGACAACTGCGCGCGGATTCGGCCTTCACAGACGCACAGCCCGTCACACCTCTTCGCAAAGCCGCGGAGTTCCGGTGTGCGAAAGTGTCCATTTTTGAGAATCTGTAAATTTCGCGCGAAGCCAATTGCGCGTTGTGGCTAGCTGACAGGCGGGAGGTCGGTATGCCTACACGCAAGGTGCCAGCAATCCAGAGACCCGCAGAGTGGTGGTCGCCCGGTTGGGCGCTCGCCGGGATCGTCGTGGGCGTGATTGCTACAGTCGTTTGGTTGGATCCGAAAATTCGCGCGACGCAAGCGCCGCATGTGCTGGAGGCCAAGCGCTCGCTGGCGCGGCCGGTGTACGGCCACCCGGTGCGGGCGCAGAACGGCAAGCTGACCCACCCGCTGCTGACGTGCGCCGCGGACACGCTGGGGCCGAGCGACCTGACGCCGCTGGAGGCGCAGGTGCGCACGCTGCTGGCGGGCGCCCAGCGCGCCGGCGTGATGCGCGCGGCCGTGCACGTGAGCGATCTGGAAACCTGCGAGTCGTTCGAGATCGGCGCCGCCGAGCGGTTCCACCCGGCGAGCATGATGAAGCTGCCGTTGGCGCTGACGTGGCTGCGGCGCGCCAGCCAGGACGGCGCGGTGCTGGCCAAGCAGCTGACCTACGAGATGCCCGACACGGTCGACACCCGCGAGGACCGGAAGCTGCCGACGGCGCTCGTCAACGGCCAGAGCTACGAGGTCGCCGACCTGCTGCGGCGGATGCTCGTGGACTCGCGCAACGACGCGAAATTCCTGCTGACCCAGAATGTGCCGGTGGTGGCGCTGGACGAGATCTGGGTCGAGCTGGGGCTGACGCCGCCGCCGCGCGATCGCGACCCGGAGATCAGCGTGCACGACATCGCGACGATGCTCCACGCGCTGTATGACGGCGCTTTCCTGGGCCGTGACGCGTCGGAGCGCGCGCTGGGCTGGCTGGCGGAGGCGACTTTCAAGGAAGGCCTGAATGCGCAGCTGCCGCCCGGCGCCGTGGTGGCGCACAAGTACGGCCGCCGCGTGCACACGGGCGCGCCGCGCGGGAGTTGGCAGCTGCAGCTGCACGACTGCGGCGTGCTGTACCGGCCCGGCCACCCGATGGTCGCGTGCGTGATGACCGAGGGCGACAACGAGGTCGTGCAGCAGCGGCTGATTCAGGAAATCGCGGCGCTGCTCTGGAGCTACCCGCAGGCCAGCAACTGACGGCTACTTGAGCGTCAGGATCTCGCTGAGGTTCGGAATCAGCAGGAACTCCACGCGGCGATTGGACTTTTTGCCGTCATCGCTGCCATTGTCGGCGATCGGCTTGTACATCGCGTAGCCGCCCGCCGACAGGTTCTTGCCGTCCACGCCGCCGTCCTTGATCAAGAAGCGCACAACCGTCAGCGCGCGCTGCATCGAGAGGTTCCAGTTCAGGTCCTCCGCGCCGGCGTTGTCGGTGTGGCCCGCGACCTGGAACAGGCGATCCGGCAGCGCCTTCAGCACGCTGGCAAGCTCCAGCAGCACCGGCTTGGCGTCCGCCTTCAGGTCGGACTTGCCGGAATCAAACAGGATATCGCCCTGCAGCGCGATCACCAGGAAGCCGCCCTGCACTTTCACCTGCAGCTTGCCCGCCGCCGACATCGCCGACAGCGCGTCGCGCACCTTGTTGATGCTGCTCTCCACGCGCTGCAGCTTCTGCTTGGCGTCGTCGCGTTCCAGCGTGCAGGCTGCGTACTTCTTGGCGCTGTCGCCGCCCTTGTTCGTGCACTCGTCCAGCGCCTTCTTCAGCGTCGCCGCCTCGTCCGCCGCCTTGCGCGCGGCATCGGCCTTGGAGGTCGCATACGCCGCATCGCGGTCGGCGAGGTTCTGATCGCACGCCGCCTTCGCCGCGCCGAGATCGTCGGCAGCTTTCTTGGACAGCGTGGCGTTCAAGTCCGCCAGGTCCTTGTCATACTGCTCTTTGGGGATGCCGCACGCGGCGACCGAAACCGCCGCGCCCAGCACGAGCGCGCGGCCTAGAAAACGGGAATTCAAACAAAACATGCAGACTCCTGGGCCATGCGGCTCCGGCCGCGTCGGCGGTGTGTGCAGCAAGCTTAGCATCCGCAGCGGACGCGGCAACTTGCTGGCCATGCGTTACGCGACCGGATCTTGCGGCGCGGCGACAATCGCCACTTTCATGCTCGTGCCAGCGACGTCGTGCCAGTCGAGCCCGCCGCGGTTGTCCCGCAACAGCTGGTCAGCGCGTG
>CAIPXZ010000770.1 GCA_903869075.1 uncultured Myxococcales bacterium | reverse complement strand
GGCTGATGCCGCCGCGCGCAAGGCGTTCGCCACCACCGGATCGCGCAGCTTGGCGGCGGCGGCAAAAGCCGCTGGCGGCGCGAACCGCCGGTCCTCGGTCAGCGTGGAAGTAATTGTGCCGTTGTTGTGGGTCATGTCAGCCCCCTCCCCAGGTGGCGCCGCCTAGCGGTGTTTCTTCATGGCTTTTGCATACTTGGCCGTGACGTCAGCCTTGGCGAAATCCGTGGAAATCGCCGTCAGGTACAAGTTCTGGCACTTGACCCAGTCCTTGTTCAGGCACGCCGCATCGCCATCCATCTCCAGCAGCCCGGCGATGGCTTCCAGCGCGGTATTGGCGTCGGGGCGGTACACGGAGTCCTGTGAAATCGACTTGTTCGCCGCGATCGCCGCCTCGTAATCGTGCTTGGCAAAGGCGCCTTCGGCCTGCGTGAATTTGGCACCGTTGCGCTTTTCGCGGTTGATGAGGTTCAGCGCCTCCGTCGGCCGCGGGTGGATGGTGTCGATGCGCTTGGCCTTCTCGAACAGGTCCTGCGCCTCGTCCCACTGCCGGCGTGCCACAGCGTCCTGACCACGCGTCAGCAGCAGGTCAAACTGCGCGCGGTCCAACGGCGGCGTCACGGCGTCCGGCGTCGGCGCCGGCTTTTCGGCGACAACGGGTGCCGGCGGCGCCGCGCGGGACGCCATCCATTTGTCGTACGCAATCCCCACCAGCACGATCAGCGACACCGCCGCGACGGCGATCACCGCCACAAGCGCGATCTGCGGCAGCACCGACCGCGGCGGTGCCAGCAGCGCCGACGGCGCCATCGGCTCTGCCAGACCGCCCGGCGGGTGCGCGGGCGGCGGCGACCAACTGCGCGGGCCGCTCGGCGGCGGGATGAGCCGGCCACCCTGGCTCGAAGCCCGCACTTCATCGGTGCCGACATCGGGCAAGCCATCGATCTGAAACAGGAAAGCCACGGTGCCAAAGCGCACGCGGTCGCCGTGTGCCAGCTCCTGGTTCTCGACGCGGCGGTCGTTGATGAAGCTGCCGTTGGAGCTGCGCAGGTCCTCGAGCGTGATGCGGCCGTCCGGCAGCTTGGCGATCTTGGCGTGGATCCGCGACACCGAGACGTCGTGCAGCACGATGCCGCAGTCCTTGCCGCGACCGACAAGCACCGTCGGCTGCGAGAGGTCTGTGGCGACGCCGATGCTGCGCGCGACCGGCACAAGCCGCGCGTAGATCACGTTGTTGACCGTGCGCGGCTGCGAAGCGCCTTCCAGGTGCAGGAAAAAATCGCCGATGCGCAGCTGCGCCGACTTGGGCAGCTCGGACGTGTTGTAAATCCGCTTGCCGTTCAGCCAGATGCCGTTGGCGGCTTTCAGGTCTTCAATGAAGCACTTGCCGTCCTGGGTGAACAGCCGGGCGTGGCGCCGGGAGACGTTGTCGGACTGCAGGACGATGTCCGCTTGGTGACTGCGGCCGATGATGAACTCGCCGTCTTCAAACGAGTATTCGTCGACGACGATGCCCTGCTTGTCCTCAATGATGAGCGTGAACACGTCTCACCTCATCCTGGCGGTGGTGCCGCGCGGTCGCGGTTCACGGGCGGGCCGGCCGCAGGTCCTCGGGCAGGTCCTCCCAGGTGATCGGCGTCAGGTCCAGCTGGTCCGTGCCGTAGCCGACGAGCTCCACGCGATCCAGCACGGCCTTGCCATCCATCCACGAGAACGACGCCACGCCTTCAAACGCCCCGGCGATCCGCGCCGCACCGACGTCCGGCGACACGCCCGGGTGGCGCACGCACAGCGCGTTGACCGCGTGGCGCAAGAAGCCCGACGAGCGCGGACCGATGTAGAACGTCGCCAGCCACGGCGGCAGGCCTTCGTCCGTCGCGGCGCTGACGAGCGCGGCAAAATCGACGCCCGCGCCTTCACCAATCAGCAGCCAATCCGGCACGAGCTTGCGCGCGATGTCCAAGATCGGCGTGCGGCTGTCGTGCGCCGCGGCGTCCAAGCGCACAACGTGCTCGTGCGGCAGGCGCAGACGCCGGCCGTCTTCGCAGACAACCAGCCGCTGTTCCTTGCCGATCAGCAGCGCCAGCGCGTTCATCACCGTCCGGCGACCGGCGTGCGGCCAGCCGCAAATCGCGATCGAGCGCTGCGAACGCACCAGGTACTTCAAGCACGCCGCGGCGTGCGGCGTGATGTTGCCGCGGTCGACAAGCTCATCGATCGTCGGCGAGTGGACGCGCGGCTTGCGCAGCAGCACCGTCGGACCGGTCGGGCACAGCGGCGGCCAGACGATGCGCACTGTCGTGCCGTCCACAAGCGTGCCTTCCACATGCTGGTCGGCGGGACCACGCACAAGCCCGGTCGCGCGCACGAGGCGATCGACCGCCGCCGACAGCGCCGGCTGGCAGGAAAACCGCTCCGCCACCGCTTCGCGCCGGCCGTTGCGGAACACGAAGAGCTGCGCCGCGTGGTTGACCTCGATCGACTCCACAGTCGGGTCGTCGAGGATCGGCTCCAGCGGACCCAAGCCGGCGAGTTCATAGATCAAATCGCGCTTCATCTGCGCCACGTCCAGATCGCCCGACAGCTCCCCGCGCCGCTCGGCGGCATCGACGAACGCCACGACGCGGTCTTCCATCTCCGCCCATTCGGCGTCGGACATCGCCGACGCGTCTTGCGGGATCGCCGGCCGCAAATCGCGCAGCGCGGCGCGGTACAGCGCGGCAAGATCTTCAAAATACTGCGGATCCGTCGGCGGCGGCGCGAGCGAGATGCCCGGCGACGTCGGCGCGCGCGAGCCCAGCTCAAAAGCCGGCAGCGGCACGACCGAACCGGTCATGCGCGGCAGCGGGCCGAGCGGCGGGATGATGGTCCGGCGCGCTGAATCGGCGATGCTCGCCGCGGGCGTGGGCACGGGCGCGGGCGCGGGCACGAAGATCGGCTTGGCCGTTGTCTGCGCCGGCGCGGCCCAGGGATCGGG
>CAIPXZ010000769.1 GCA_903869075.1 uncultured Myxococcales bacterium | reverse complement strand
TGCGACGACGGCGACGCCTGCACGACCGACGCGTGCGCCGCCGGCAGCTGCGCCCACACCGCGCTCGCCCACTGCTGCGCCGGCGCCGGCGGCTGCGAGGACAAGGACGCGTGCACGCTCGACGTCTGCCAGGGCGGCAGCTGCAGCCACCCGGCCATCGCCGGCTGCTGCCTGACCGCCGGCGACTGCCACGACGGCGACGCCTGCACGAACGACGTCTGCGCCGCCGACCACACTTGCAAGCACCCGGCGCTCTGCTGCACCAAGGACACCGACTGCAACGACGGCGACAACGTCTGCACGACCGACACCTGCGTCAGCAGCGTCTGCCAGTACAAGACCAACAGCGGCGTGCCCGGCTGCTGCGACCCGGGCGTGTACAGCGAGTCATTTGACGGCGCGCTCAGCGGCTGGACGTTCAGCAACAGCACAAACGTCGCCACGGAAGGCTGGCAGCAGTGGACGAGCGCGACGCTCAGCCAGTCGCCGCCGGGCGTGCTGTATTACGGCGATCCCGTCGCGAAAAACTACGCGTTTGGCGGGATTGCGTCGAGCGGCCACGCGTATTCACCGAGCATCGCCTTGCCCGCCGGCGCCAGCAAGCTCACGCTGACGATGAGCGTCTATTTCGACACCGAGCCAGGACAGCCGTACGACCTCCTCGGCATCGGCATCAAGGGCGCCGCGGCGTTCTGGCAGAACAGCTCAGCGACCGCCGGCGTCTGGACGACAGTGACCTACGACGTGACCGCGTACGCCGGCACCAGCATCGCCCTCGATTTCTCGTTCGACACGGTCGACAGCGCCGTGAACTCGACACTCGGCGTGCTGGTGGATGATATCCAGATTACGCGGACTTGCCCGTAACCGCGGCTACGCCGTCAGCAGCGCGACTTCCGCCGCCGTCAATTCGCGCGTCGCGCCCAGCGCCAGATCCGCCGGCAGCGCCAGCCCGCCGACCTGCGCCCGGTGCAGCTGCAGCACCGCCGAGCCGAGCGCGACCATCATCCGCTTGACCTGGTGGAACCGGCCCTCGTGCAGCGTCAGCTGGATGCGCAGCGGCCCGAGCCGCTCCAGCTTGGCCGGCAGCGTCGGGCCGTCGTCCAGGACGATGCCGCGCGCCAGCCGCTCCTCGGCGTTCGGCGCCAATTCCCGCGCCAAATCAGCGATGTAGACCTTGTCGACGTGCCGCTTCGGGTGCGTCAGCCGGTGGTTCAGCGCGCCGTCCGTCGTCAGGATCAGCAGCCCCGATGTGTCGCGGTCCAGCCGCCCGACCGGCGCCAGATCGCGGTGCCGCAGCGCCTCGGGGATCAGTTCCATGACCGTCTGCGCCGCGCCGACCTCGGTCGACGTCACAACGCCCGGCGGCTTGTGCTGCGCCAGCACGAGGTGGCGAAACGGCCGCACCGGCGCGCCGTTCAGCAGTACGACGTCGGTGTCCGGCAGCACATGCCGCGCCGTGTCGCGCACGAGCTCGCCATTGACCGTCACGTGGCCGCCGCGCACATGCGTCAGGGCGTGGCTGCGCGGCATTCCGGTCGCTTGGCTCAGGTAGCGGTCCAGCCGCAGCGTGTCTTTCATGGCAAGGTTTCCTTGGCGAGCCGGCGGGCCCACGGCATGCGATCGGCGAGCGCCACGAGCAGCCCGGAGCTGAGGATGAGCGATCCGCCCGCCCAGGTGCCCCACGCCGGGCGATCGCCGAACGCCAGAACGCCGGCGAGGATGGCAAAAAGCGGGTTAACGTACGAGTAGATCGACGCCTCAGACGCGTCCAGCAGGCGGTAGCCGGCGGTCATCAACAGCTGCGCAAAAGCCGCGCAGACGCCGGTCAGCAGCAGCAGCGTGCAGTCAAACGCGCCGGGCAGGGTCCACGGCTCGTCGAACGGGATCGTCAGCAGCGAGCCGAACGTGCACGCCGCCGTCAGCGACCAGACGACGATGACCGAGCGGTTGCGCCGCGTCGCCACCTTCAGCGACACCAGCGCCCAAGCCGAAAACACGGCCGACAGCGCGCCGACGATCGCGCCTTGCGCCTCGAGCGTGCCCAAGCGGCCGCGCACAAGCAGCCACACGCCGATGCTGGAACCCAGCATAGCCACAGCCTTTTCCGCGGTCATTCGCTCGTGGAGCAGCACTACGGCGCCCAGCGCCGTGAGCGCCGGCGAGGCGTTGTTGAGCAGCACGGCGTCGCCGAGTGGGATCGAGCGCAGCGCGAAAAAGTAGGCGCCGATCGCCAAAAAACCGGCGAACGAGCGGGAAAACAGCATCGGCTTGTCGTGGAATTCCAGCGGCACGCGGGCGCGGCGGCGCACGAGGTCGATGACAAGCAGTGAAACGGCGGAACGGGCGGCGACGAGCTCGAAGGTCGGCACCGCGCGGCTTTCCTGCTTGGCCAGCGCGCCCATCAGCGCGAAGAACACGCCGCCGCTGACGATCAGTGCGATGCCGCGCCAGGCGGGCGGCGATGCGGCGGTTGAGGCCATCGCTCAGACCTGCCGCAGGCGCTGGATCTTGGCGACGGCGCGCAGCACGGAAGCGTCAGATTCCAGCGCGTGGATGTCCGCTAGCGGGACCCAACGCCCGGCGTGCGCGTCCGAACCGGCCTGGAAGGCCCAGTCGCGCGCCTGGAACAGGAAGCGCACGTCGAAGTGGCGGTGCTCGGGATCGGCCTTGCGCGCGGGAATCACGTGCACGTCGACGTCGATCAACCCGGCGGCCAGCGGCGACAGCGGCACATCGGCCAAGCCGACCTCCTCGTGGACCTCGCGGCGCGCCGCGGCCAGTACATCGGCATCGTCCGCGTCGACGTGGCCGCCCGGCTGCAGCCAGCGATGGAGCTTGCCGTGCAGGATCAGCAGCAGCGACGCCCCATCGGGCGACAGCACAAACGCGCTCGCCGTGACGTGGCCGGGCGCGAAATGGTCGCGGGAAAACGGGTCGCCCGGCACGTCCAACAGCGCGAGCACGGCGTCGCGGTGGGCCTGCTCAAGCGCGTCCTGCGGCGCGTGCTGCTGGAGGAGGATGCGAAGCGGCTGGCGGCGATCGGTCGGCATGGGCTGCGCAGTGTACGCAAAGCGCTTCGGCAAGGCGAGCGGCCGACGCAGGCGCTGCAGCCGACGCGGTGCGCAACTGCCTGATGGCAAAGCCCTTGGACGATTTTTTGCAGGCGTGTGTATTTTTTTTGCGCGGCAAATCCCGGCGAACGACGAACATGGTTTTGGTGCGCTGACCGAGGCGCGCTGGCGGACGGCTGAGGCGATCGTACGGTCGACGAGGCTGCCGTCTTCACCAACCAGGCCGGCGTGGCTGCGGCGGGCAC
>CAIPXZ010000768.1 GCA_903869075.1 uncultured Myxococcales bacterium | reverse complement strand
GTTGGACAGCGTGGCGACCGAAGGCTGTGGCAAGTACGCGCCGCCGCTCAGGAAAATCGGCACAGTGCGGTTGGCATTTGTCGCCGCGACGAACTGTGCCACCGGCAAGCCACGGCGCTGCGCGTACAAGCCGGCGCAGAGATTGCCGAAATTGCCCGACGGTACAGCGATCAGCGGCGGCTGGTGGATGCCATGGCGGCGCAGCACCGCGGCGATCTCAAAATAGTACAGGACTTGCGCGAGGATCCGCGCCAGATTGATCGAATTCGCCGAGGTCAGCCGCAGCTCCACCGACAGCTGCGGGTCGTTGAAGCACGCCTTCGCCAGCGCCTGGCAGTCATCAAAACTGCCCTCGACCGCCAGCGCCAGCACGTTGTCGCCCAGCGCCGCGAACTGCCGCTCCTGCATCGCCGACACGCGCCCGTGCGGGTACAGCACGACAACGCGCGCGCCCGGCTGTCGCCAGAACGCGTGCGCAACCGCCGCGCCGGTATCGCCGCTCGTCGCGGTCAGGATCGTCCGCGGCGTTGCCAGCGGCGCATCGCGATCGTGCAGCGCCAGCAGCCGCGCCAGCAGCCGCGCGCCAAAATCCTTGAACGCCAACGTCGGGCCGTGGAACAACTCGAGCGCCCAGGTGTTGGCGTCGATCTGCCTGAGCGGCAACGGGAAATTGAACGCGTCTTGGGCCAGCGCGGCCAGGTCGGCGTGGCTGAATTCGTCGCCGATGACCTGCTGCAGGATGGCCGCGCAGCGCTCGGCCAGCGGCAGCGCCAACAGCGCGTCGACGTTGGCAAAAGCCGGCAGCGCGGCGGGAATCCAGAGGCCGCCATCTGGCGTCAAATTGGCGGTCAGCGCGTGGCGAAACGTGGCGTGCTGCGCGGGGTTACGGGTCGAGACGACGTCCATGGGTTCCTTCAGGGCAAAACGCGCGCGCCGACCGTGTCGATGCCGCAGACCTTGGCGATGGCGGGCACGCCGACCGCGGCGAAGCCGGCGACCAGCGCATCAGCGACTGCCTGGACTGCGGCGGGTTCGGCGACGGCAAAGACCGCCGGTCCGGCGCCTGACAGCGAGCAGCCCCACGCGCCCGCAGCGAGCGCCCGCGCCTGCGCTTGGCGAAAGCCTGGCACCAGCGCGGCGCGGTGCGGCTCGGCGATAAGGTCGCGCAGGCAGCTGCGGATGCTAGGAAAATCATGGACATGCAGCGCGTGGACGAGGTGCGCGAGGTTGGCAGCGTGGGCAATCGCCAGCGCCAGTGGCACCTCGCGCGGCAGCACGGCGCGCGCCTGGCGGGTCGCCAGCTCCAGCTGTGGGCTGGCGACGGCGACAAGCAATTCCCGCGGCCACGGCAACGTAAACGCCCGGCCATCGGCGCAGAGCTGCAGCCCGCCCAGCAGGCACGGCGCCACGTTGTCCAGGTGCACAGCCCCCGAGGCCACGCTCTCCGCCCGCGCCGCGACCTGCAGCAGCGCATCGCGCACCAGGTGCGCTCCGACGACGGCGTCAAACGCCACCGCCGCCGCCACCGCGGACGCCGACGACGAACCCAGGCCCGACGACACCGGCAGCAGCTTGTGCAGCACAATCCGCAGCGGCGGCAATGGCTTGTGCCACGCGTCCTCAAAATACGTCTTCGCCTTCAGCACCAGGTTGTCCGCCGGGTCAGCTGGCAGGCGGTCAGCAAACGGCCCGACGCAGGAAAATGACGCCGTTTCGGCCACTTCGACCTCAACGACGTCGCCCCACAGCGAGCCGTCGATCGGCGCGAATGCGGCGCCAAGCACGTCAAACCCCGCAGCAACATTGCCCATACTGGCTGGCGCATAGGCGCGAACGGTCATGGCGTCCCCCACGTCGTCGTCTGGATGGTCGCGAGCTTCAGCACGTCCGCCAGCACGCCCGCCGCCGTGACCGCCGCACCCGCGCCATAGCCGTGCACTACGAGCGGCCGCGGCTGGTAGTGCTTGGAAAGAAAGGAGAATGCGTTTGCACCATCGCGCATCGCGAACAGCGGATGGCGCGGTCCCACGGCTTGCACGCCGGCGCGGCAGCCGTCGGCGTCAAACGCGGCGATGAACCGCAGCACCTCGCCGGCAGCGTGCAGTTCGGCGATCCGCGCGCGGTAGTAGCCGTCCAGCTGCGGCAGCCGCGCCATGAACGCGTCCACATCGCCGCTGGCATCGAAACTCGCCGGCAGCACGCCGGCAATCTGCACATCCGCCAGCTCCAGCGTGCTGCCGGTTTCACGAGCCAGAATCAGGACTTTGCGGGCGACGTCAAGGCCGGACAGGTCGTCGCGCGGGTCCGGCTCGGTAAAGCCCTGATCGCGCGCTTGATGAACGGCGTCCGAGAACGCCACGCCATCTTGCAACAGTCCGAAAAGATAGGACAACGAGCCGGACAGGATGCCTTCAAAACGCTCGATGCGGTCGCCGCCGGCCAGCAGGTTGCGCAGCGTATCGATGACGGGCAAGCCCGCGCCGACGTTGGTTTCATACTGGAACCGCCGACCGTGCCGGTAGCCCGCCTGGCGGATCGCCCGGTAGTGCGCCATCGACGACGCGTTGGCGATTTTGCACGCCGTCACGAGGTGCAGCCCACCGGCCAGAATCTGCGGATACTGTTCAGCAATCTGCGCCGACGCCGTGCAATCGACGACCACCGGCTGGTCCGGCAGCCGCTCGTGCACGGACGCATACAGGCGCGCGAGCGCGGCCGGCTCCGCGCAGCGTTCCAGCCGTTCCAGCGCCGTCGCCGGCGCGATCCCCGCCGGATCCAGCAGCAAATGCTGGGAGTTGGCGACGCTACACAGCCGCAGCTCCGTCGGACTCGCCGCCAGCGCGCGCTGTTGCGCGGCCAGTTGCAGCAGGAATTGCCGCCCGACCGTGCCGACGCCCAGCAGGTGCAGCTCGATGACCTGCCGCGTCTGGAAAAAGCAGTGGTGGACGTGGCGCATCGCCCGGTCGCCGTGCCGCGCCTCGACGACCGCCGAGACCGAGCGCTCCGAAGCGCCCTGGGCGATGGCGACGACGTTGCAGGCGACAGCGCCCAGCGCCGTAAAAAACGTCCCCGCCGTGCCGACCTGCTGGCGCATCCCGTCGCCGACGATCGACAGAATCGCCAGACCACGCCGCACTTCGATGGGATCGACGCGACCGGCTGCCAGCTCGACGTCAAAAGTTTGCTGCAGCGCCAGCGCCGCTGCGTCGGCGTCGACCTCACGGATGCAGAACGACACCGTGCACTCGCTCGACGCCTGGGTAATCAGCACCACGGAAATGTCGCGCTGCGCCATCGCGCCAAAGATCCGCGCCGCCACGCCTGGCACGCCCTGCATGCCTGGGCCGGTGACGTTCAACAGCGCGATATCCTGCAGAAAAGAGATGCCACGCACCGGCTGTGGCGACGGCGCAGTCACCGCGCGAACAAACGTGCCGGGCGCGGCGGGACGGAAGGTATTGCAGACGCGCACCGGGATACCGTTGTCGCGCGCCGGGGCAATCGTCTTGGGATGCAGCACCTTGGCGCCAAAATGCGCCAGCTCCATCGCCTCGTCAAAGCTGACTTCCGGCAGCGGCCGCGCCTCGGCGACAACGCGCGGATCGGCGCTGTAGATGCCGTCAACATCGGTCCAAATTTCAAGCAGATCCGCATCAGCCGAGGCCGCGGCGATGGCGCCCGACCAGTCCGAACCGCCGCGACCAAGCAGCACAGTCTTGCCGCGGGCGTCGCCGCCAAAAAAGCCCGGCATGACCGCCAGGGTCGCGCCGCTCTCGCGAAAATCCGCGAAACGCTTGTAGATTTCCGGCATCTGCGGCGTCGCCGACAGCGGGTCGCCGGTACACAGCACCAGCTGCGCCGGGTCCAGCCGCGCCACCAGATGACCGCGCGCCTCGAGCAGCGCCGCAAGCAGCGCGCAGGACGCCCGCTCGCCCAGGCTCGCCACGTGCGCCTGCACCGACGGCGAACACTCGCGCAGCAACGAGACGCCGCGCAGCAGATCGCGCAGCTGGTCCGTCAGCTGCGCCAACACGGTGTCCACGTGCGGCAGCTGACTCGCTAGCTCGGTCGCCAGCGCGTCGCGCATGACCTGGTGCCGATCGCGGTACGCGGCGAGAAACGGCTCGATCGGCGCGCCGTCTGCTGCGCGCGTCACGGCGTCGATGAGCAAGTTGGTCACACCGCTCGCCGCAGAAGCAACGAGAATCACTCTGGTTTCCCGCAGCGCTTGCTCGGCCAGCTGGCAGACATCGCGCATCCGGTCGGCGCTGCCGACTGAGGTACCACCGAACTTGAGGACGCGCATGACAACTCCCAGCCAACCCGGCCGCAGTGTACGGAACCGCGTGCGGTTGGGCAAACCACGGCGGCAGCGGCGGCGGTCGCAAGTCGCGGTTGCGCGAATCGCCCCGGCGTCGTAAAAATGGCGCAGACACGGGAGAAAAGTTACCGCAATGCGCTACGACAAAGCCCCCCGACCGTTGTCCGCCGTCATCGTCTCGCCGCCGCGCGTGGTCCGCTCCAGCCCGACTGATCCGGCCGCGCCGCCTGCCGGACGGCCGACGCTGGGTCGCGACCAGCTGCTGTTTGGCCAGCAAGCGGTGTGGAACGCCCTGAAAACCCAGATGGATTCGGTGACCCAGCTTTTCTACAGCCGCGAGCAGACCGCGGCGCTGGGCCCGGTCTTCGCGATTCTGGCCGCTCGCAACGCTGTGTGCCGCGAGGTCGATGGCGAGACCCTGGCGCGCATCGCCGGGACGCATGGCCACCAGGGCCTTGTGGCTGTGTTGCGCGGCTCGGCGCCGAGCGCGCCGGTCCAAGAGGAGCTTGTGTCGCTCGTACAGGCACCGGGCTGCGCGATCTTGCTGACCGGTCCGCTGCCGGCGGTGGCGCTGGCGGCGCTGGCGCGGACGGCGCGGTACTTTGGCGTCTCGTCGGTGTGGCTGGCGCCGGAAGCGGCGAAGGCGCTGCACGCGTCGCGCGCCCGGGCGGCGGTGGAGGCGCTGCGCACATTGCCCCTGCGCGAGTGCCCGAATACGCTGGCGCAACTGCAGGCGTATGCGCGCGCGGGCGGCCAGCCGGTTGTGCTGCGCCGCGATGGCCAGCACACCGTGGGGGCGCTGAGCGCGCTGCGGCGGATGTCCGTGCTGCTTGTGCTGCCGCCTGAAGACGGCGACCTGGACGCGACGATGTTGGAGACGATGGCGCTGCGCGTGCGCCTGGAGACGACGGCCGAGGGCGAGACGCTGCCGGTGTGCGTGGCGGCGGGCATCGCGCTGGCGATGCTCAAGGCGCCGTCGCCGTCGACGCCGGGAATGCGGACTGTTTCCCGCTAGTTGCGCGTCCGCGCCGTCACTTCAATCTCGATGACCATGCGCGGATCGAGCAGCCCGACGACCATCGCCGTCGCCGCGGGGCGCGCCTTGGCCATGTACTCGCCGAAAATCGGCGCCAGCGCGTCGAAGAGCGCGACGTCCGTCAGCAGGTAACGCACGCGCACGACGTCATCCAGCGTGCAGTTGGCCTGCGCCAGCGCGGCGGCGATGTTGGCAAACGCCTGGCGGGTCTGCTCGACCGGGTCCGCGCTGATGGTCATCGTGGCGTAATTGAAGCCGGTGGTGCCGGAGACGAACACGTCCGAGCCTTCCACGACGGCGCGGGAATAGCCCATGATGGCTTCGAAACTGGAACCGGAAGAGATGAGGCGGCGGCTGGACATGGGCGACTCCTGCGAGGGCGCGGAGCATGAACGATCTCGGCGGCCGACGCCAGCGGTGTCCTTGCCGCAAACCGGGCCACGGCATAGGCTAGGCGCGTGTTGGAACGCCACCGACGCTGACGAAGAGCTGGCGGCGCCGGACCGCAACCCGCAACCCAGGACGCCGCGCCATGCCCGCAACCGCCTCGCCGCCGCGCAAGACGCGATTTTCGCTCACGACCTGGATCATGATCGGCCTCGTCGCCGGCATCGTGATGGGCGCCGCCGCGCCGGAGTGGGCGGATCGCTTGTACTTTTTCCGCGACATCTTCCTCAACCTCATCAAGTCCATCATCGCGCCGTTGGTGTTCAGCACGATTGTCGCGGGCATCGCCGGCGGCGGCGACGCCAAAGCGGTCGGGCGCATGGGCATCAAGGCGCTTGTGTACTTTGAAGTCGTGACGACCGCTGCGCTTTTTGTCGGCCTCGGCGTCGTGAACTGGATCAAGCCCGGCATCGGCGTCCACGTCGATCTGCACGCCGACTTCACCGCCGTCGACAAGGTCGCGCAGAACCACCCGAAGTCGCTGACGGAGACGCTCGTCCACGTCTTCCCGTCCAGCGTCGTCGACGCCATGGCGCACGGCGACGTCCTTCAAATCGTTGCTTTTTCAGTAGTTTTCGCGTTTGCGCTGTCGGCCATCGGCAAGCGCGGCAAGCCGGTGCTGGTGTTTTGCGAGGCGCTCGGCCAGGTCATGTTCAAATTCACTGGCTACGTGATGCTGCTGGCGCCGCTCGGCGTTGGCGCGGCGATGGCCCATACCGTTGCGCATCAGGGACTTGGCGTGCTGAAGAACCTCGGCATGCTGATTGGGTCGCTGTACCTGGCGCTGGCGCTGTTCGCTGTGTTCGTGCTCGGCACGGTGGCGGTGCTGGCGCGGGTGCCGATCCGCAAATTCGTGCGCGCGGTGCGGGAGCCGTGCACGATCGCGTTTGTCACGACGAGATCGGAAGAGCGTCGTGTAGG
>CAIPXZ010000767.1 GCA_903869075.1 uncultured Myxococcales bacterium | reverse complement strand
TTGCCGTCGTCGCAGATCGGCGCCGCGCCCGGGACGCACTTGCCGGCGGCGCAGGTGTCGTTGACGGTGCAGGCGCTGCCGTCGGTGCAGGCGAGCGTGTTGTTGGCGTTCACGCAGCCGCTCGCCGGGTCGCAGCTGTCGGTCGTGCACGGGTTGCCGTCCTCGCAGTTGGGCGCGGCGCCGGGGACGCAGCTGCCGGCGGCGCAGGTGTCGGTCACGGTGCAGGCGCTGTTGTCGCTGCACGGCGCGGCGTTGTTGGTGGCGGTGCAGCCGGCCGTCGGGTTGCACGCGTCGTCGGTGCAGACGTTGCCGTCGTTGCAGACGACGACCTGTCCGGGCGTGCAAGTGCTGTTGGCGCAGACGTCGCCGCTGGTGCAGGCGTTGCCGTCGTCGCAGCTCAGGTCGTTGGCGACGTGCTGGCAGCCGGCGGCGGCGACGCAGCTGTCGATCGTGCACGGGTTGGTGTCATCGCATTGCAGCGGGTTGCCGGGGACGCAGCTGCCGACGGCGCAGGCGTCGTCGACGGTGCAGGCGCTGCCGTCATCGCAGCTGGCGGTGTTGTTCGTGTAGACGCAGCCCTTGGCGGGGTCGCAGCTGTCGTCGGTGCACGGGTTACCGTCGTTGCAGGGCAGCGTGGCGCCGGGCACGCACTGGCTGTTGGCGCACGCGTCGCCCTGGGTGCAGGCGCTGCCGTCGTTGCAGGCGGCGGTGTTGGGGGTGCTCACGCAGCCGGTCCCCGTGTCGCAGCTCTCGGTCGTGCACGGGTTGCCGTCGTCGCAGGTGCTGGGCGCCGCCGGCACGCAGGCGCCGCCGGTGCAGGTGTCGCCGGTGGTGCAGGAGTTGTTGTCGTCGCAGGCGATGGCGTTGTTGGTGAACACGCAGCCGCTCAGCGGGTCGCAGCTGTCGTCGGTGCACGGGTTGCCGTCGTTGCAGACAGCCGCGGTGCCGGGCACGCAGGTGCCGCCGGAACACGCATCGCCCGTCGTGCACGCGCTGTTGTCCGAGCACGGCGCGCTCGTCGGCGCTGTGATGCAGCCCACGGCCGGGTTGCAGGCGTCGGTCGTACACGGATTGCCGTCATCGCAGGCGACGGCGGTGCCGGGGACGCAAGCGGAATCGGCGCAGATGTCGCCGATTGTGCAGGCATTTTCGTCGGTGCAGGTCGCGGTGTTGGCGAGGTGGACGCACGCGTCGGCGGTGCAGGAATCGGTCGTGCACGGGTTGCCGTCGTCGCACGCCATCGTCGGGCAGAGGTCGGTCGGTCCGGTGTCGTCGCTGTCCGCGGCGTCGTCGGTCGCCGTGGTGTCGTCGCTGTCGCCGACGCTGTCGCTGCCGGATGCGCTGTCGCTGCCGGATTCGCCGTCACCGAGCTGCATGTCCGCGTCGTCCACCGCGCCGTCGCTCCCGCTGACGGTGTCGCTGTCCTGATCGCTGTCGCCGGTTGTGTCGCTGCTGCTGCCGTCGGCGTCGGTGAGTTGTGTGTCCGCGTCGCTGCCGGCGCCCGCGCTGTCGCTCTGGCTATCGCCGTCCTTGAGCGTCGTGCCGTCGGTGCTGGCGCCGTCCTGGTTGCCGCCGGCGGTGTCGTCGGGCAATTCGCCAATAAAGCCGTTGTCATTACCGCTGACGTCGCCACCGGTCGTTGTCGCCGGCGCCTGTATGCAGCCGCTTGCGCTGAGCAGGAGAAGGGCGGCGAGCACCGTCATCCTGTGCCTTCCGTGGAGAGAATGCCGCGCGTTCGTACAGAATTCCGACATGATAACTCCCCTAACCACCGACGGCGGTGATACTAGACACGCAGATTGACGACCCGCAGCGCAGGTCAACGCGATTGCCGAGACAAGCCAATCACGAGCGGTCATTCGATGACCGCAAGGGGTACAGGCAGGATGTTCCGCGCTGGGCTCGGGCCGCAGGACCGGGCTCAGGAGTGCCGCAACGCCCTCCGCAGGCGACGCAACACTGCTGGAAGTATGGACGATATCTCGGGTTTGGACAAGCAAATAATTCACATTCGCATTTGAATTGCAAAATACTGTGTATTTCCGCGCAAGAGCTGGCAGCCGCCGGAGCGGTCCTGTCCATCGCCGCCGGACGCGCGGTCCAGTGCATGGCGTTGGGGTCAGGCTACGTCGGCACTTGGCCAACGGTTTTGGCTTGACGAAGCGGCGGCGCTTGGCACACTCCGCGCTGGTTCGTGGAGCAAGCCGTCGCCCGTGGCGGCGGCGGCGAAGGGCGCCCAGACGGGCGGATGAGGCAGCGATGAATCCGAAGATGCTCTTGGTTTGCTTCGCCTTGGGCGCGGCGGCGTGCGGTTCCAAGTCCGCGACGAGCGGCAATGCGCTCGCAGACGCTGCCGGCGCTGCTGACACCGGCATTGCCGCGGACGCGACGCCGACCGACGCTGCCGGTGACGCAACAGCGACCGCCGACGCCGCCGCGGCTGCCGATGTGGCGGTTGGTCCATGCGCGCCCAAGCCCGCGTGCGCGATCGCGGACCCGAGCTGCATCGCTTTGGCTGACAACACCGGCAAGACGCAATTCGGCTTGCGGATCGCGCAGATCGACTTCGCCACGCCCGCCGTATTTGCCAGCGGCCCGTTCGGAACGATGCTCACCGGGGCGACGATGCCACAGGCCACGACGTGCAACCTCAACGGCCAGGGCACGTTCTCGTGGCTGCTGCAATTCGACACCGCCGCGGCGACGCTCAAGACCGGCGGCGCCAAGCCCGTCGCCGACCCGAGCGCCGGCTACAGCTTTGACGACGAGGTCGTCAGCCCGTCCGGCGCCAGCTTCCACGTCCAGCCGGTCACGCTGAACACCGCGCCGGACGCCAGCGGCAAGTTCACCGTCGCCACCGGTGCCGACCTGATCCTGCCGGTGTTCCTCGACGCCTCCGGGACCAACGGCCTTTTCTTGCCGCTGCGCCAGGCGCGCATCGCCACCGGCACGCTGACGAGCCACAACAACTGCATCGGCGCCTACAACGCCGCCGGCTTGGAGCCATCGAAAGGCTGCGCGCCCGACGCCGGCCACCCGCAGTACCTCGACGCCGGCAGCTTTGACGGCTTCGTCACGCTCGAGGACGCCGACAGTGTGCCCCTGACCGCGGTCGGCGAGACGCTGTGCGTGCTGCTCGCCGGCAACCCGGTGTCCTTCAGCGACGGCGCCACGCCGCTCGCGCACTGCAAACGCGGCGCCAACGGCAAGATCCTCTTCACCGGCAACTGGTGCGCCGCCACCGACACTGCCGGCAGCCTGAGCTGCGCCGACGCTGTGCACGTCGCCGGCAACTTCGCCGCCAGCGCCGTCAAAATCCTCAACTGATGGCCCGCCGCGGCAGGATGCCCGGCGTGAAAAGCCGCAGCGCCGGCGCGGTAGCCAACGTCGTCACCAGCGCCATCAGCACGAGCATCGTGAACAGCCGCGGCGTAATCACGCCCAGATCCAGGCCGATGTTCAGGGCGATGAGCTCCACCAACCCGCGCGTGTTCATCAAAATGCCCAGCGCTGTCGCGTCACGCCGGTTCAGCCCGCTGAGGCGCGCCGCCGCCGCCGCGCCGCCGACCTTGCCGACTGTCGCGACAACCGTAATCAGCCCGCACGCCAGCCACGCCTCGCGGTCATCCAGCAAGCCGATTTGCGTGCGCATGCCGGTGTAGGCAAAAAACGCCGGCAGCAGCAGCACGCCGACG
>CAIPXZ010000766.1 GCA_903869075.1 uncultured Myxococcales bacterium | reverse complement strand
TTCGTCGTCGGGTTGCGGATGCTGGTAATCTCCGGTCCTGACACGAGAATCACCTTCTTGTACGCCGGCAAATTGCTCGAGCCCAGCGTGTTGGCGTAGTGGCGCATGATGTTGCCGGCCTTGCCGATTTCAGTGCACAGGCGCTTGAAATGTTCAATAGTTTCGCTAGGATCCATCTGCTTGGGATGGTGGCAGAGAGTATAGCCGTCGTAGTCGCGGCTGATGGTGCCGGGCAAAAGGCGGTTCTCGTCCTGCATTTGCTTGAAGATCGGCGTCTCCGGATACGGGCTGACGATGCCGAGAAACGTGATGGAAAAATACTTCAAGTCCAGCAGCACCTGCGGCAGTTTTTCCAGGTACGCGCTTGTGTCGCCGTCGGAGCCGACCAACAAGCCGAACGAGAGCAAAATGCCGTTGCGAAACGCGCGCTTGATGACCTCGTCGACCTCAGTAATTTTGTTCTGCGCTTTGTGGAAGGAGGTGATGGACTCCGGGTTGAGCGACTCCAGACCGGTGTAAATGTAGCGGCAGCCGGCTTGCGCCATCAACCGCACAAGTTCCTCATCGCGCAAGATGTTGAACGTGAGCGCGCAGCCCCAGATGCGTTTTTTGGGGATGAGCGCCGTGCACAATTCCCGCAAGTATTTCGGGCTGCCGCCGAGGTTGTTGTCGAGAAACACAAAAGTGTTGTCGAACAGGCCGAACCAGTTCTTGTTGAAGCGCATTTTGGTCTCGATCTCGTCCACGACGACGTCGACCGGGCGGTATTGGTATTTTTCCCAGCCGGTCAGCACGCAGAAATTGCAGGTGAACGGGCAGCCGCGGGAAGCCTCGATGCCGGGGAGGCGGATGCGGTTGTGGCTGAAATCAATCAGGTCGTAGCGGTAGGGCTGGATGTCAGTGATGCCGTTGCCCTGCAAGTTGTAGCGCTTTTGCAGGTTCTTCTTGGCAAAATCGGCGACGACAACCGGCACGTTGGCTTCCGGCGTGCCGGTGATGATGGCGTCGAAATAGCGCGCGGCGTCGTCGGGGTAGTAGCTCGTGTGACGCCCACCGCCAACGGTTTTGATGCCGCGCTTGCGCAGCAGCGTCGACAGCACTTTGGTGTGTTCGTAGTACGCGTGGAGGTACGAGAAAAACACAAGGTCCCAGTCGCGATCCAGCGGAATGTCCGCCTCTTTTTCGTTGTACAGCTCGATGTGCGCGTCCGGCGGGCAGAGCCCGGCGATGAGCTCCGGCACCGCGGACTGCATCACCGACGGCTCCTTGTGCGGCAGCCGAGTCGGGTGGGTGTACGTCGAAATGATGGCGATGCGCATGAACTCTCCCACAGCTCGGCGCTTGTGAATCTTGCGAATTCGCCAAAGCCGAGGTTGCCGTTGCTGCCGGCGAAGGCGCCATCCCACAGGCGCCCCGTGCCAGCCCGGAGCTTAGCGCAAATTCAGCGCCGCGCCAGTTTCATTCGCTGTCGGCGGGGCGCTTCGGCGGCGCGCACAGGTCCGGCATCTGCAGGATTTGCCCGCGCAGCCGCTCCGTGTGCAGGATGATCGCCGCGACGACCGGCTCCGGCACGTTGTGGTCGGCCAACGTCTGCCGCAGGATCATCAGGCGGCGGTAGAATTGCCCAGGCAAAATCGGGTGTTGCGCGTGGGCCTGGCGCATTCCGCGACCGGTGTAGGCGATCTCGCCGCCCAGCGCGCGCGCGGTGAATTCAAGCTCGCGCTGCTTCAGCACGTCGGGGTCAACCGCGTTGAAATGAAAGCCGATCATCACGTCGGCGCGGACGCGGTCAATGAATTCGCTGATGACCGGACGCAGCGCGTCCAGGCCGCCCATCTGCGCGAGGAGAGTTTGCGGATCCGCCATCGTGACCTGCCGGCAAAAATGACGAAGGACCCGGCGGTTGCCCGACGAGTCCTTCGCCCGGAATTCAACCCTTAAGCGCGGCGACGACGCATCGCGACGAGGCAGCCCAGCGCGACGACCGCGCTCAGCCAGCCGGCGCTGTTACCGGTCGTGCCGGCGGTGCAGCCGCTCTTGGCCGGGGCGGCGCTGCCGGTGGCCGCGGTGTCGGCGCCGACGTCGTCGGTGCCCAGGCTGCCGGCGTCGGGGGTGCTGCCGGTGTCGGCGGTGCTGCCGGTGGCGTCGGCGCCGCCCGTCGTCGAGGCAGCGCAGGCGCCGCTCACGCACTTCTGGCCGGCGGCGCAGGTGCCGCAGGAGCCGCCGCAGCCATCCGGACCGCAGACCTTTTTGGACTTGTCCGTGTTGGTGCAAGCCGGCGTGCAGGTCGGCGTCTTGCCGGCGCAGGTGGTGGCGTAATCGGCGCAGGAGGTGCCGGCGCTGTCGCCCGCGGTGTCGCAGGTGCACTGCGAGGTGGTGCCGTCGAGGTAGGCGCCGGTGCTGCCGTCCGAGCAATCCGACTTGGAGCACGAACCCGGGCCGCAGATCGTGCCCTGATCGGAGCAGCAGTCACCGTAGTCGACGCAGGCGTCATCGCAGTGGCACTTGTCCGCCTGGATGAACTGGCCGCACTTGCCGACGCAGCTACCCGCCGACGGGTCGGTGCAGGCCTTGCCGCCGCACTTCTGGAACGCCGTGCCGAGGTCAGCCGAGGCTTGCTGCAGCGTCTTGATGGCGCTGATGCAGGTGTTGTCGTAGTTGCAGAGCACGAAGGCAACGCAGTCCGGATCGGCTTCGCACGCGGCCACTTCTTTCGGGCACTTGGCGACCCAGCACGCGTCAAAGCCGGGGTTGCTGGCGGCATCACTGCTCGTCATGTCGCCGGTCGTGGCGTCCGGCGCCGTCGCGGTCGCATCAGCGGAGGCGTCGGTCGAACCCGCGTCAGCCGGTACGGCCCACGCGGTCGCGGAGAGGCCCAGGGAAAGGGTACAGGCAATGGTCAGCAAGTGGCGCAGGTTCATCCGTATTCTCCGATGCCCGTCGAGGGCACGCTCAGGGGGCAGGCGATGGCGAATTGGCGCAGACGACGCTCAATTCGCGCCGCAATGTAGCGGAAACAAGGGGCGGTTGGCAAGGATTGCTTGCGCAAGCGGGTATTGGCGACACGCGCGCGTTGCGGGCTCCGTGTGACATTTTGCGACGGCCCGCGGCAAAAGGCGCCGGGGCGCGAAAACTGGGTCCCACCCTCACTCGGGTGGGCTCCGTCTCGCCGGCCGACCCCGCCGCGCCGTCAAGCGCCCGTCTACTTGCACACCCAGTTCACGCTCACGTCGTCGAACCACGCGCCCTGGCCGTTGTTGGCGGTGGCGTTGGAGATGACGTTGAAGCCGACAGCGAGCGCGGTGCCGGCGGCGCTGGTGACGTCGAAGGTGAAGGTCTGGAAGCCGGTGGTGCTTGTGCAGATCTGCTGCGCCGGCGTGCCGCCGACGGTGACGGCGACCTGATCGCTGAAGCCGGTGCAGCCGGCGGGCTCGGCCGGGTCGCGGCTGTAGTTCAGCTTGAAGGTCAGCGTCGCGCTGGCGATGTTCTTGGGCACCTGGATCGACGGCAGCGTCGCGGTGGCGGCGTTGGGGCCGACGTTGTAGCTATGCAAGCCCGCGAGAATACGGCCGATGTACAAGGACTCGGGCGCCGATGCCGACACCGTCTTGTCCAACTGCCAACTGGCCTGGGCGTTGAAGGACTGCGTGACGATGCCGTCGAACGTGCCGTCGTCGAACGACGCCTTGAAGCCGGCGAGCGGCGTGTGCGTGCAGCCGCCGGTCGTCGCGTCGCAGGCGTCGACGGTGCAGTCGCTGCCGTCGTCGCAGTTCTTGGCGGTGCCGGCGCATGTGCCGCCGCTGCTGCAGACGTCGTTGACCGTGCAGCCGTTGCCGTCGTCGCACGGCGTGCCGGCGGTGGGAATGCCGACGCAGCTGCCGTTGCTGCAGCTGTCCGCGGTGCAGGCGTTGCCGTCGCTGCACGCGCCGCCGGCTGTGGGCGTGTGCGCGCACGAGGCGTCGACCGGCACGCAGCTGTCGGTGGTGCAGGCATTGCCGTCGTCGCAGTTGACGACGTTGACGCCGGCGCACGTCGCGTTCGCCTGGCACGTGTCGCCTGCGGTGCAGGCGTTGGCGTCGTTGCACGCGCTGCCGACGTTGACGAGGTGCGCGCACGCGCCGACGGCGTCGCAGCTGTCGACGGTGCACGTGTTGCCGTCGTCGCAGCTCAGGGTGCCTACGCACTTGCCGCCGGTGCAGACGTCGCCGGTGGTGCACGCGAGGCCATCGCTGCACGGGTCGGTGTTGGCGGCGTGCGTGCAGCCGGTCGTCGGGTCGCAGCTGTCGGTTGTGCAGGCGTTGCCGTCGCTGC